>JAYVLH010000070.1:0-55014 GCA_043759555.1 Sulfuricurvum sp. | reverse complement strand
TCAGAGCGTAAAAAACTTTATCAGCTAGGACGATGAAAAAATTAAAGCAGCGTCTTGACGCAGAAGTAGAACGTCGTAATTGTACGAATGAACTCTCTTTCGAAAAACCAGATCCTCTCATGGTTGCAAGAGCCCATGGAGATGAATGCAATGCGTTAACATGTGCTGTATTTGCGTATGGTAATGTACGCGCTATTGTTGGCTTTTTGCAATCCTTGGAACATGATCTTATTGATTTAGACGAAGATGCCATACGTGTAGCGTTAGAGGGAAGATACTATCGTTTTCAAAGTAATGAAGATGTTATCCAGTGGTTTATTACTTTAGGTGCTTTAAAGCGCATGGGAGGAGTGGAAAAAGCATTTCGTGCAGGCTACAGCAAGGGAGGAGTATTAGAAGGTCTTAATGCGCTTATCGAAACACTCTATTCTCTTAATCCTTACCGCTCCAAAGGGTACACATTTCTCATAGGCAAACCCATTGTAAAAATATCCAATGCTTCAGCAATGAAACGATGGATGATGTATTTACGATGGATGGTACGCGAAGATTCTCTGGATATGGGGTTGTGGTCCGTAATGTCACCTTGCGAACTTATTATGCCTATGGATACCCATACGTTTAAGGTTTCAACTACCCTAGGGTTATTGCATCGAAAACAATGCGATCTTTTAGCAGCGCAAGAATTAACCGATGCACTGAAAAAATTTGATCCAGTAGATCCCATAAAGTACGATTTTGCACTCTATCGCCTTGGACAAGAGGGGATTATTTAGGGTAGATGAGCAGGCTTGCCAATGTAAAATCCTTGAACATAGTCAACATTTATTGACTGAAGAAGGGCAAAGGTATCGTCATCTTCAACATTTTCTGCAATTGTTTTTGCCTCCAGTGCTTTGGCTAACTCAACGATAGCCCGAGCAACGTCAAAATACTTTTTATTTTTAACAATCTTATTGACAAATCCGCCATCTATTTTTATAAAATCTATATCAAGATGAATCATATTTTCCAGATTAGAAGTGTCAGCTCCAAAGTTATCAATAGATATTCTGGCTCCTAAACGTTTCATCGTTGTAATAAATTGAGATACCTGTAAAAAGTTATCATAGATATCAGATTCAGAAAGTTCAAATATTACCTGCTTCGACGTGTCGGTACTGACAACCATCTCTTCAATATAGTGAATGGTATGAGTGTTTATAACATCAAGCGAACACATATGAAGAGTAAAACTTTCCTCTCTAGAAGAAAATGCTTCACACGTTTGACGGATGACTTCTCGTGAGATTTCAGGATAGAGAGCGGTTTTCTTAGCAATCGTTAAAAAATTTAAAGGTGAAATAATCGTTGCATTTTTATCAATCAGTCGTGCGAGTGTTTCATACAGTACAACTTTTCCGGTTTTCGTTGCAACAATTGGCTGATAATAGCAAATAATACGTCCATCAAAATACGCTTCACGAATTGATGTAGCACTGGCAATGTGCTGATTTTGTTCATTTTGGAGTTCATTATTTTCTTTAAATATTGAGTAATTTTCTGATAATCGAGTTGCTTCAAAAAGAGCTTCATCAGCATTACCAAGACTCAAATGTTCACTGGCGTCTATTCCCAACCTAAAAAGTATAGTGATATTCTCATTAAGAACGCGAAATATATGGGTACTAAACAGCTCCAAAAGATATTGGGCAAAATATACCAATTCATCATAATTGTGTTTCTGATCGACTAAAAGTGCAAACTCGTCACGACCCAAACGATAAGAATTCAAATTGGATTTTACGAGAAAAAGCGCGAACTGCTGTCGTAGAGAATCACATACGGATGGACCAAAAAAGCGATTAAGATCATAAAGATTTAGAAGATGAATGACAATCAGGGCATCATAATCATTACGGTCCATATCGAACAAAAGACGATGCCGGTTAGGAAGATGTGTGAGAGAATCGATAAAGCTTTCATTAATAAGTTCTTTGGTTTTTTCTTCAACTTTATCGTGTAGCAAGGTGGTGGTTTCATGTAGTTTTTCATGGGCTTGATCCACTTCTTTATTGAGACGGTTTGCAGTACCCGAGAGGACATTTCGATAAAGAACTAAAAGGGGTAAGATACCTAAAAATAAAAGCAGTGATTTTGCAATGGTGTCAAATATAGCTGTTTGTGATATTTTTTGAAGTGAAATGGGATTAGTAACAGCAATATTTATATAATGAATTCCTGATGATGTAATACCGGGCAAATAAAGGGTATGGTAGCCACCTTTTGTATCAAATTGAAAGTAAGGGACATTGTTGCTTAAGATTTTAGTAAAATTCACAGAATTATTTTTGACCGGATACATAGCTTGAATAAACTTGTCGTCTAATGATGTACTTGCACCATAGCGTACTGTATTATTTGCATCCATATAAACAGTGTAAAGATTTTTCATATTATGGGATTGCGTCAATAAAGTAATATCTTCATTGATTGTAGCAGAATCTACAGGACTGACTTGAGAGGTTAGTAATTTATCATAGTAATGACTACCGGTAATAATGGAAGCCGAAGTAGCAGCTTGTAAGAGTTCTGCTTGAATATTTTGTAAACTGCTAGATTTTGCATTTGTATACTCACGAACTCCCATGCCAATCACAACTGTAAAAAAGACAATCAACGCAATGAAAAACTTTTTACTATCAACCCTCATACTTCATCTCCCAAGTTTAATGCCAATATATGACAGTATAACATTTTTATTAACATTAATAATACGCGATAGTCAGTACAGCTGATGAAAAAATAATCTATGATACAATCACACCAATTATTAGGGAGTTCCAAGGCTATGAAGAGAATTTTAATCGTAAGCGATGGGGTGGTTGGCCACCATTTCATTGAACGTGTCATTGGTACTTATACGACGGAAAATTTGTATTACGTACTACATGCCAAGGGTGATGAAAGTTACGAAGGATACAATCAATCACGCTTTAAATTTTTTAATTTTGATCCAACAAGTTACTATAAAATTGCCTCAATACTAAAGGAAGATTTTACTCAAGCTATTTTGGCAATGGAAAATCAAATTGAATTAGAACAAACCATCAAGAATATCCGTTTATTAAAACCAAATATACGCATTATTGCCCTAGATCTATGGAACACACAAAGCCCTAACGATGGGATAGAGTGGATTAATATGCGACAAATCTTAGCACTCAACCTCATCGATCATCTTCCAAATATACCTGTCTTGGCTCAAAATATTGGTCTAGGACATGGTGAAATCATGGAGGTACTTGTACCATTTGGAAGTTCATTTGTCTATCGGCATATTGGTACCATTGAACAAAACAATTGGAAAATCGCTGCAATATATCGAAATCGTCAGTTGATTATCCCCTCTGATCAAAAAATGATTCAGCCTAATGATATATTGATTCTGGTGGGTGAGCCCAATGTATTAAAATCTGTTTATCGTGCGATTAAACGTGAGCTTGGGCAGTTTCCGGCTCCTTTTGGAAGTAAGCTTTATTTGTATATAGATATGGCGTATGAAAAACATAAGACAATTTCAGAACTTGTACGACGAAGTGTTTACATTCAGAAAAAATTAAAAAAACCACTTTTGATTAAAGTTATTAATCCCGGGAATATTGATCATTTGAGAGAGATTAAATCCTATCGCAGTGATGGAGTAGAAGTTGAAATTGTTTATGATCTCTGTGTGAAAGAAGATATGATTCTTAGCGATATCAAAAAGCATCATATTGGCCTATTTTTAGTTTCACAAAGTATGTTTGAACGTACTAGCGTACGTAAAAAACTGTTTGAAGGAAATGTACCTGTTTTAAAATTAGCCAATCGATCATTTTCAGCACTTCAACAATGTATTGTTATTTTGGGTGAAGATAATCACGTTGAACATATTTCAACAACCATTTTTGATGTTGCATCACAGCTTGGATTTAATTTGGAATTGATTGATTCTGCCCTTGAAGAAAAAGAACAGTGTGTACAAACCATTGAGCATTTTAACAACCTGTCTACTATCTTTTCAAAATCAATACGTGTTGTTAAAGCAGAAGATAATCCGATTCGATTTTTACGTGGATATGACAACTTTTTACAATGTCTTCCTTTTACAAAGAAAATGTTTGTAAGTCCAATCAAACGTCTTTTTGCCACCGATCCGGAAGTTTTGTACACAAAACTTGATGGTTATCATCAGCTTTTTATCCCTACTCAAATATAATTTAAGCCCAATTAAAGTATCATAATGTACAACTATATTTGAAACGTTAATCAGAGCAAAAGACCCGATTAACTACGCTAGCCGCTAAGGCACTAAAGCTTGCCTTTTATGAGGCAGAAATTTATACTTTAATTTAAAATAGGCTTTTTATGACCATTAATATATCCCTAGAACGTATCGTTAACGACTCCTACCCCATTCATATAGGTCCGCTCAGTAATATTGATTTTGATGGCAAGGTGGCCATTTTAACCAATCCAAAAGTTGCCGGCTTACATTTGCAAACTCTTTTGTCAAAGTTGAGGGCAAAAGAAGTTTATATTATCACCGTCGCTGATGGTGAACGATATAAGAATCTCGAGACCATTGAATTTATCTTGGATCGGATGTTTGATCACCGATTAAACCGTAAATCGCTTTTGATTGCCTTTGGCGGAGGAGTGATTGGTGATATGGGGGGATTCGCTTCGAGTGTCTATAATCGCGGTATTGATTTCATTCAGATACCCACAACATTGCTTTCACAAGTAGATGCCAGTGTTGGAGGAAAAACAGGAATAAATAACCGTTTTGGGAAAAATCTTATCGGTGCCTTTAATCAGCCTCGTGCAGTACATATTGATCCCAGCTTTCTACGAACTCTTCCTACCAGAGAATTTGGTGCAGGGGTAGCCGAGATTGTTAAAATGGCGGTTACGTTTAACAAAGATTTTTTCGAGTGGTTGGAAAAAAATTATTTACGTGAAGGAGACAATCTTTTGAGTGCAATCTCCCAGGCAGTTGAAACGAAAGCGCGTGTTGTTGAAGCAGATGAAAAAGAACATGGACTGCGTGCTGCACTTAACTATGGGCATACTTTTGGTCACGTTATCGAAAATGAAACCCACTATGAAACCTATTTGCATGGAGAGAGTGTTGCAATAGGAATGGAAATGGCCAATCAGCTTGCATGCGCTATAGGGCTTATGACCATGGATGAAGTGAAACGTATCCGTGCAGTTCTCCAACGCTATGATTTGCCTCTCAGTTATGAGATTGCCAATGTTGATAAATTTTACGAAAGCTTCTTTTTTGATAAGAAAAGTTCAGACAGTGGTATTATGTTTATTCTACCCCAGTCCATCGGTGGTGTAACAATGACGGATACGGTTGATATCAATACAGTAAAATCCATTTTAAGACGATTTCAAAAATGAGATATACGAACTTTTTACTACCGTTATTATTACTCATTTCTTTCACAGCTTCATCACTTGCTGCTCCTGCTCAAAGCGTTCAGGCAGTAGATAATGCTGAGCTAGAAAATCAAGCTGCAAGTGAAGAGCTGCGCAATGAACTGGAAAAACTTCAAAAAGATCTTCTAAAAGAGAATAGCATTTGGATTAAAAGTTATGATTCCTATATGGCGTATCGTGCTTCGCGCAAAAGCTTAATCGAGGTAAAAGATCGTATTCATGAACTACAAAACAGTTCTTCAAATGCTGAGAAAAAACTTGAACTTGAGGCACTTCAAGCGAAAGAAAAAATTTTAACTGAACAAATTGATCTTTTAAAGGCACAAGGTGCATCCCCATTCATATTACTGCTCAAACCTGATGAAGCGGGAGAAATGCCTAATATTACCAATCCTTTTGAGATTGTTGTAGGGCTTTCATACATAAAGCGTCTAGGCAGTCAGTATCAAGATTATCTTCTTCGCAAAGAAGACCTTCAAGAGATTATTGCCAATTTGGTTCATCAAATTTCTTTGTATGAAAAGATTATTGCGTTAAATCCAATCGATAAAGATATCGAACAATTTGAAACAAGTAAATTAAAAGTTGAAAAGTTCAAGCTTGCTCTGGATACGTTAACTATGACAGCAGATGTGTATGAAAAACGCATTGAATCCACAGAAGCAAAAATCAATAAAGAGATCAAAGATCAGCTTTACAAACTTTTCACACTCTTCGTTGTGGTTATTATTTTGCTTTTTATTACTTTTTTGGTAAAACGCGCAGTTAAGCATTATGTTGTAGACAATGAACGATTTTACATGGTTAATAAAATTGTCACTTTTGTTTATGTTAGCTTGATTATTTTAGTTGCTATCTTCAGTTATATCGATAATGTTGGATATTTTGCAACGGTTTTAGGATTTGCCTCCGCCGGTATCGCCATTGCTATGCGAGACTGGTTTATGAGTCTCCTTGGATGGTTGGTCATTATATTAGGTGGATCGATTCATGTTGGTGACCGTATCCGTGTTGAAAAAGATGGAATGATCTACTTAGGTGATGTCTTGGATATATCCTTTCAACGTATGACCATTTTAGAAGATGTTACATTGACCACTATTGAACACAATCGACGTGCCGGACGAATTATCTTTGTCCCCAATAACTATATTTTCACTTCACTTATTGCCAACTACACGCATGGGGCACTCAAGACGGTATGGGATGGGATTGATATTACCATCACTTTTGATTCCAATCATAAAAAGGCGGCTCATCTTGCCAAAGAAGTTTGCCGAAAATATTCAAAAGGGTATACCGATATCACCCGTAAACAGTTAAATAAACTGCGTGATCGATACAGTTTAAAAAATACTAATGTTGAACCACGTATCTTTACTTTTATCGAGCCAAACGGGATAAAGGTCAGCTCATGGTATCTAACGAATGCCTATGCCACATTAACATTGCGCAGTACGATTTCAGCTGATATCGTAGATGCATTCAATGCAGAATATGATATTACTATATCCTATCCTACTCAGACATTGTATACAGGGCCAATTGCTCATAAAATGCCACCTCCAATGGAGGAGTCATGAAACCAAAAGTTTATTTTAAAACCTTCGGATGCCGTACCAATGTGTTTGATTCCCAAGTAATGATGAGCGGCCTTCAAGATTACGAAGTGACTGAAAATGAGAATGAAGCAGAAATTGTCGTTGTAAATTCCTGTACCGTAACCAATGGTGCCGATGTCAGTGTTCGCGGCTATATTAACAGTATAGAAAAACAAGGTAAAAAGCTTTTTTTGACCGGTTGCGGTGCACATACCAAAGGTGAGAGCCTTTTTGGTGCTGGCAAAGTTCATGGTGTTTTTGGGCAATCTGAAAAAATGAAGATCAATGCTCTTCTATCGAGTGAAAACCGCTTTTATGAGATCGGTGATTTGAACTATATTGATGATGCCATTGTGGATGAATTTGTCGGTAAATCAAGAGCTTTTATCAAAATTCAAGAGGGGTGTAATTTTCGCTGCAGTTACTGTATTATTCCTTTTGTACGCGGTGATGGACGCAGTATGGACGAAGCTAAAATTCTTGAACAAGTATCACGTCTTGCAAGCAATGGTTTCGGTGAATTTGTCCTTACAGGGACCAATGTAGGGAGTTATGGCCAAGGAGAAGGACGCAATATCGCTTCTTTGATGCAAAAGATGTCTCTTATTCGAGGTGTTCGCCGAATTCGAGTCGGAAGCTTAGAACCTATACAGATCAATGAAGCCTTTCGTGAGATTTTAGATGAGCCATGGCTTGAACGTCATTTACACATTGCCATCCAGCATAGCTCTAATGATATGCTTCGAATTATGAACCGTCGTAATCGCCATGAGAGCGATGTAGAACTTTTCGGAATGCTTCATACAAAAGGATTTGCACTGGGAACAGATTTTATTGTAGGACATCCGGGAGAAAGTGATGCTCTTTGGGAGGAAGCTATGAAAAATCTTCGCCAATTACATCTCACACACATTCACCCGTTTACGTACTCTAAGCGAGACGGAACGCCAAGTGCCGTAATGAAACCTGAGATCAACGGAACCGTATCTAGCCATCGTTTGATAGAGCTGAATAAACTTATTTCCTTGAATAATCTGGAATTTCGCCATAAGGTTAACGTTCCACTCGAAGTACTTATTGAGTCTGGTAATGATAGTATCTATACAGGGCTGGATCAATTTTTCAATAAAATTTACGTTAAAAGTAATGAAGATTTATCGGGAAATTGGATTAATATTGATAAATATGAGGTAGAAAATGAACATAATACAGCTCAATTTTAATCGCAATCAACTTATTTTATTGGCATCGGGAGGAATTATCTTCTTGCTGTTGCTCTACGCGCTTTTACGAGATAGCAGTACTCTCGTCTCTCTTGATGATGCCACCCGTATTATTGAATCCAATCGTGTAGAAAAAGCTGTTATAGATGGAGGGTATGTTTATATTTTTACAGAGAAGGAAGGTGTTGTAAAAATTCCTTCATCACAACTTCCGATTGAATTAACCTCACATTTAAAAATTGAAGAAAAAAAATCAACTGGCTGGATATGGTTTGTACTTGTTATTTCCATTATTTTGGGTGCTATTGGCTGGGTTTATAATACGCGTCGTATTGACAAAGTAGAGCATGAAGAAATGATCCAGCAAACCTCTTCTAAATCTTTAGATACCGACATGACTATTCATAATACGCCTACGCCCGTAAAATCGACAGTACGATTTAGTGATATTGGCGGTATTGGTGATGTCAAAGAAGAGCTCGAAGAAATTATTGATTTTTTACGCAATCCCAAACGCTATTATAGTTTTGGTGCACGGATGCCACGCGGTGTATTACTCGTAGGACCTCCAGGTGTTGGAAAAACTATGATTGCCAAGGCAGTTGCAGCAGAAGCAGACGTGCCGTTTTTCTATCAAAGCGGGGCATCTTTTGTTCAAATATATGTGGGCATGGGTGCAAAACGGGTTCATGAACTTTTTTCTGCGGCAAAGAAAAATGCCCCCTCCATTATTTTCATCGATGAGATTGATGCTGTAGGAAAAAAGCGTGGCGGCGAACGAAATGACGAGCGTGAGGGGACACTCAATCAGCTTTTAACCGAAATGGATGGTTTTGAAGACACCAGCGGTATCGTTGTTATTGCAGCGACCAACAACATAGAAGTAATGGACAATGCCTTGTTGCGTGCAGGGCGATTTGATCGTCGTATTTTTGTTGAGCTCCCAACTGCACTTGAACGCTCTTTGATCTTAGAAAAGTATTTACAGCACATACCTCATGACCTGAATATGAACGATATCGCCAAGATGACGGTTGGTTTTAATGGAGCTTCGCTGGCAGCCTTGGTCAATGAAGCTGCATTATTATGTCTGCGTAATAGAGAATTTCAAGTGAAACAAGAACATTTTTTAGCGGTTAAAGACAAAGTAATGCTGGGGAAAAAGCGGTTGGCAATGCTCACTGAGAAACAACGCCATCATCAAGCACGATATCAAGCAGGAAAAACGTTTGCAGCTACGTGGTTTGACCTGCCGTATGAAAAAATCACTCTAAGTAATGACACAATAACCCCACCGGTGTCCGAGCCGCTTTTAAAGCATGAGATAGAAGAGCATGTTTTGATTCACCTTGCCGGTATGGTTGCTTGTGAGATTCATTTTGGCGAACACGCATCCAATGCTTCCAATGACTTGCTCGTAGCCAGGGAACTTGTGGAGGCTATGATAAATGAATACGGCATGGGAACGTCATTGATTCCATGCTCAGACGATGTATCTGCTTTGATGAACAGACTGTATGATGAGTGTCGCATGCTGTTAGAAAAATATGAAAAGAGCCTTGATAAACTTGAAATTATTTTGAGTGAATATGAGTCCATATCCAAAGCCCTCGCACGAGAGACCATGAATGATATTTTATAGTGGTTTTTCACTCACAAATGACGCCCGTTTTTTTGAGAAATTTTTAGATAAAAGTGATTACACAGTTGCTGGATTTAGTTACGGTGCTATTAAAGCAGTGGTACATGCTTCCAGAGCAACGAAACGTATTGATACGCTGCAACTTTTCTCCCCTGCATTTTTTCAAACCAAAAAAGAATCCTTTAAACGGCTTCAGTTAGGTGCATATCTTAAAGATCCCAGCCATTATCGTGATAATTTTCTAATCAGCTGTTTTTCACCACGGTGTGTTGAAGAGGTTGATTTAGATTACCAAGCAAATGAAAGTCAACTGCGTGAGTTACTTTATTTCGAATGGACGGCAATGCTCATGGAATCGCTTATTGCAAAAGGAATACGCATTGAAGTCTTTTTGGGACTTGAGGATAACGTAATCGATGTCACTGGAGCACGAAATTTTTTTCGCACCTTTGGAACCGTTACGTCAATTAGAACCGGAAACCATTTTTTACAGGAGTCACAATGATTAAGGTAGGGGTAATAACAGCATCAGATCGTGCCAGTGCAGGCATATATGAAGACATTTCAGGGGTAGCCATCCAAGATACCATGAAAGATTATTTAAAATCAGAACATGAGATTGTTTACCGCTGTATACCTGATGACCAAAGTATAATAGAAACAACGATGATAGAACTTTGTGATGTCCAAGGGTGCTGCTTAGTAGTAACTACGGGCGGTACAGGCCCGGCATTACGTGATGTAACCCCAGAAGCTACTGAAAATGTCTGTGAAAAACTGATGCCTGGTTTTGGTGAACTTATGCGCCAAGTTAGCCTTAAATACGTTCCTACAGCCATTTTGTCACGACAGACGGCAGGAATACGTGGCAAATCGCTCATTATCAATCTTCCAGGTAAACCAAAATCAATTCGCGAATGTTTGGATGCAGTTTTTCCAGCTGTTCCTTACTGTATCGATTTGATCGGCGGAGATTATATAGAGTGCAATGAAGAGGTTATTAAAGCCTTTAGACCAAAACAGTAAGTCTCCCAATTTGAGGGGCTTTAAAACTCTTTCAACACTTCTTGGCTATAATCTCTTTAATTAATCATACTTTATAGGATACCTTAATGCAAAAAATTGAAGGGAAAGTTTGGAATTTCGGTAAAGATATCGATACCGACCTTATCATTGCCGCCCGCTACCTTAACACCTCTAATCCGCAAGAACTTGCAAAACACGTAATGGAAGATGCAGATCCAACATTTGTGAGCAAAATGACTCCGGGTGACATTATTGTTGCTGATGAAAATTTCGGATGCGGTTCATCTCGTGAACACGCACCTATCGCACTTAAAGCTGCAGGTGTTGCTGCCATTATTGCTCCGACATTTGCCCGTATCTTTTATCGCAATGCCTTTAATATGGGATTGCCTATTTTTGAGCTTCCAGAGAGTTTGGAAATCAAAGAGGGTGAAGCTGTAAGTATTGATATGGATGCAGGTACGATTACCAATACGACGAACGGAAAAGTCTATAACTTTATCCCTATCCCCCCTTTTATGCAAGAGCTTATTAGTGCAGGCGGATTGATGAATTTTGCTACAGCTGAAATCACAGCGAAGGGAAACTAACTATATGAAAAAATACAATATTGCCCTTATTAAAGGCGATGGAATCGGTCCTGAAATTATTGATGAAGCGACCAAGGTTCTTGATGCAGTTGCTGCATGTGAAGATATAGAATTTAATTACCAAGAAGTGCTAATGGGAGGGTGTGCATACGATGCTACAGGAGACCCCCTTCCTCAAGAAACAATCGACGTTTCACTGGCTAGTGATGCAGTTTTATTCGGTGCTATTGGCGGTGAAAAATGGGATACGCTCCCGAGAGAAAAACGTCCAGAAAGCGGATTGCTTCGTTTTCGTAAAGAATTAGGAGTATTTGCTAACCTTCGTCCAGCAAATGTGTATGACGAATTGGTTAATGCAAGCTCAATTAAACCTGAAATTATTAAGGGTGTTGATTTGATGGTTGTACGCGAACTTATCGGAGGCATCTATTTTGGTGAACCAAAAGGGCGTGATGAGAATAAAGGCTGGAATACTATGGTATATAGCCGTGATGAAGTGATTCGAATCGCACATGTAGCGTTCAAAATAGCAATGGAGCGCTCAAAGAAAGTATGCTCAGTTGATAAAGCAAATGTATTGGACGTTAGTCAACTTTGGCGCGAAGTGGTCATCGAAGTCTCTAAAGAGTATCCAGAAGTACAATTGAGCCATATGTACGTTGACAATGCGGCTATGCAATTGATCCGTGATCCCAAACAGTTTGATGTTATTTTGACAGGCAATATTTTTGGTGATATTTTGAGTGATGAAGCAAGTATGCTATCCGGGTCTATTGGACTATTGCCATCGGCTTCTGTTGGAGCAGCTATTGGCGTATATGAGCCGATTCACGGTTCAGCACCTGACATTGCAGGGCAGGGGATAGCAAATCCTATCGCTACTATTGCAAGTGCCTCTATGATGCTTCGTTTTGCTTTAGGTGAAAATGCGGCAGCAGATCGTATAGATTATGGTATCAAACAGGCATTGGCAGCAGGTTATCGTACCAAAGACATTTCAGCATTTGATGCAAAAGAGATCTGCTCAACCTCTGAAATGGGTTCAATTATTGCAAATTTCGCGGCGAAATGCAAACTTTAACACTCGCCAATATTTATGAACTTCAGGGGCTTAAAGAAGAAGCTCTTGAAATCTACAAAGAAATTCTAAAAAAAGATCCTTCAAACGCAGATGCAAAAATTGCAATTCGCAGACTATCGGGGATGCGAAAAAAGTTTTTAGGTGTTAATAATGAAATGAAGTCTTTTTTTGTCCAAATGGACGAAGAAGCAGAATTTATCCAGTTTGAAAGGTGGTTGTTACGCACATGGAATTAAAAGATGTTATTTTATCAACCCTTGCAGAGCTAGAAGAGTTGTCGACACAGCATGAGCCTGCTACTGTAGAAGTTACCACGCAAAAAGCTTTCACTCCTGAAGCTCCTATTGTCAAACAAGAGGTCTTTTTTGTTCAAAAAACTGAAGAAATAGTTGCTGTACGTGATGATGAAGCTAGAATACTTGATGGCATACGTGAGCGCCTTTTGGTATTATTTGAAGGTTTTCAATCTCCTAATAATGTTCAAATTGAAGCCAAAGTAGATTTGACATTAAATTTTTTAGAGTACCTGCTGGCAATCATTGATAGCAGACTTGAAACCATAAAAGAGAAATAATATTATTATGACAGAACAATATCGAATTTTGATTCAATGCAACGACGAAAAAGGATTGGTCTACAAAGTATCCAGCATTTTTTTCCACCGAAACTTAAATATTTTATCCAACAATGAATTTGTGGATAGAACACACAATAAATTTTTTATGCGCAGTGTTGTCAGCGGCGAAGCAGACATGGACGCACTAAAAAGTGAATTAGCAGCCGTTTTGCCAAAGAATGCACATCTTGATGTCATCGCACCACGTAAAAAACGTATTGTTTTAATGGCTACCAAAGAATCTCATGCGCTCGGAGATATTTTAATTCGTTACGAAGCAGGTGAATTAGACGCGGTAATCGTAGGTGTTGTATCAAACTATGGCTCCTTAGAGCCATTGGTTTCAAAATTTGACATCCCTTTTTATACGGTTTCCCATGAAGGATTGGATAGAGAGGCACATGAAAAGAAAGTTTTAGAATGCCTGAATCAATTTGGAGAAATCGATTATATTATTTTGGCAAAATACATGCGTATTCTTACGCCACGTTTTGTTGAAGCGTATGATGATAAAATCATTAACATACACCACTCTTTCTTGCCTGCTTTTGTCGGTGCTAACCCATACAAACAAGCGTACGAACGTGGCGTTAAAATCATCGGGGCAACAGCTCACTTTGTCAATAATCATCTGGATGAAGGACCGATTATAGCGCAAGACGTACTGCATGTTAATCATGCACAAGGGTGGGAAGATATGCAGCGCTCAGGTCGTGATAGTGAAAAAATCGTTCTCTCAAAAGCACTTAAACTTGCACTTGAAGATCGCATTTTTGTCCAAAACAACCGAACGGTTATTTTTTAAACCATGTTTAATATTGTCCTAGTCACTCCTCAAATTCCTAATAATACAGGTGCGATTGGACGACTGTGTGTTAATACAGGTTCAACCCTTCATTTGATCAAACCTCTTGGATTTGATATTGATGAAAAAGCTGTTCGACGTGCAGGATTAGATTACTGGGAAAAATTGGATCTTCATGTTTGGGAGAGTGTAGAAGAGTTTTTTATGCATAACCCTTTAAGCAAGCGTTGCTTTTTTGCAACAACGAAAACCACTCTTCCATATTTTAGCCACACATTTCAATCCGGAGATTATCTTTTTTTTGGAAGTGAAATAACAGGTATCCCCTCTGATATTCTCGAAAACTCACCCACACAATGCATGACCATTCCCATGACAAAAGAGGGTAGAAGTCTCAATCTTGCTATCAGTACGGGAATAATTTTGTACGAGGCTATAAAACAAAACTTTGAGACCTATCAAGAGGGAATGTGATGTGGATTCAACTTCTTGATTCATTTATCATTCTTTTATTTATCCTATTTCTACTTTTTATTTTTCGTGGATATCATTTATCCAAACGAGAAATAGAGTATGATGATGACAATGATAATGAACTTGATAAAGATTAAAAAATTCTTTGAGCCCACTCTTCCATTTTCGTTTCAAAACGATTCATAAATCCATTTGCTTTTACAATTACTTTTGACATTGTCTACTCCTGGTGATTATTTAATTGACAAATAGTAGGATATTTTAGAAAAATAGATAAATAATATTGCAAATTGACATATTATTTAAAAAAGTATGGCATAATTCTTTTATCAAGCGTGGAGGTTCTATATTATGAAAAGTTTTTTTGACATTGTTGAAACGATAAAAGATGTTATATCCGGCGAATTTGCTGATAAAAAGGTTTTTGATAAAGATGTAGCTCAATTGCTAAATATCACACAGATGAATTTTGCTACGATGAAAAAGCGTAATAAAATACCCTTTAATGAATTATTGGACTTTTGTGCAAAACGTTCAATTGCAATCAATTGGCTCTTGTACAATCAGTCTCCTGAAAGTTTGATAGAGCCTACCAACCGATTTTATATGGTTCGATACTTTTCATCTGTAAGTGCTTCAGCAGGTGGAGGATCTCTTAATGATGAGTTGGAAAGTGAACCATTAATGATTGGTGAAAATTTTGTAGTCTCTTTAGGCGGTGAGAGAGAATTACGTCATATTGAAGCTATTAATGTTTCGGGTGATTCTATGGAGCCTTCTTTTAGCTACAACGATATTGTTTTTATTAATCGTTCAAAAACTGATGTGGGGCGCGGTGGTATTTTTACTATTCGAACAGAACATGGTCTCTTTATCAAGCGGATACAAGTGAGAATTGATGGTAAACTTGATATTATTTCAGATAATAAAGATTATCCTATTTCCATTGCGCAACGCGATGAAGTAGAGGTTATTGGACGTGTTATTGGACGTTTTGGCAGTATTGATTAAAAAAGGATTTAGGCTGTATGGTTTTCAAAATTTTTACACTGTTTATACTCATTGTTTTAAGTGGATGTACTGCTTCTAAGTCACCGTCAATAGCTCAAGATCCACTTCCTTTATCACCCCCATTAATCTGTAAAGATGACAATAGGTCACTTTCATCGGACGAAGAAACATTAACACAAGAGATGGAAAATGAACTTCCGCAAGATGCCAGAAGAGTCAATGACCTCGAAAAATTTCCGCAAGATATTTCTGTATACGTTAATAAAAATGCTGTCAATCAAGAAAATATTTATGATATTCAAAAACTGTTTGAAGCGCAGTATTATCGTCCATGGTCTTATACCGCCGCACCTATTTGTCTAAAAGAGGCTTCATGGCCTATTAGCGCGTTTAAAGCCGGTTACGGGAGCAATTTAAAACTTTATGACCCGTCATGGTTTCATGAAATGGAAGTTCAAAGCAATTTTACTACTTTTTCGACCATCAATCAACCTGCAATAACAACCAAATGGATGAGTCTTCGTGTTCTGCCAACAATGAAACCGCTCTATAAAAATCCAGAGCGTGCAGGTGATGGCTATCCTTTTGATATGTTACAAAATAGTAGTGTTGCATTCAATGAACCTATTTTCATTTCACATTATTCTCTTGATGGTGCTTGGGCTTATATCTTTACCAACAATGCATCTGGCTGGGTTGAATCCAATGATATTGTGCCTCTGACACTCGAACAAATCGAGCTGTTAAAAAGTAAAGATAAACTTTTTATTACCCAAGACAAAGTGGCCTTAAAAAATGACAACAATCATTTTGTTTCCTACTCACGCATTGGTATGGTCTTACCCTATACTGGAAAAACAGACAATGCCTATCAGGCACTTAGTATCGGTGCGAACGGAAAAATAATAAAACTGCTCGTCCCTAAAGAGTCAGCACATATTGGTATTCA
The DNA here is from genome assembly GCA_043759555.1 of Sulfuricurvum sp. Classification (GTDB taxonomy): domain Bacteria; phylum Campylobacterota; class Campylobacteria; order Campylobacterales; family Sulfurimonadaceae; genus Sulfuricurvum. The sequence continues at coordinate 38,521 of JAYVLH010000070.1, read as the reverse complement.
ATTTATCAACAAAAATGAACTGACGAAATTAGGAAGTGATTTACTACACAATACGTATGGATGGGGCGGAATGTTTGAAGAGCGGGATTGTTCATCAATGATTCGTGATTATCTTACTCCTTTTGGTATTTTCTTACCACGAAATTCTGCCCAACAGGCAAAAAAAGGTGAAGTAATTTCCTTTAAGGATTTAAGCAACACCGAAAAAATAGAACTGATCAAAGATAAAGCAATCCCTTTTGAAACTATTTTATATAAAAAAGGGCATGTTCTTTTGTATATAGGGACGTATGATAATAATGTCATGGTGATGCATAATATTTGGGGAATTCATACGAAAGATAAAGATGGAGTAAAGGGAAGGGTGGTTATTGGAAAGGCGGTTATCAGCACTCTCGAACTTGGAAGCGAAGTAGAGAACTTTGATCCAAACGGTATGCTTTTAACTACATTATCCAGTATGAATATTTTTACAAAACCTTCACTACTAATCGTTCAGAAGAAACGTATAAAGAGACTGTCTAAGCTTTAATATCAAGCATCGAACCTAACATCTCATTCTGAGCTCGGATAGCAACAACATTGGCTTCAGTCACTTTTTCAATACTTATTTGATCAGTCACTTCTTTGGTAAGATCAGTCTGAGACTTTGCACTTTGATTGTTGGTGGCATTTGAAGTCACTGCTTGAGTTGAACCCGCCGCACCTTCTTGAATTACCGTATTTTTTGGAACAAATCCGTCCGTGTTAACATTAGCCACATTGTTAGCACTATTATTCATAAACGTTTGCTGTGACATGATAGATGAGATGTTTGAGCTTATCATTTGAAGCTCCTTCTGTGTTTGAAATATTAAAAGTATAAGACGAGCCACCTTAAGCAATGGCTTTATCTAAATAATTAATGTAAATCTGCGTTAAGTTTTACTTCACGTGTTGATCGGCGAGCAATAAGAGCACCATTTTGAGAATCTTGTCTAAAATGCAGTCCATTGAGACCTGATAACTCAGAACCTTTAAATACAGATGCTTCTTTAATCGACGTGTCCGGATTTGCTGCTCGAATCAATGGAAGCTGATCCGATGAGATAAGAATTTTTGTTCCCGCTAAAATCGCAATTCCTGCATCGATAATACACCCATCACCCAGCGGAATACCGCATACGCTGTTTGCTCCTAAAAGAGTGTTTTTACCAATCGAGATAGGATTACCATCCGTTCCGCTCAATACACCAAGAATAGAGGCTCCACCACCTACATCAGACCCATCGCCTACGATAGCAGAGCTTGAGATACGTCCCTCAACCATACTGACACCTGTGGTTCCAGCATTAAAATTTACGTAGCTCGCACCTGGCATAATTGTAGTACCGGCATAAAGCTGTGCACCAAAACGTACTTTCGAATCATCTAAGATGCGGGTATTGTTCGCAGGTATGATGTGCTGAAGATAGCGTGGGAATTTATCGACAAAATCAATTTTTGGATATTCATTGGCAAATTTAAGCTCAATCTCGTTTTCGCGCAACCATTCAAGTTCGATAGGCTGGCCATCTGACCATGCAACGTTGTGTAATGCACCAAATGCCCCATTAAGATTGAGAGAACGAAGAGGTACTTTTGATGTAGATAATGCATAAAGTTTTAGATACGTCCCCTCAGCGCTTTTGCATGCAACATCATTGAAAAGAATCACCAAACGAAATTCACCTTCACGCATGCCATTTTCTTTGATCTGATTGTATAGTGCTGAAATGACTTGAATATTTTTATGGGCATCACCATACGCTTCATCAGAATAAGGTGTAAATGCATTTAAGCATCCCTCTAAAAATTTTAGAGTTACGGGGATAATCACCTCATCCGCTGAAAAATCAATGTCGATTCCTTGCTCCTGTGCATTTTTGACAAAAATAGCAGCACTGCCAAAATTTTCATTCCAGTTGATATGAGGGTAAGTTGCCTGAAGGACCTTATCACTGTCAAGTTGACCAAAATCTACACGACAAATTCCAAAAGCAAGCGGATTCTTATATCCCTTTGTATTTTGTATTTCATTGACACACTCTTTGAAAGCGCTTTCAGTTTCTATTATATTCATTAAAACTCTCTTGTTTAAAATTTAATTTCGAATTTTAGCATAAGTCTCTACATGTGGGTTGAAGATCACGTGTTATACTTGCAGTATATTATTTTGTGGGTGTATTATGGAACAATGGATTGAACTTTTAAAAGCAAACAATTATCTTGGAATAAAACAGTATTTAAAAAATGGTGGAAATCCAAATGAAGAAGAGGAAAATGGTGAATCAGTTCTTTGTTTTGCCATGCGTTACCATTGTGATCAAGAGATCCTTGATTTAATTATAGATCAAGGCGGCGATACCCTTCACAGTGATAATGAGGGAGTGAGTGTTTTTGATGTAGCCGTAACGTATAATAATTTACCTATAATCGAACGACTCATTCAAGAGGGCTTTGATATAAACACTTCAACAAGACGCAGCGGCTTTACCCCTTTAATGGGGGCTGTATGCTATGGACGTGTTGAAGTAATTCAAAAACTTTTAGATATGGGTGTCGATGTAAATGCACGTGATGGACATGGATTTGGCGCGATTGATTTCGCCCGTAAAATGCATAAAAAATCAATTTTGGCCTTATTACAAGGGGTAAAAGATGGAGCAGTTTAAAACATTTATATTACTGGGAACGATGAGTGTCGTACTCATTTTTATTGGCGATTTGTTAGGCGGACAAATGGGGATGTTTATAGCCCTTATTCTCACAGGCGGTATAAATTTTTACGCTTATTATTTTTCGGATAAAGCAATTTTAAACCATTACAATGCGACAGAAGTCAATCCAAATGAAGCGCCAATGCTGTATCGAGTCATAGAGAGACTGGTTGAGCGTGCCGATATTCCTATGCCAAAGGTCTATATTATACACGATCACATACCTAACGCCTTTGCTACAGGCCGTAATCCTCAACACGCAGCTGTTGCAATAACGACAGGACTGCTTGAACTGCTCAATGAAGAAGAGGTAGAGGGGGTTATGGCACATGAACTCTCCCATGTCCGTCATCGGGATATCCTAATAGCGACAGTGGCAGCTACGATAGCTGGAGCCATTGCTTTTATCGCTAATATATTACAGTTTGGGACGCTGTTTGGAAATCGTAACAGTCGGGGTTTAAACCCTATCGTAATGATTGCAATGGCAATTATTTTACCCATTGCTGCAACGGTGATTCAAATGACCATAAGCCGTTCACGAGAGTTTATGGCAGATGAAGGAGCCGCACGCCTTACTGGACATCCTGAATGGCTGCAAAGTGCTTTAGTAAAACTGACAAACTATAACGGAAGAGGAGAAGTGCGGGGGGCAACACCAGAAAATGCACACATGTTTATTATTAGCCCTTTTGATGGAAAAAACTTTACCTTTTCAAATTTATTTCGTACACATCCAACAACGGAGCAAAGGCTACACCGTTTGGAGGAATTAAAAATAAATCTTCATGAAGATGCGTCTCATAAGCTTTATGACCGTCATTACATCTAATAAAAGTTAATCGTGATCTAGTTTGAGCGTAAAATGAGGCTTATCTCTACGGATAGTTGGTGTTTTATGAAAAAAATAATGCCGATACAATGCATAAGCAACCATCATCAAAGCAAGTGCAATAATTAAAAATCCAATCATACTCCCCTCCCATAAAAGCAATATTTAAAGTATATCGTCAATTATTTAATAATATTAAATTATATCACTTGAAATGAGATAGATTTTTTATTTAAATACAAAATGAAAAGTTCAAAATTATTTTCACATAATTGCTGATCACTTGATGCAATAGAAATTTCTACGGTAGGTGATCCATTGTTAATCATAGGAAGTGAAGAAAAATCGACAGAAGAGTCAAGTTTCTCCATAACATCAATGAGAGTATTTTCACTGGTTTGAGCAATCAATGTTTTACGATAAGTTTTCGGAGCATTTGGATAAAAAAGTTCCAACGCTTCTAACGTCATAGGATGAGACATTTCCGGAAAACCCGGCATAAAAAAATAACGATCGTCGAGATAAAAACCGGACATATTATTAATCGGATTATGCAGTAGTTTTGATTTTTTAGGTAAAAGTGCCATGTTAATACGATGCGGATAGGCTTGCTCACCGAAGCGCTCTACGATATCATTTAAAAATTTTGAATGAGTTAAAAGTCTTCCATCATCAAATACTTCAGCAGAAATAGCACGTGTCAGGTCATCTGGCGTTGAACCTATACCGCCAAAGCTGAACATTACAGCATTAGAGTCGTTTATAATCATAGTATAAATTGAACGAATAAGATCTACATCATCTTTGATAATAAAAGAAGCAAATAAGCTATGCCCACGTTTCATAAGAGCGTTTCGTATGAAGGTAAAATGTTTATCTTCACGACGTGCATTCAGAATTTCAGAGCCTATAATAACGGCATAAAAGTGCGGTGTTTTCATGGATATTATTATAGCGTAACAGCGATTTTTAACTAAGATATTGCTACAATAAAATTTAAAATAATGACAGTTGGACACGAAAATATGACTAAACCTCTTTTGATCGAAATCGGTGTTGAAGAACTTCCTGCGGTACCTTTGCTTAAAGAGCTCCCTGAGATTGAAAAAAAATGGGCAGCACTTTTAGAAAAAAATGGATTAATGTGTGAATTTGAGTTTTATTACACTCCTCGGCGTCTTGTTTTATGGCATCGTGAGTTTAAAACGGTGCAAGAAGACAGCGTAGAAGAGTTTTACGGTGCACCCATAGAAATGGCCATCAAAGATGGTGTACCAACACCTGCAGCACTTGGTTTTGCTAAAAAATGCGGTGTCGAGTTTAAACAGCTTTTGACAGCACAAAAAGGGGGTAAAGAGGTTCTCTATTATTCCAAAAATATCAAGGGTCAGGAAAGTTATGATCTTTTAAATGATATGATCAAACTGTGGATCAAAGGTCTTAATTTTGGTAAATCCATGCGCTGGGGCAGTAATACCGAAAGCTTTATTCGGCCAATTCGCTGGATGAATGTGATGCTGGGTGAAAAGCAAGTAGATGCAGAACTTTTTGGTGTAAAGTCATACCCTCATACGTATGTTCACCGCATCAGTCATTTTGAATCAAAACCTCTTGCATCTCTCCATGACTATTTTGAGACACTTAAAAGCGGTTCGGTCATACTATTTCCACAAGAACGACGTGTAAGGATTTTAGAGGCATTTAAAAGTCTTGAAAAAGAGCATGGTGTTGTTATCGAAATAGATGAAGATTTACTCGATGAAGTTGTTGCTATCACTGAGTTCCCGACCCCTTTGATTGGAAAATTTGACAAATCTTTTTTACAGCTTCCTCCTGAAGTAATTGTTACCTCCATGAAAGAGCATCAGCGCTATTTTCCTGTCTATAAAGATGGAAAACTCATTAATGCATTTGTGGTTGTATCCAATGCATTAGCAGATGATTTTACACAGGTTATTCAAGGAAATGAGCGTGTATTACGACCACGTCTTAGCGATGCACTGTTCTTTTATCAGAATGACCTCAAAAAAGGGCTCACTGCATCAGGGCTGGAAAAAGTCGTCTTTATGAAGGGTCTAGGGACCTTACGTGAAAAAATCGAGCGTGAAAAAATAGTTGCTTCTACCCTCTCAAATTTAATATATACTAATATTAATCCAGTTTCCTTAGAGCGTGCTATGGAACTTGCCAAAGCAGATTTAATGAGTGAAATGGTCTATGAGTTTACAGAGCTGCAAGGACTTATGGGATACTACTACGCCATAGCACTCGGTGAAGATTCTGAGGTTGCCTTAGCAATTAAAGAACAATATTTGCCCTCTGGTGAAGAGAGTGAATTACCAAGTACCATTTTTAGTGCGATAGTCGCTATGGCTGTTAAACTTGATACCCTTATCGGTATGTTTAGCATAGGTGAGATTCCAACTGGCTCACGTGACCCGTTTGCGCTACGCAGGGCGGTAAATGGATTGATTAAGATCGCTTTGGCGCATAAAATACCTCTAAACTTTTCAACACTGATCGACCAGCTTTTAAACATCTATCCTGAGGGTAAAGATGTCAAGAAAAATATTGAGTCTTTTATCATCGATCGTTTGCTAGGTGTTTATCCATGCAACCCTTCGATTATTCACGCGGTAGTTTCGAAAGAAACACCGATAGAACTTGATATTCTCGAAATCGATGCTCGTATCAATGCTATTAGTATTATTGCTGCCTCAGAATCATTCGTCGAAGCATTTTCAACATTTAAACGTGTAGCCAATATTTTAAAAGACGAGACAATGGAAAATGCTTTTGTCATCAATCCTTTGTTATTGAGTGAAGATGCTGAAAAATCACTCTATGAAAAAGCGGTGATTACTATTGGTGGAGAGTATGAGAATCTTGAAGAACGTCTTGATGCCCTTTTTGCCCTCAAAACTCTATTAGATGCTTTCTTTGATAACGTGATGGTCAATGCTGAAGATCTTAATGTTCGTGCTAACCGTAAAGCTCTTGTTGGAATGATTTATAGAGAGATATACACCGTTGCCGACATCAAAAACATCACTTTATGATGTCATCATCGTTGGTGCAGGCATCAACGGTTGCGTCAGTGCTTATTTTCTCCATAAAGCAGGATTACGTGTTGCATTAATCGATCAAAACGGTATAGCAAGCGGAGGAAGCGGAGCAGCAGGGGCCTTTATCTCTCCAAAAATCTCTAAAGAAGGCTTTTTAAAAGAGATCATGCATGAAGCCCATCTCGAAGCCCTGAATTTTTATACAACATTTTTCCCTCAATATACACTTCAAAAGCCTCTTTTACACATAGCCAAAGATGACAAAGACTCTTTGACGCTCAAGCATTATAAGAATGAGACGCTATTAAATAGCAACAAAGCATGCGAAAATACTCTTTCAATGTTAACTGAGGAAGCTTCTATATCTGAATCTATATGTTTTGATGATGCAGCTGTAGTCGATGCACAAGGTATATGCAAAGCACTTGCTCAGGGCATAGACTTTTACGAAGAAAAAATAGAATCATTGAAATACGAAAATGAGCAATGGTGTATAGGGTCATTAAGGTGCAGGCATGCCGTTTTAACCATTGGAGCGTACCCCAAACTTCTTCCTGTTCCTTATCTGACTTTACGAGGTATTTGGGGGCATCGTATCGATATTGAAACGACTACAAAGCTGCCAACTATTTTGCACCATCATGTTTCCATCTCACCAACGTCAAAAGAAAATATTATGGCGATAGGAGCCACCCATAATGTCCATTTTTCACCTTTTGAATCAATTTCTTATGATGTTGAAAAGGGAAGGGCAAAGTTGATTAAAAAAGCTTCAAAAACATTAAAATTAGATAATATTAAAATAGTGCGCGATTATACTGGTTTACGTTCAGGATCCAATGATTATATCCCTATGCTAGGGTCTTTGGTGGATGCGCAAGCCACCCTCGATCTGTATCCTGGCTTAGTACATGGTGAAAAGTTTTTCTTAAGTGAGTGTGTACACTACCCAAAATTGACGATGATTAATGGCTCAGGAGGCTACGGATTCGTCCTCGCCCCTTATTTGGCTTCACGTCTCAAAGAATTTCTTGTGGGGGGGAAAGCTTTAGATGAAAAACTCTCTCCGTCACGTTTTTTTTTGCGTTGGGCGAAAAGAATAAAAACTCAATCGTAAACAACGACTCCATAATGTTCATCAATACGATAAAAACGTGAATCACTGGTAATACTCAAATCATTTAAGCGTCCTAAATGTACATAACTTTTTTTACTTAGCGAAATTCCATTTTCGGTAAAAAAACGTTTGAGATTAACAAATTTGATATCATTAACATATTTGTATTCAAACTGATTGTATAAACGCATTTTTTTATAAGCAAAAATATGAGAATCCATACTGAGACTGGATGCTGCATAGTTCGTAGGAAGCCAACCTGAAAGATCCGTAAGTGATTTTTCTATGTGGGAATATTTCTCAGGCAGAGTCTCTTTTTCAATAAATACATAACGGTTAAGTTTGATATGGCGACTCTCATTCCAATAGCTGTAGGCAGGAGAACTAAGCTGTAGCTTGCTATTTATTTCTCGCCAAAGCCAATGCTTGTCTAAAATGGAATAAATAGCTGACATCAATCATTTACTCATTGGCTAAGTCGGAATTTATTGTCATACGTTTGGCATACAAAAAACGCTGTTTATAATATCCTTTATCAATTTCATCATATTGAACACGTTTACTTTTGAATGATGCATGAATAATCTTCCCATCACCTGCATAGATAGCAACATGTGATGGCTCATCTTTATACGTACGATAAAATAATAGATCACCGACTTGTAAATCATCAGAACTCACTTTAGTCCCATATTCAGCTTGTTCAGCAGCACTATGAGGAAGTGAAACACCAAGTTGACTATAGACTTGCTGTGTAAAGCCTGAGCAGTCGGTTTGTGATGAACTTTTATTACCAAATCCATACGGTGTTCCCAAAAACTCTCTAGCTTTTGCCAAAACACGTTCTTTTGCAGAAGAGAGGTTTGAAAAAAGAAATTTTTTGGGCTTATCATCCGTTTTTGGCTCACTGCTCAAAGCAGTCGAGTCAGGGCAACTCTTTCCAGGTTCCATTGAGGTCAAAATAGGCTTAGTAACCATCAAATAAGGATGATCGTCATGTCCAATGGGAGGCCTTTGGAATGAAGCCGGAGCAGATGCCACAACAGGAACAACAGGTATATTCACAAAAGGAGTTTGGGGTTTCGTGGGAGTTATCGTTTTTATGATTTTTTTAAAAGGATTGCTTTCATCCGAAGATGAATCTGTTTGTCGCGACGCTTCACGTTCGTATTCTAAAAATAATGAGGTCTCTTTTTTGGGTGAATCAGCGAATAAGTGCGTTGAAAATAGGAGAAGAGAGATTAAAAAATACTTGCTAACCATCTTACCTCCTACACTTAAACCATTATTTAATCTTTAACCATTATAAGTTTTAAAAACTTTCATTTTTATTATAATTAAATAATTTAGTCATTGTGTTATGGTACACTACTACAAAAAACAAACAGTTAATGAGGTGAAATGAAAGAGGCAATCGTTCTTTTAAATATGGGTGGGCCCAATAATCTACGAGAAGTAGAGATGTTTTTAACAAATATGTTTAATGACCCTGCCATTATACGAACAAAAAGCACACTTATGCGTCGTTTCATTGCAGGTATAATTACTTTGTCACGCGCTGAAAAATCTCAAGAAATTTATCGCAAAATTGGTGGTAAATCTCCTATAGTTGATTTAACCAAAGAGTTAATCCAAGAGTTAAAATTAGCTATTAATAATGATGTAGTTATTGATTATGTTATGCGTTATACTCCGCCTATGGCAGAAAAAGTTATTAAAGAATTAAAAGCTGAAGGGATTCAGAAAGTCTATTTAATTCCGCTGTATCCTCAATACTCAACCACCACAACTAAGTCTTCATTGGACGATTTTGAAGAAACTGCCAATAAAATGGAATGGTTTCCTGTATTAGTAGAAATAAAACATTTTTTTACTAATGACACATACAATAGATGTTTGCTTGAACTTATTAAAGATTCTTTAGGCCAAGATGATGCTCATGAGTTTGAACTCGTTTTTTCAGCGCACGGATTGCCACAAAAAATAGTGGATGACGGCGATCCCTATCAACGTCAAGTAAGTGCACATGTAGAATTATTAAAGGATAAGTTTCATTCAGAAGGACTTTATTTTAGAGGTGTTCATTTGGCGTACCAATCTAAAGTAGGCCCAATGAAATGGCTTCAACCCTCATTGGAATCAATGCTAAAAAGTTTGAACAAGAAAAAAGTGATTATAGTACCCATCGCCTTTACGATTGACAATTCTGAAACTGACTTTGAACTTACAGTCGAATACGCTGAAATAGCTCATCATCTTGGTTTTACTGAATATAGAGTAACCAGATGCCCAAATAACCACCCCCTATTTGTACAAACTCTCAAAGAACTTTATGAAAAGATGCGGTAATGTCAACCAAAAAAATTGTCATTTTTGATATGGATGGGACGTTGATTAACTCAAGCCGTGACATTACTATATCGATTAACTATGTTCGTGAAAAGCTTTATTCGCTTACTACACTAGATGAACAATTTGTAATTGATGCCATCAATGCACATGAGCGTAATTTAGCCCATCTTTTCTATGAGACTTTGGTTTATGAAGAGCGGGCAAAAGAAATTTTTGAAACCCATTATCACGATCAATGTATTCAAAATGTTCATGCATATGAGGGAATTGTAGAGTCATTAGGTGAGCTTCGTGCTTCAGGATGTCTCATGAGCGTTGCTACAAATGCTCCAAGCCAATTTGCGAAGCGAATGCTTAATCATTTGGGCATATCAGAATTCTTTGGTCTTATTATTGGCTCTGATAATGTTGATAAACCCAAACCTCATCCTCAGATGATTGAAATACTCTTAGAACATCATAAATATGACATAAGCTGCGATAGTGCTTGGATGATTGGTGATAACAGTAAGGATATGCAAGCAGCACAAAATGCCAATATTGGTACAATTTTTGCCGCATGGGGATTTAGCCGTGAGGGCAAAGGGGATGCCATAGCCTTTACCCCAAAGCAAATCGGTAAAATTATTTTAGAGGAATAGTGAATGTTTGAATTTGATCTTCTTTTTTCCATTGTTTTGATGTCTTTACTTTTTTTACGTCATATAAGCGTTTATAAAGACCAAAATAAAATAAATTACACACCAATAGTCCTTGCAATCGGATTTATTTCAGGTTTTTTACATTTTGTGATGATAGGTGATGAGACGCAATTACTTTTAGTGGCACGTGAATCACTTCTTAATATTATCATAGGAATTATACTTTCTGCTATTATGAGTGTCATGAGTCAAACGCAACACGCATTTAATGCTAATCGTGAAAATCAACAATTACAAAGTCTCACAGATGAAGTAAATACGCTCAAACACCTTTTTGATTCATTAAGTGGCTCACTTGGCCGTATAGCACAAATGGAAACCTCAACGCATGAACAACTCAAAAATATTTTCAAAGAAGAGATTGAAGCGCTGGTATCAATTTTAAACAACCAAAAGTTTTTCATACAAAAAGTTGAATCAGTATTGGCTCAACAGCAATTAGCACAAGAAAAGTTTGAAGAGTTTACCTTTAGTGAGTTACCAAGTTTGGATAATGTTGTCCATAGGCATATTGATTTACTTCGTATTTCAGAACAGGATCACTTTAATCATCTCAAAAGTGCGATTAAGGGTGCTAACGAAGAAAAGACCGAAATGAGTAACGAGATTATTTCGATCAAAAATACTCTAGAAAAAATTCATAAATCTCATTCTATTGATGGTGTCATAGGAGTCATGGAACATGAATTTTCACGTATCATTGACGATTTTGCACGTCACATTCAGTTGCTGAGTTCTAAAAGTGAAGGAATAATCACGAGTTTGTTAGAAAATGAAACTATTTTAAAAGGCTCTCGTGAGCAAAGCGAAATGATTATGCAGCAGATGGTTTTGTCATCGAATCAAATGCGTGAGATGAGTCATACATCTAAAGAATTGGGTGAATCTCTTAGACCACTCTCTACACTTTTTGGATCAGCACAATCGTTACTAAAAGAGTTTGAACTGGCAAAAAGTAAATTGGCTGAATTAATTGTAACACTTGAATCGTGCGAAAAGCATGAATACCGAGAAATTCGTGAACATTTAGAAAATGTTGCCAATACGGCAATTGCACAAATGGAAGTATTGGTTAAAAATATGACACATTATGAACAAACACATCCTTCCGTTTCTCCCAAAGAAGTTCAAGATTTAAGCCATAAAGTAAAGTTACATCAAAGCTACAATGCTGAATAAGGGATATGTTTGATACAATTCTTTTTAAAAAGAGATAATAATGATTGAATTTTATGAGCTTTCTGATGCTGAAAGTGGTGATACTCGAATTGAAGTTGATTTATCGTTGATGGATGAAGCCCCTGATCAAGAGAGACCATGGCTGCTTTGGTTATTTGTCAAAGTACCAGACGGAACCGATACCCACTTTGTCTCTTTTAGGGATGATTTAATCCACACGCTGAATATGGAAATTGACGCTCTTTATGCTGGCACCATTACCAAAGATGGATGGAGTGAACTCTATTTTTATGGATCAACCTCAAAAAAATTCGAAAACCTTACATCAGATGTAATGGCAAGACATAACTCATACCCTTACGAAAGAGGTTCTTCCAAAGACACTAAATGGGAAATGTATTTGGAAAGACTCTATCCAGAACCTTATGTTCTAATCATGATACAAAGTCGTGAGACCATTGCTGCTTTGGTTACTGCAGGTGATGATTTGAATGTATCTCGTGATGTAGAACATTATCTCTTTTTCCAAACGCCTACCGCTTTAGAGCGTTTTGCCACCTCTATGCAAAATCAAGGCTATACTATAAAAGAGCATATGACTGATCCAGACAGCGATTATTCACATGGAGTAACACTTGTAAAAAATGAGTGCATTACTCCAGAGCAAGTAGAAGAAAGTACCTCAATGTTGTTTGAGTTAGTATTACAAGAGCATGGTATTTATGAGGGTTGGAGTACGGTTTTGGGCCACGAAAATCTTTAAAATCAAATAGTAATCATAAGGAAAAACATGGCACTCAATAAACCAAAATATACTCTTTTTAAAAATACCCGTTATGCGATGAATGGTTTAGTGGAAGTCACAAAAAACGAAAAGTCGTTTCGCCTTCAAATTGTACTTTTTATTGTCGGAATGACAGTAGCGTGGAGTTTGCCGATTTTATATATACACAGTGCCGTTTTGTCAGTATCACTATTTATTCCACTTATTGCCGAAGTCATTAACAGTTCCATAGAGCGGACAGTTGATTTAGTGACGTTTGATCATCACGAACTCGCTAAACGTGCAAAAGATGCAGGAGCCGCACTTGTGTTTCTTTCATTAGCGATGTTAGCATTCATTTGGACATTAACACTCTATGATGCCTTTTATTTGTAACATCTTCGTAAGAGAGTTTAGCCTATAATTTCCATTATTTTTTACTAGGAGTTTCCATGGCAACTGTACTTATTATCGGCGCCGGCGGAGTAGGGCGCGTTGTAGCACATAAATGTGTCATGAACAACACGGTATTTGATCGTATTATTTTAGCAAGTCGTACTCTAAAGCGTTGTGAAGAGATTCAAAGCGAACTTCCAGCCGGAGCAATAGAGATTGCAAGTGTAGATGCGGACAATACACAAGAGGTGATTGATCTTATCAATCGCGTAAATGCAGACATTCTTATCAATGTTGCCCTTCCATACCAAGACTTAACCATTATGGATGCGTGTATTGCAACTAAAACCCCATATCTTGATACAGCCAATTATGAGCATCCTGATGAAGCAATGTTTGAATACAAAGAACAGTGGGCAAAAAATCAAGCATTTAAAGATGCTGGGATTATGGGATTGCTAGGAAGCGGATTTGATCCGGGTGCTACAAACGTATTTTGTGCATATGCCCAAAAACACTATTTTGATGAGATTCATACTATCGATATCCTTGACTGCAATGCAGGCGATCACGGTTACGCATTTGCAACGAACTTCAACCCTGAGATAAATCTTCGTGAAGTAAGCGCGAAAGGTCGTTACTGGGAAGACGGAAAATGGATTGAAACTGAACCTATGGAAATCATGCAAGTTTGGGATTACCCAGAAATAGGACCAAAGGACAGTTATTTACTTTATCATGAAGAGATGGAATCATTGGTCAAGCACATCAAGGGACTTAAACGTATCCGTTTCTTTATGACATTTGGTCAAAGCTACCTAACCCATATGAAATGTTTAGAAAATGTAGGTATGTTAGGGATCAAAGAGGTTGAGCATAAAGGAATGAAAATCGTTCCGATGGAATTTCTAAAAACCTTACTTCCTGATCCGGCATCACTAGGTCCTCGTACAAAAGGTAAAACCAATATCGGTATCGTAGCTGAAGGTCTTAAGGATGGTCAGAAGCGTAAAATTTACATTTATCAGATCAAAGACCACGAAGAGTGTTATGCTGAAGTAAAATCTCAAGGTGTTTCATATACTACAGGTGTTCCTGCTGTTATCGGTGCAAAACTGATGATTGAAGGAAAATGGAGTGGTACTGGAGTCTTTAATATGGAGCAAATGGACCCTGATTTCTTTATGGATGAGATGAGTACCCAAGGTCTTCCTTGGAATGTTATTGAGATGGACGTTTAATCCGTTTTTACGCATTCTAAAATTTTAAATATTTTTTTTTTTTTGCAGAGAAAATTAAGTATTTTTGGAACTGTTTTTGCTTTTTTATACCTAAATAATTACTCAAGCCTTATAAAGTTAGTGTTTTTTATACTACAATAGCTCGACGATAAATATAAGGAAGCAATAAAGTGACTAGAAGAACGTTTTTAACGCTAAGTGCACTAACCGCTTCTTGTCCCCTTTGGGGTGAACTCGATGAAGTTGATGTGGGTTCACGTGTAGTAAGTGGAAATAAAATCGTTGCATCAATTTTACGTAAACTAACCATTGTTCAAAGTCAAGTTGGTTATGTTCAATTTAATATTTTAAGTTTTGATGATTTATTAAAAACGGCCTCTCGCTGTAAAAGCACAATAACTCCTACAGAAGTCAGTTTTATAGAATCTATTTTTTATGGGGACCCACGAAAATATGGATTTTATGGAGAGAGAACAGTACCTCAATTAAGTCTTGTTACCCCAAAAAAAGATGTTGTTTATATGGATAAAACAGGCCATTTTCTTATGAAAGGTGCGGCAACAGAAAAGTTTGCTCAGATCAAACGTCTTGTTGGCAATGATCTTATTCTTACATCTGGGGTTCGTGCACCTGTCAAACAACTTTATCTTTTTTTGAAAAAAATGGATAATTCAAAAGGAGATTTACGTCTCACGTCCTCGTCTATCGCACCTCCAGGGTTCACATTTCACAGTGTTGGGGATTTTGATATTGGTAAGGTTGGCTATGGTCAATTTAACTTTACTGAAAAATTTCAAGACACTGATGTCTTTAAAAAGCTTTATGATGGTGGGTATATTTGTATCCGGTATACTAGTAATAATCCATACGGTGTACGATATGAACCGTGGCATATTAAAGTTACAGGCGGTAATGAAACGGCCTAAACAGCTCTATCACTAAGATTCCTTTATCTTCTCAACTTGATAGGTATATATTTCTGGATGAAAAGAGAGAGGATTGCTTCCTAATCCAGCTTTTATCCCTAAATGTGCAAAAAAACTTTCAAAATCACCAATTTCTTCCCACACTTGAGGTAAAAAAGTAGCTTGATAATTTTCATATCGGAGAATAACACCATCGATATTTGGACGGATTATATGGGACAATTCATCGACATCACGATAATCTACTAATCTTGGATGACTAAGCAGTGATACTTCTATTTTCACTTCTTCAAATTCTTCACTGCTTAATGGAGAGAATCTCGGATCATGAAATGCAGCCGCATCTGCATTGCCTATTAGATCATCGATCAAAGGACGATGCGCAATGATCGATCCAATGCACCCTCGTAATTTTTTATGTAAGGTCAAGGTAACAAATGTTGCTTGTTTTGCACCCAGTTCCGAATGCAGAGCAAGAAGCTTTTGTTTATCAATCGTTAAACCATTGAAACGTGTTTTTATCGCATCTCTTGCGATTTGAAGGTAAAGTGAAGAGAGCATTTTTAACCTTTAACGGATAATAAGTAATCATTCAAGTCAATGCTTGTGGTACAATCATACCAATAAATAATAAGGAATTTATATGCTCGATATTGACTTTTCCAAACTTCCTCATACCCCTATGTATATTTGCGAAGAAGCACTCTTAGAAAAAAACTTACAATTAATGCAACGCGTACAGGAAGAATCAGGTGCGAAAATCATTCTTGCACTTAAAGGGTTTGCAATGTGGTCGACATTTGGCCTCGTAGCTAAGTATTTACAAGGATGCACAGCCAGCGGTTTGCATGAAGCCAAACTTGCACGTGAAAAAATGAATAAAGAAGTACATACCTATTCACCTGCGTTTAACGATGAAGATATTGATGAGATTGCCAAAATAAGTGATGATATTATCTTTAACTCTCCGGCACAGTTTCATCGTTATTTTGATCGTGTCAAAAAAATAAATCCCCATATCTCTGTTTCCTTACGCGTTAACCCTGAGT
The DNA here is from genome assembly GCA_043759555.1 of Sulfuricurvum sp. Taxonomy (GTDB): domain Bacteria; phylum Campylobacterota; class Campylobacteria; order Campylobacterales; family Sulfurimonadaceae; genus Sulfuricurvum. Next base: position 22,162 of record JAYVLH010000070.1, on the reverse strand, counting down.
ACTCATCCTCTCCCGTTGACTTGTACAATCCATGTGGAATTTACAGTCGTTTAGGGACAACGCTTTCCAACTTTGATCCACTTATTGTCGCGAAGCTTGACGGGCTAAACTTTCATACACTATGTGAGCAAAACGTTGACGCCCTCGAAGGAGTTTTGACAGCATTCGAAGATAAGTTTGGCAGTTATATCGATACGATGAAATACATCAACTTCGGAGGAGGGCACCACATAACAAGAGCCGATTATGATGTCGAGCGCCTGATTGAAGTCATACGTGCCTTTAAAGCACGGCATAATGACATTACCGTCTATCTAGAGCCAGGAGAAGCGGTAGGATGGCAGACTGGTCCATTGGTTGCCTCCGTACTGGATATTATTCACAACGGTATGAATATTGCGATTTTAGATACTTCTGCTGAAGCCCACATGCCAGATACCCTTGCTATGCCTTACCGTGCAGATATCCGTGGGGCAGGAGAAGCCGGAAAAAAAGCACATACCTATCGTTTGGGAGGGAATACGTGTCTGGCTGGAGATATTATGGGTGATTACTCATTTGATGAACCATTGAAAGTTGGGGATAAAATTATCTTTGAAGATCAGATACATTATACGTTTGTTAAAAATACCACCTTTAATGGCATCAAGCTACCTTCACTCGCCATTTGGACAAAAGAAGGTAAACTCAATATAGTGCATGAATTTGGATACGAAGAATATAAAAACCGCTTATCCTAAATAAATCAAAGGGTTACTGCTGCTTTTATTGCATTAATATAACTTAATACAGACGCTTTGTTTTGGTAAGCAATATCAAATGCAGTTCCATGATCTACTGAAGTTCGAATAATCGGAAGTCCAAGCGAGACATTAATTCCTTCATCAAAATACAGCGCCTTTAATGGTGCTAATCCCTGATCGTGATACATCGCAACAAGGGTGTTATAATGTTCACGACTACGTGGCGTAAAGGCAACATCAGGGACAAGAGGCCCTTCAAAAACATTAAAACCGATGAGCAGATTTGCCTTTTTGATTGCCTCTTCGATAAAACGTTCTTCATCTCCCAATACACCGTGGTCTCCGGCATGAGGATTTAATCCCAAAACACCAATAGGAGTACGCTTTAGACTTTGATGCAAACGAAGCAAAAAATCCATTATTTTTTTGGTTGTTATATGCTGATGTACCTCACGTAAAGGTATATGTTCTGTAAAGAGCGCAACGTAAAGTTTTTCACATCCCAACATCATGATAGCTTCGCAGCCTAATAAATCACGCAAAGCATCCGTATGGCCAACATAATCAATCCCTGCCATCATCCACGCCTCTTTATGAATGGGCAAAGTTGTGATAGCGTCAACATGTTTCGATTTTACGAGATTGAGCGCAGCAGTAAATGAATCATAGCTATAACGTCCGCTTAATGCAGATACTTCACCCGGAGTGATAATAAATTCACCTGATACCTTCAGCATTTTAAAATCATTCGGTATTTGGGTATTAAGCAGTGATGCTGCTTGATGTGCCATCGTATAGTTAATGCAATAGAGCGGATTGCACAATTTTTTGATCTCATTATGCGCTTTAAGTGCAATTTCGAATCCTACACCGTTAAGATCACCAACACTGATGGCAACAGTTTTCAACGTTTGCATAGGACTTTCATATCACTCACAGCAGTTGCAAGCCCTGTAAATACAGAACGGGCAATGATACTTTGTCCGATATTCAGCTCTTCAATAGTATCAATTTTTACGATTTCAGATACGTTTTGATAGTTAAGACCATGACCAGCAGCTACTTTTAGTCCGAGTGATCTCGCCAGATTGGCGGATTCAACAATAGCAGAGTAGGCTGATTCGAGCTGATTCTCTAGATCAGAGCGCTTTAAGTTTTTTAATGACTCTACCGCATGATGGGTGTAGGGTAGGGCACTATAACGCATGGCATAAAGATTTGCATAACTTCCTGTGTGCAATTCTACCCATTGCACACCTAATCGCTTAGATGCACGTATAGCCTCTTCACTTGGATCAATAAAAAGAGAGACTTCAATTTCATGTGCTTTAAGTATATTAATAGCCTTTAATATGACATCATAACTACCTATGACATCAAGTCCTCCCTCAGTAGTCACTTCCTCTCTTTTTTCAGGAACGAGGGTGGCTCGATGAGGTTTTAATGAGCATACAATGTCAATAATGTCAGCATTTATGGAACACTCAAGATTGACAGGCAAAGAAGAGTTTTGTATGATATTAAATGCATCTTCATCGTGTATATGACGACGATCTTCACGCAAATGAATGGTAATTTGATCTGCACCATTTTGTGCGCAAACTCCCAGTGCCATAAGAGGATCAGGATCATTGATTTTTCGAGCTTCACGAAGTACAGCAATGTGGTCTATATTGACACCAAGATTTAATTTAGGCTTGACGCTTGGCATAAAAATCCTTTTTAAATTGTGTAAATTCTCCTGCAATAATCGCTTTTCGTGCTTCTCCAACCAGCCATAAATAATAATGAAGATTATGCAGCGATGCGAGTCGGAAAAAAGTCAGTTCTTTGGCTCTGAAGAGATGATGCAAATACGCACGGCTATAGCGACGGCATGTATAACAGTCACACGCTGGGTCAATAGGTTCACTGTCGAGTTTAAATTTTGCACCTCGGATGTTGATTCGTCCGTATGTTGTAAAAAGAGTTCCATTTCGAGCGTTTCGTGTAGGCATAACACAGTCAAACATGTCGACACCGCGTTCAATATTTTCAATCAAATCTTCAGGTGTTCCAACCCCCATGAGATAACGAGGTTTGTCGAACGGCATAAGAGGCGTAGTATGTTCAACCGTATCATACATATGGGCATTGGATTCTCCCACACTAAGCCCTCCGATCGCAAAACCATCATAATCCATCGCACATAGCTCATTCGCCGATTGTGTACGAAAGTTTAAATCCGTACCGCCTTGAATAATGGCAAATATGTTTTGCTGCATCCCTGTCCCCATTGATTGCTTGTGACGAAAATAGTCGATGGACTGCTTCGCCCATTGAGTAGTTCGTTCGATAGAGGTTTTAATGCGTTCTTGCGTCGAAGGGAGGGCGACTAGATCATCGAGAATCATCATGATGTCACTACCAAGATTATTTTGTATATCAATCACTTTCTCGGGAGTAAAAAAGTGTCTTGAACCGTCAATGTGACTTTTAAATTCAATGCCTGACTCAGTCGGTTTAGAGATATCACTGAGACTAAATGCTTGAAATCCGCCACTATCGGTCAAAAAACTTTTTGAATACGTAGTAAATCCATGGAGTCCTCCCATCGCTGCAATCGTTTCATCTCCAGGGCGTAAGTAAGTATGATAAGTATTTGCAAGAATGATTTGTGCGCCTAAAATATCGTTCATGTCAAACATATCGAGTGATTTAACGGAACCAACCGTTCCGACAGGCATAAAAATAGGTGTTTGAATAGTCGAGTGTGCAGTCGTAATGGTACAAGCTCGTGCTTTACCACAGGTAGCATCGATATGAAATTCCATATAGACCCTTTTGTTTTTGCCATTTTACCTAACAATACATTACTTAAACAAGCTTGCTCGATAATGTATGTTACAAATATACACAATATAGATAAAATCTTCTCAAGAATATCAAATATACAGTATAAATCATTATAAAGTTTTATGATAAAAGCAGAGATAGATGTGAAAGGATTTTCATGATTTTGACGAATAATATGACAGTATTCAAGCGTACTATTATTTGGTTAAGTTCTATTACCTTTGTGACATTGGCAATTCTAATATTTATTGGATGGGGAGTTCGTGAGACAATTCGTCAAAATGGTCTCACGAATATGCATACTATACTCAATCATAAACAAGAAGTAATACATAGCTATGTTCAGCAACGGTATATTTCTCTTGCACTGTGTCATGATGGTTAAACTTGATGAGGATGAATTATTGCATGACTGGTATAAACAAACTAGCTCATTATTATTATTTTTTTTAGGGGCTTTTATTGTATTTAGTATGATTATTATTGCACTGCACTCTTTAGCTAAACCAATTAAAGAGCTAAAAAAATATGCACAGATGATTTCAAATGGTAATTATGACATTGAGATAGACAGTCAACATTATGATAATGAATGGAAATTATTATTAAATTCATTTCAGCACATGGTAATAGAAATTAGACAAAAGATTCGTCAGTTAAATGAAAGCAATATTCAATTGATCACACACAAAAACGAAATTGAAGAACTTAATCGTACATTGGAAGAGCGTATTAAAGCTAAAACATATTTGTTACAGCAATTGGCCATTACTGATCCTTTGACGGGTCTATACAATCGACGGCATTATTTAAGTATTATTTTAGAAGAGATGAACCGTGCTAAACGGCATAATTCAAGCATGGCATTGATGATGCTAGATGTTGACTATTTCAAACGCTATAACGACACATACGGTCATCAAGAGGGTGATAATGTTTTAATCCATATAGCAGATATTTTAAAACTTTATACTTCACGTAGCGGTGACTATGCATTTAGACTTGGTGGCGAAGAGTTTGCATTATTGATATCCAATATGAGTGATGAAGAATATCTCTATCTAGGACATCGCATACGAAATGAAGTAGAAACGTTGGCCATCTTGCATGAAAAAAATGATGCCTCAACCTATGTAACAATCTCCATGGGAATTTTTGTCTATTATCCTGAATTTTCAATTGACAGGCTTTATAGGGCAAAAGACAAAGGTAGAAATCAGGTTGTATTATGAAATTAATTCTATAAATATTTTTAAATATAATATATATTATGTTAATCAAATAGAATTAATTGTTTATTTGATAAAGTGTTGTTCATGGAATCAACTAAAGAACAACTTATTAATGATATTCAAAACCTTCTTAACCGTTATGAAGGACTAGCTCCTACATCAATCAATCCAGCTTTATTAGAGTTTATGGATAGAGACACCTTAGTAAGTATTATAAATTCGCTTTTAAAACAGCAAGAAAACACAAATGAAAATAATATTGAATGGTTGCAGCAGTTCAAAACTATGTAATTGTTTTTTTTAAAGTTGTTAATAACTGTTTTTGAATATAATACCACGGTAAATGTACAATGACATTATTTAACATGTTATTTATAATTAAAAAGGAGCCTTATTATGTCAACCGTTGATTTAATCCAACTCACTGAACAAACCAAAAAATTGACTGCGATGGTCGTAGAAGATGAAGTAGTTGCAAATGACCTTTTGAGCTCTACGTTCAAGAACTTTTTTGCTGATGTTACCTCTGCATATAATGGTGCAGAAGCAATTAGAATGTATGAAAGAATAAATCCGGATATCGTATTTGTTGATATCATCATGCCAGAAATTGATGGGATTGAGCTCGCTCGTCGTATACGTTCTATTAATCCTTCACAAATTATTATTGTTATATCAGCTAGTAACGATATTCAAAAAATCTCTGAGTCTATTGAAGTGGGCGTTAACAGCTTCATTCAAAAGCCAATTGATACTAAAAAGATTCTTGAAATGCTGCAAAACGTTGTTTCACTTATCTCTAAGCGTAAGAAAATTGAAACTAAAACATTTTCAATATCATTGCCATTAGATGTTTACGAACTCGTAGATGAGAATGCAAAAGCAGAGAGTATTTCTAAAAATGCTGTCATTATTCGCGCATTACGTTCTTTTTATAATAATTAATCCCCCTCCCCCTACTCTAGTCAATAAAGCATAATGGATTTTCTATTATGTTTTAGCTATTTTTCAGTTTTTTATCACTATAATTTCGGCTCAGGAATTGATCCATCCTTTAATAACCTCCACTTTTATGTGGCTCCATCATCTAACGGTTAGGATCCCAGGTTTTCATCCTGGTCACAGGGGTTCAAATCCCCTTGGAGTCACCACTACACTTTCCACATAAAACGTTATCCTCTACCATCAAAACAACATTTTCTATTTGTAATGTATAATTTCATAAAAACTAAATGGTTATTAATGAAAATCGCACCCCTTCCACAAAATGAACAAGAACGTTTAGCTGAACTCCTAAAATATAATATTTTGGATACAGAGCCGGAAGCAGTCTTTGAAAGTATGGTTCAGCTCGCAAGTTATATTTGTAAAACACCTATTGCAGCGATCAGTCTAATTGATGAAAATCGACAATGGTTCAAAGCTATCGTTGGAATTGACGCAAAAGAAACACCTCGTGATGTTGCATTTTGCGCTCATGCAATTTTACAAGATGATGCTTTCGTAGTTGAAAATGCGTTATTAGATGAGCGTTTTCATGATAATCCATTGGTCACAGACGGTCCAGGGATTCGTTTTTATGCAGGAATCCCGCTCGTTACACCCGGTGGATTACATTTAGGTACACTTTGCGTTATTGATACTGAAGCCAGGGAAATTGCACAAGAACAATTAGAAGCTGTCAAAACACTGGCTGATGGCGTTATGGCTCATCTTAACTTACGGTTATCACATAAAGAGATACGTAAATATGTAGATGAACTCCAATTAACTGCGACTATTTTTGAAGAGGCTAGTGAAAATATTATTGTCACTGATCAAAATAATTGCTTTATCACTGTTAATCCAGCTTTTACTGCAACAACAGGCTATTCACTTGAAGAAATCAAAGGATTGACACCAAAAATATTGAGTTCAGGAAAACAAAGCCGACAGTTCTATACAAAAATGTGGAATGAACTCAATATTCTTGGTCATTGGGATGGAGAACTTTGGAATAAGCGAAAAAATGGTGAGATTTATGCTGAATGGCTATCTATCAAAGTTCTAAACAATGAGAATGGTTCGGTTCGGATGCATCTTGGTATTTTTTCCGATATCACTGAAAAAAAACAAGCTGATGAAATTATTTGGAAGCAGGCCAATTATGATTTATTAACCGACTTGCCTAATAGACGTCTTTTTAGTGATCGACTTGAGCATGAAATTAAAATCGCTCACCGCACTAATAAGTCGCTAGCCCTTCTCTTCATCAGATTTTGATTATTTCAAGCAAGTCAATGACACACTTGGTCATGACATGGGAGACATTCTCATTGTTAAGGCAAGTGAACGTATCAATAAATCCGTTCGTGAATCAGATACCGTCGCTCGAATGGGAGGAGATGAGTTTACTGCGATTCTTCCACAAATAAACTCACCTGAAGATGCAGTGAGAGTTGTTAAAATTATGATCAAAAAGCTTGCTCAACCATTTGATCTTAATGGAACAGTTGTAACTATTTCAGCTAGTATCGGAATCGTTATCTATCCTCAAGATGCAAACAATAGCAAAGAATTATTACAAAATGCAGATAAAGCAATGTATGAGGCTAAGCGACAAGGTCGAGGTAGATTTTATTTATATCAACAAGTTGAAGAATAAATAGATATACGAATTTTGATAGAATATATTGATTCAATAAAAATTGTATCACGTTATTCCAGTAAAATTACACTAAAATGGCTACTTAAAAGAGTTTCTGCTAAAATTATATATACAATTTAACTTAGGAATTTTAATGCTTCGTTTTGCCCCAAGCCCAACTGGAGATATGCATATTGGCAATCTTCGAGTCGCTTTGTTTAATCATATAATGTCTAAAAAACGTAATGAACCACTATTGATACGTATCGAAGATACCGATAAAGAACGTAATATTCCTGGAAAAGAAGACGAAATACTCGCGATTCTTGATCTTTTCGGAATACATCATCAAGAGCATCAGCTTCAAAGCAACAGTCTACGATTTCATCGAGCTATGGCCCTCCAACTTTTACATGATAAGAAGGCATTTAGTTGTTTTTGTACGCCAGAAACTCTTGAAGCTTCACGAGAGTCTGCAAAGGAAAATAAAATTCCTTATCGTTATGATGGCGCATGTGAGAATCTTCATCCTGAAGAAGTTATTGATAATCTTAATCCATTTACAATCCGCATTAAAAAGCCCGATCAAGCTATCACAGTTCGGGATATCATCAAAGGTGAATCAACCTTTGCCCCCAATGATATAGACAGTTTTATCATCATGCGTGCTGACAAATACCCGACCTACAATTTTGCATGTGCTGTTGATGATATGCTTTCGGATGTTTCCCTAATCATTCGTGGTGAAGACCATCTAACTAATACACCAAAACAAATAGCCATTCAAAAAGCACTTGGCTATGACAGAACCATAGAATATGCCCATTTACCGATAATCTTAAATGCAGAGGGCAAGAAAATGTCCAAACGCGATGATGCATCAAGTGTTAAATGGCTTTTGGAGGAGGGTTTTTTACCTCAAGCGATCATGAATTATCTCATTTTGATGGGAAATAAAACACCAAAAGAAATTTTCACTTTAGATGAAGCAATTGAATGGTTTTTGCTGGAAACAATTTCAAAAGCACCTGCCCACTTTGATATTGATAAATTAAAATTTATCAACCGTGAACATCTCAAAATGATGGATCCAAAAGAGCTCTCCCGCTATGTCGGATTTGCCGATGATGAAATCGGGCGACTGGCCAAGCTCTTTTTAGACGAAGCAAGTACCCTAAAAGAGTTACGTGAAAAAATAGGGGCAATTTTTGCACCCAAAATTGTTCCTGATGAATATAAAGAAGGATTTGATATTTTGCGTGATTTAACGATCAAAGCACCTCATTTTGATGATTATGAATCTTATAAAAGCTATTTGATGCAGCATTCACAATTAAAAGGTAAATCATTATTTAAGCCTCTTCGAATTTTGATAGGTGGTGCAGAACATGGTCCTGAACTCAATGACTTGTATTCACATATTAAAAATTATCTAAAAGAGGTCGTAAAATGATAGAAGGTATTGTCTCAGGTTTGGGCGGAATTGTCCATTCTCTTATTACTGTTTATATTTGGATACTCATTATTGGTGCCCTACTCTCATGGGTTCGACCTGATCCTTATAATCCCATCGTGCAAATCATTTATCGCCTCACAGAACCTGCGTATAAGCTTCTACGACGTTTTATGCCAACTGTATTTAATGGCCTTGACCTTGCCCCGATTATCTTGATTGTAGCACTTAATATAATCGATGTCATCCTGGTTAATGTAATCAATGCAGTGATTATAGGGTGAAACGTTCTCTTATATTAAGCCTTCTTCTTAGCTCTAGCTGGGGCGTTACGCTGAGTGAAATCCATGACAAACCTGCTTCTAGACAAAAAAATTTCTTAATTTGGGAATTTTTGCATCAAGACATTAATGCGTCTGAGGCAAGTGAAGCATTTTACCAAGTGGATAACGTTAACGAACGTTTTTTATTCGATTATTCAGTAAAATCCAATGAATCTGAGATCAAATACACAACCGATTGTCTGCAAAAAAAAGCATGTGATCTACCTCTAATCGAGCAAGACGACTGTCTAATGCTTGCATTGACACCTGCGAAGGCTGTAGCTTTAAATAATGAAGAGCGTGAAATAATTTTTCAACGTTTAAGCAGCCACTTTCCTAGTATCGAGTGGATTCGGGCCTTGAATCAAGAAAGCTTTTACACATCTGTGGACAATCTAAACAATGAAAATACCTTGTATCGGCTTGCTGGGACACAGTTCCGATATGATCATTTCAATCATCTTTTATCACCTGAAATACTGAGTGCATTAACACAAAGCCCTGTTTTTTCTCAAATTGTATATTTGGCCGTCACAGATCCAAAAATGGATCAATTACAACAGTCTCTTTCTAGTGTGACAGTAGGTGATTATCCAGCAAAAACGGATTTCTTTTTGGCCATGAATGCACTTAAATTTGGAAATATGATCAATGCTTTAGAGCATTTAAAAGCGGCCAAAGATCATTATTCCGCACCTATCGATAAAGATAAGACACTTTTTTGGCTCTATAAAATCACGCAAGACAATGGATATTTAACGGAACTTTCACAAAGTTTAGACATCAATATGTACGTTCTTTATGCACGTGAACTACTAAAACTGCCTACTGAAAATTATTTCACCACGCTTCCAACAAGTGATAATCCGAATAGTATTACAGGTATAGATCCTTTCGAATGGAGAGAGTTTTCACAAAAAATTATGGCGTCATCTCCAGAAACAATTGAGCCTCTCATTGAGCGCTGCGATGGTGAAAAATCTGTCGCTGTTCAAGGATATATCCTTGAACGTACATATGAACCGTATATTCACAATTTTACGATGCCGTATGATCAATATATGACAACACTTACCAACGATCAAAAAGCACTGATGTATGCTTTAATGCGTCAAGAAACACGTTTGATTCCTGGATTAATTTCTCGTTCATTTGCTTTAGGACTGATGCAAATAATGCCGTTTAATGTAGATACTATCAGTAAAGTAAGTCCACTGAAGCCAACAAATTATTTTGATATGCTAAAACCACAATACAGCATAGAATACTCGATTTTACATTTAAAACATTTAACGGACAAATACTATAATCCTATTTTAGTAGCGTATGGCTATAACGCTGGCTTTGGATCTACAAAGCGTCTTCTAACAGATGGAAGCGGTCGATTTTTACCGGGAACTTACGAACCTTTTTTGAGTATGGAGCTTATGGGAAATGATGAAAATAGAGAGTATGGCAAGCGAGTGCTTGCCAATTATGTAGTGTATAAAAAAGTACTAGGGGAAGAAATATCTATTATTTCCCTTTTTGATAACTTAACACAACCCGGCCAGTCTGATTATTTTCGAGCAGAAGCGATAAAGTCCCTTCAGATACAGAATTAAAACGAATAAAATAATATTTATTCCAATTGTTTTGGACAGGAATCAAAGAGCGTCTTGGATCAGCTTCTTTTAGCTCTTCGATAAGAGTCGCTTTTTGTCCATTGAGTGTCAATGTATACCCGCGAGTAGGTAAGTCCCATTTTTTTAAATCACGATTATCGTGTTCAAAATAAAGTGCGCTAACAAAATAGTCACCATCACTGTATTGTTCAGGATAAATAGGATTAAGATAGACAGCAGAAATTAAAGCTTTGGTCTCAAAAGATTCTATAATAGCTCCTGTTCGCAACTGTTCAACTGCTCTCTCATGTGCTTTATCCATCTTGAACATATCAAATGTCCCTTTTTGTGCACACCCGCTAAAACTCACTAATGCAATTAATACTAGGATCGAAAATCTCATAATACCCCTTTTGAGTCATTCATAGTCGTCATCTTAACAAAATTTCAATGATAGTTGACTATAATATCTTTAATTTAACAGAAGGCTTGTATTTTTGAAAAAACGTTTAGCCGTTGCTTTTACCGGTCCCTCCAACAGTGGTAAAACTACATTGATTTTAAAAGTAGCACGAAAGCTCATTCATGAAAACAATTTGCAAGTTGCAATTGTTAAAAATGATCCGAAAGATAAAGCACAATTTGATGTTCCCGGAAAAGACAGTTATAAATTCAGCGATACTGGTGCTGAAGTTGTTGTCACTTCCCCTACTCGCACAACATTTTTTTCGCATCGTCACAAAGAACTTGATAATATTATTAGTCTCTTTGGTGAATTTGATGTTTTGTTAGTGGAAGGTCTTAAAAATCTTCCTCTCCCGCGAATCAGTATTTTTCGTAATACCATTGATACGGATTATTTTCCGTATATGAATGCTTTAGCAATTGATGGAACTATCAATGTAAACGAATATGATTTACCAAAGAATATAGCTGTGCTTGATCTTAATGACGCAGATAATGTTATCGAATGGATACTAAACAACGCAAAGGTACTTGAATGAAAGAAATATTAGAAGCAATAGAACGCAGTGCTATACGGATAAAATGTGCTATCGACGTTAAAGACATTGGCTATTCTCAAGAACAAAACAGTTCTGGTGAGACACAGCTTCAGCTTGATATTCAAAGCGATTTAATTATCGAAGAAGAGTTGAGTCATGTTGCTTCTGTGAATACTATTGCTAGTGAAGAAAAAGAGCTTCCAATGCTATTGAGCGACTCTGGTCGTTATTTTATTGCTTTCGATCCATTAGACGGTTCATCTCTAGTAGACGTCAACTTAAGCGTTGGATCTATTTTTGGTATCTATGATGGTGAATTTATTGGTAGTAAATTAGTGGCTGCATGCTATGTTGTTTATGGTCCTCGTGTTGAACTTGTTTTTGCACATGAGGGAAAAGTAAAGCTTTATCTTCTTCAAGAGGGTGAATTTGAATATGTCAAAGAAATACATTTGAATGAAAAAGGCAAAATCAATGCTCCAGGAGGAACTCAGCAATTTTGGGCACCTTATCACAAAACAATGATTGATTCGTTTTTTGCTCAAGGGTACAGATTACGCTATTCAGGGGGAATGGTTCCCGATTTGCACCAAATTCTTCTTAAAGGTGGAGGATTGTTTAGCTATCCAGGTGCTAGTGACAAACCCGAAGGAAAATTGCGTCAACTGTTCGAAGTATTTCCTTTTGCACTCATCTTTGAGATGGCTGGAGGAAATGCTATAGATGGAAAAAGTCGTGTTCTTGATAAAGTCACTGCCCATGTTCATGATACAAGCCCTTGCTTTTTTGGTTCAAAATACGAGATTTCTGTTGTAGCGGATGTTTATGGACGAGTCTAATACCCAGTATGAAATAAAGCTAAATGAAGCTAAAAAATCGCTTCATGAGTGCCAAAATTCAAAGAATATTGAGAGTTGCTTGAAATGCTCCGAACTTATTGGATGCCCTATTCGCACCCTTTATGTTCGCAGTGTCTATGAGAGTATGTCCAAAGGTGAAACTGGCGGATTCGATTTTTAAAGGAATATTTACAAATGAAAAATTACATAACCACCCCTATTTATTATGTCAATGGCGAAGCACACATCGGACACGCCTATACAACATTTATTGCTGATACTCTCGCACGTCACTCTCGCCTATTGGGAAATGAAACCTATTTTCTAACGGGAACCGATGAACATGGTCAAAAAATAGAAGAGGCAGCTGCAAAACAAAACAAACCAACACAACAGTTTGCCGATGAAATCAGCGCAACATTCAAAAACTTATGGGACGAGTTTGATATTAGTTACGATCAATTCATACGGACTACCGATACGAAGCACAAGCAAGGGGTTCAAGCCGCTTTTTTAAAAATGGTCGCCAAGGGTGATATTTACAAAGATTTTTATGAAGGAAACTATTGCGTTAGTTGTGAAACATTTTTTCCTGAGTCCCAATTAGTCGATGGCGGAGGATGTCCGGATTGTGGTCGTGCTACAACGATTTTAAAAGAAGAAAGTTATTTTTTCGCTCTCTCAAAATATGAAAAACCTTTAATGGAATACTACGAAGCACATAGCGATTTCATCCTCCCAAAATCTCGTCGTAACGAAGTAATTAGTTTTGTAAAAGGTGGGTTACACGATCTTTCAGTGACACGTACAAGCTTTAATTGGGGAGTTCATCTGCCAGAATCACTTAATGACCCTAAACATGTGATGTACGTATGGCTGGATGCGCTCATGAACTACGTGACTGCATTAGGTTATGGAGACGATGAAGCACTTATGGATTTTTGGCCTGCAACAACACAGCTCGTCGGAAAAGATATTTTGAGATTTCACGCGATTTATTGGCCGGCATTTTTAATGAGTCTTGATCTGCCACTGCCAAAACGTATCGGTGCTCATGGCTGGTGGACAAGAGATGGCGAAAAAATGTCAAAATCTAAAGGAAATGTTGTTGATCCAAGAGAGGTTGCAAAGCATTATGGTGCTGAAAATTTTCGCTACTTCATGATGAGAGAAGTTCCTTTTGGGCAAGATGGTGATTTTTCTCAACGTGCACTTATCGACCGTATGAATTCAGATCTGAGTAATGATTTAGGCAATCTTCTCAATCGAATCATTGGAATGTCTGAAAAATATTCTGACTTTGTAATTGATAGTGTGGATGTTTTACAATATCATTCCAAAGAAATTGATGATGCACACACCATTATTAATACGTTAGAAGATTATATGAAAGACTTGCAGCTTCATCGCTATCTTGAAGAACTTTGGAAAATTTTCACTATTGGCAATAAAGCAATCGAAGAACATGCACCCTGGGTGAAAATCAAAGAAGGTCGGCGTGATGAAGCGTTAGCAACCGTCGCTTTAGTTGCCAATTTATTAGGATATGCTTCTGTCATGCTGCACTCTATTATGCCAAAAACGACCAGTATCGTTGCAGATGCACTTGGCTTTGAAATTAATACAGCCAGCTATAATGATTTAATTTTAAATAAGAATCTTTTAAAATCGTTTACTATCAAAAAAATACCACCTTTGTTCCCGCGTGTAGAAGAGCCTCTTATGGAAGAAGCGCCACGAGCTATGATGGATGAAGTATCAACACCTGCACCTGTTGTAAAAAGTGAAGAGAAAAAAGAGAGTACAGTTTCACAAGACGGATTAATCACTATTGATCAATTTTTTCAGACATCCCTAAAAATAGGTCAGGTCCTTGAAGCGGTAGAAGTTCCAAAAAGCTCAAAACTTTTGCGATTGCAAGTCGATTTAGGCGAAGAAACACCACGACAAATAGTAGCAGGAATTCGGGAATATTACAGCGCCGAATCTTTAGTGGGTACACAAGTATGTGTTGTGGCCAATCTTAAACCAGCCAAACTCATGGGGATGCTCTCCGAGGGGATGTTGCTTGCAGCAAAAGACCATGAAGGTCTCTGTCTTATACGTCCTGAAAAACCACGTGCTACTGGAAGCTCTATTGGATGAGACTTGAAAATATCCTTGCCCTGACGAAAGGGACATTGCACAGTAATCCCTCAATCAGTATTTTTGAAACTATTGCATTTGAAGTTTCAAAAGTAAAGCGAGGAGCCCTTTTTGTCGCTTACAATCCCACTGATATTCCTGAAGCACTAAGCAGCGGTGCATATGGAATATTATTTGACAAGCCAACACAAATGGGTGACAGTGAAGTAGCATGGATTAAAGTCGATGCAATTGACGATGCCCTTAAGCGATTGCTTCGTTTTTATTTACTTGAGAAAGATCTTCAAGTATATGCATGTGATCCCATTACATTGCACTTGGCTCATTTCGTTTCTACTCCCAGTAATTTTTGCCCTCTAGAAGGGACGATGGCAAATGTCTGGGAAAAACTATGGGCACTGGAAAAAAAATCGATTGTTCTCTATTCTCCTGCACTTACCGATAATGAAATATTTATTGAGACCAATCAGCTCATTCGGGCTCAAGAGACAACCATTACCATTATCGAACAAACATTATTTGAAACCTCTTTTATTCATCAAGATACATTTTATGAACGACAAATGCTTTCCCCATTTTTCATCCCCTACCTTGAACATCTACTCTTCTTTTATACCTTTATGCGTATCCCGTTTCAGTTTAAAAATTTCAGTAAGATGGGTCACTTCATCCCAGTTTTTACCAATCGACGTCTTGAAGTAAAAGAGTTTGGAACCAGTGATTGCGTGGTTATTTTTGAACCATTACTTGAGTTAATTGACGAGCAGATTGATTTTTTACGCCTTCAGGCTTCATGGTCAAAAATACTTTATATATTACCAGAAAGCATGAAGTCAAGTTTGACGATCGGAAATGAGCATATTCTTTTTTATCGATACGTTGAAGAGATTTTGGTACTTTTACAAACCAATGATTTTCATTTTGCCCTGATTGCCGGTGCAGATAAAAGTATTCTCAACCCTGCACGATCATCAATGACACAGCTGGGATTTGATTTTTAACCTATCCTGATCTCTTTTAGTTCACTTCGCAATTTTTTTTCACTGGATAAAATCGTTCGTACTAAATCATGAAATTCTTTAGAGTGATTCATATGCTTTAAATGGGCCAGTTCGTGAACAATTATATAATCAATATGTTCATACGAAAGCTGCATCATCAATGTATTAAAGGTCACAACGCCTGTGCTGCTGCAACTTCCCCATCTCCGTCGCATACGCTTATAACGTATTTCACTTGGAGTTAATCCCATTTTCTTTGTGTAATGATTTATACGAGATGGAAGTGTTAAAAGTGCTTCATTTTTGTAAAATTGATAATAATATTTTTCAATATTAAGTTGATTATCATCTTTTTTAAGTTTTTTTTGCAAAAATTCAAAAGATACTAAGTCCATTACGTCGCCGCGAAACAAAATATTTTCACCTAGTGTATGTATTTGAGATGCACGTGTTTCAATACGTATAAGCTTCTCATTAATCCAATTTTCCTTTTCACATAAGATAGCTCGAATCCGTTTGTCATCTTTCAGCGGTGTTCGCACACATACTTCACCTTCATGCGTAATCGTTATATAGCTATTGCGATTACGAGGACGATAATGGATTGTGATTTTAGAAGTCCAAGCGTCAAACATAGTCGATAGGATCAATTACTCCTGCACGATCAAAGCCACGCAAGCGAAGACGACAGCTGTCACATAGACCGCATGCTTTGTCTTGACTTTGATAACAGCTCCAGGTTAAATGAAGCGGTACCTTAAGTTTTAATGATTCTTGAACAATTTGTGATTTTTGCAGATGCACCAGTGGCATTTCAATAGTTATATTGGTTGTCTCTTTGGTTCCAAAGTTGGCGGTTTGTTGAAATGATTGAATAAACGTATCCCTGCAATCAGGATAACCGCTGCTATCTTCTTCTACCACACCAATAGCAATCACTTCACATCCCTCTTTTTCAGCAATCGCCGTTGCAATGCTCAAAAATATTCCATTACGAAAAGGGACGTATGTTATCGGAATACCGGCTTCAATACCTTTCGTCGGGACATCTATTGAGTGATCCGTTAAAGCGGATGCCCCGATGGTTTTAAAAAAATCCAAATCGATTTCATATTTTTGATGTACACCCAAATCAATACATACATCCCGATACGATTCAAGCTCTTTTGTCACTGTGCGTTGACCATAATTAAAATGAAGTGCAACAATCTCGTACCCGCAATTTCGCAT
The DNA here is from genome assembly GCA_043759555.1 of Sulfuricurvum sp. GTDB lineage: Bacteria > Campylobacterota > Campylobacteria > Campylobacterales > Sulfurimonadaceae > Sulfuricurvum. Next base: position 5,127 of record JAYVLH010000070.1, on the reverse strand, counting down.
CAAATACGCTACAAGTGTTGAATCCATTCCTCCGCTCATAATGCAAAGTGCTTTTTTTAACATATACATGCCCTTTATAGTTTGAGAAATTGTACCTTGGAGCTCCTTATGCTACAATGCGTTTATGATAGATTTAGATAACCGAACCGATAAAAATTATAATTTTTCTCTTTTAGCGCGTATTGCCGATAGTTTAAGTAAGCGAGAGATTGAACTAATCCTTATATATGATGATGAGATGGCTCAAATCAATAAAGAATTTCGCGGATTGGACAAAACAACCGATGTCTTGAGTTTTCCAAGTGATCCGTTCACGGGTGCACCGCTTGGCAGTATTGTTATAAGTGTCGATAAAGTCCAAAGCGTTGCAAAAGAATTGGGTCACAGTGAAGATCATGAAATTGCCCTGCTTTTTATACATGGCATGCTTCATTTAGTAGGAATGGATCATGAAATAGATTCAGGAGAAATGCGTCTTGAGGAAGAGCGTTTAATAAATGAGTTTAATTTGCCAAAGAGCTTGATTCTTCGGACACAAGGATAGGTTTTGGCTGCCCCAGCTTGATGTATCCAAGCTCAAGCAATTTATTATAGATTCCCGATACAATCCCTCCTGTAGCCTCTCCGCCATGTCCTCCATGCTCTACAAGCACGGTAACAACAAATTGCGGATTATCAGAAGGTCCATAGGTCGTAAACCACGCATGAGAACGCTGTAGATACTCCATGCTTTTTTCATTCAAACGATTTTTTACATTTTGACCGATTCCGCTTGTTTGAGCGGTCCCTGTTTTACCTGAGATAGGAAAACGGGTGGAAATATACGCTTTAGCGGTTCCTCCCGCATCATTACAAACTGATCTCATAGCATCTTGTATTATAGGAAGCTTCATTTTTTCTATGGGTGTCAAAACATCTTTAGGTGCAGGATTGACTATTCTTGAGCCTATTTTGTAAGCTATATGTGGCGTAGGGAGTTTTCCTGAAGCCATCAGTGCTGTGTATCTGGCAATTTGAATCGGTGTTGTTAAAAAATTACCTTGACCGATAGCAGTATTGAGTGTTTCACCGCGATACCAAGGTTGTTTAAATTTTTGTATTTTCCATATTCTGCTGGGAACAGTTCCAATAAATTCATTCGGAAGATCAATAGATGATTTTACTCCAAGTCCCATTTTAATGAGACCTGTACTCATCTTGTCTATCCCAACATTCAAACTGCCTTTGTAAAAATAATCATCACAGCTTTCAGTAATAGCTCTATGAATACTAACGTTACCATGACCATGACTTTTCCAACATCTAAATGAGCGATTTCCAAGTCGAAACGATCCGGTACAATCAACACTAGATCCTTCATTGAGCACACCTGAAGTAATATAGATAAGTCCCATACCTGTTTTGATCGTTGAGCCTGGAGGATAAAGACCATTAATAATTTTATTGGTAAAAGGTGCATACACACTGTTCATCAGATCATTCCACTCTTTGGAACTGATTCCCTCTACAAAAGAATTTAAATCGTATTGAGGATAGCTGCCTGCTGCGTAAATAGCACCCTTAGTATCCATAACAACGATTGCCCCTACATTTCCTTCAAATGCTTTATCGATAAACTGCTGAAGTCGCATATCAATATTAAGGACAAGATTGTGATTCTCTTGTGTTGCACTACGACTTAGTTCCTCGATTTCAACATTATGAGCATTGACCTTGATTTTACGTTCACCTGCTTCACCCTGTAAATACGTGTTATAGTATTTTTCAATTCCACTTTTACCAACATGCCCAAGAAGCTGTAACAAAGAATTACCCTCAACCTCTTTTTGATTTGCTTTAGATACATAACCTATGATATGTGAAGCAGAAGAGGCATAAGGATAAAGACGTTTTGGAGAAGGAGAAATTTTAATACTCTCCCGCAAATTCATAAGGGCATATAGGGGAATCATCACATCGTGAGGGATAAACTCTACCACATCGACATACGAATGATTATAATATGAATCTTGCATCTTATATGCTTTTGCTATTTTAGCAGCATCCAAGGTAGGAATCATGTGCAATAAATAAGCTATTTCTGTATTAAGTAATGTATCATCCTTCCCTTTAGTCAAATGAGGAGCAAGTGAGATTTTAAATCCAAGCTCATTAATGGCTATAGGTTCCAGATTACGATCAAGTATTTCACCGCGTACAGGGGGAGAAAGCTCTGACTTAATACTGTTGTTTTGAGAAAGTGTCTCATAGTGCTCATTAGACTGAACCGACAAATCAAAAACTCGCACAATTAAAGCGGTCCATAAGACAAGAAAAAAAGTAATTAAAAGTTTAATTTTCATACAAATATCGCAATCAACATAAATTCAATACCCATATAAAAAAGTACATGCCAATCCAAAGCAGGAGCTTGCAGTAATAATACAGCATTTAAAATTGTCATAAATGCCCAAAAGAGCAAATAACTCGATAGAACGAATATCCCTTTTACACAAAGATCACACCGCATGTTTTGTTCTAAACGAGGAAGGATATAGTTACTTAACAATATAAAAAAGAGGACACTGCTTCCAAACCAATACCCTTTTTCAGCTTCTATAATTAATAGCATAACTGAATAAATAATAAGAAAAAAAAGATCATTTTTACTTAATGAACGATACAGCAGAAAACCAATTACAGCGAATAAGGGTGGCAGAAAAAGATAAATACTGCTCAATGCACTGTAAATACTAAAGACACCAACCCAAAGGAAAGCGCTTAAAGTATTTTTATAAGTGATACTTCGTTGCATATCGGAAAATGTTTGCACTTGATGCAATCTGCCCAAATTTTATGTTCAGGAATTGATTCTTTTGGAATTTCAATAAAACCTAAACGTTCAAAAAACTGTTTTTGATACGTAAGCGCTAAAACTTCATGCAAACCAAGCTCTCTACCTTCTGCACATACTTTATCCACTAAAGTGCTTCCGATATTCATACCTCTATACCGCGAATCTATAATCATCGAGCGTACTTCTGCAAGCTTAGGTGAATGAATATGCAATGCACAAAAACCAACCAGCATCTCACCTTCCATGGCCAATGTATACGATCGGATATTGGTCGCTATCTCGTCATCACTGCGCGCTAAAATAACACCGCTGTCAATTTCCGGAGCAACAAGCAATTGCATTGCAGGAATATCAAATAATGTAGGTTTTTTATACGTTATAACACTCACTCTGAGGTGCCTTTTAGCTTATCATACAGAACAGAAACAATTTTATCCACTCCACGTCGTTTTGAATTGGAAATCATTAATGCATCTGGAAATCGTTTTTTAAGCACAGAAAGCTCTTTTTGATTCAGTTTGTCTATCTTTGTATAAACTTGCAGTACTGTCTGATTTTCTGTACATATTTCATTAAGATACTGAGCAACGGATGCATCAATCTCCAAATCAGGGTGACGACAATCGATAAGGTGAACAAAAACACGAATTTGTTTTCTCTCAGATACGAAATTCGTGAGATTACTTTCCCAATCCGTTTTTAAACTTTTAGCGACTTTTGCATAACCAAATCCAGGTAAATCAACCAATATGGCACTGCATTTTTCGCCTGATTTTCTATCCATAAAAATAACATCAAAATAGTTAATCAAACGTGTTTTACCAGGAGTTGACGAGACTTTCGCAAGTGATTTTCTCTGCGTTAAGGTATTAAGCAATGAACTTTTCCCCGTATTGGAACGTGCCATAAAAGCAACTTCATTTTGAAATTCATTTTCAGGCGCTAAACGAATGGTCGGGGCAGAAGTCAAAAATGCTGATTCAATTATTTCAATCATCGTTTAGTACTTTTTTTAGTTGTATTTTTATCATCCATTGTAAAAACCATCAAAACAGGTTCACCACCAGCACTATCAGCATTCGCAAATCCACGAATTTCATTAACCACTACTTTGTCACCTTTTACACGACGAAAATCATCCAAACGTATAAGATCGACCTTCTCATAAAACTGATATTCACTTTCATTGGGAAGATAAATAGCACGTTGTGATTTTCCACGATATTTTTCTCCTATTTCAGTAACAATATAAAAAGAGACAGATCCCTCAGCAATATATTTCGTAGGTTTTCGAGCTGCGTCAGTATAAATAGTTACCTTCGATGCATTAAGCTCATCAAAACCTTTGGTTACTTTTACATTTCCTGTAAAAATCGAAAGTCCTTTTGGCTGATCTCCTTTATAATTATCAGAAAGAACTTTCAGTTCTTGTGCACCCAAAATACTTGTTAAAAATAACATCAAGAGCAGTAATTGTTTTATCATATTTTCATTCCTAATTTAGTTGATAGCTTCCTCGAACTTTATCTGCCGAAACAGTATCGAGAATAAGATCGTAATAAAGACCAATACCATTGATTGAGTTTTGGTCTTTGGTAATGGTAAATGGTCCATCCGTTTTCACAAAAGAATGTTTTTGGTCGTAAACACCCTCATTTGATCGCAACTCAAGCCCATCGGCACGAACATAATGTACATTTCCCTTTAAATAGACCACATCATCTTTATAAAGAGCGTTATTTGCACCAATGGATTCCAAGAGTTCTTTTTCATTATTAGTAAACTTTGCTTCTGTAGCCTCATAACGATCAGAAAATCGTTTACCATGCGCTCCTTCGAAAAAATGTTCAATATGTGTTGGTGAGATTTCATAAATCACAAATTGATCAAGTTCAAATTGAGGAACTTCTGCTATCTTAGTTAAAAGAGAACTTGTAGGTTTAAAATAACTAAACATCCCAAGAAGAAGTACTAAAATAAGCAAAAAGAAAAACTTAATTGACATCTAAATCCAAAAACTCAAAAAACGTTCTTCATCACCATTATCTCGTATGACTTTTTCAATCATTTCTCGAACACATGCATCACCGCCACAACGATCAAGTACATGAGCTATAGGTTTTAAATACTGCGATCCATCATTTGGTGTATACGCTGCACCCGCCCATTTCAGCATCCGATAATCATTTAAATCATCACCGATTACAGCCACTTCAGAAGATTCAATACCAAGTGTTGCACAAAGTTCTTGAGCAACACTTAATTTATCTTTTACCCCTTGATACAGATGC
>JAYVLH010000069.1:0-28209 GCA_043759555.1 Sulfuricurvum sp. | reverse complement strand
AGGTTTTTCCTCTATTAAAAGTATTTTACAGCTCAGCACAACCTTGTATAAAAATATGATGTTGATGGAAAAAATTCTTGACAAACGCAAAGACGAAATTAAGAATACCCCTTCTTTGGCTTCTGCCAACGATGTGCTTTCCGCACTTGGCAATGACATTACAAAATTGAGCGATATCTTGAAAAAACAAGTATCGCATATGAAAGAGCTCTACGATGACACGGCCACCATTGTTCGTCAAGTTGAAAATGAGACCATTTTTGATGATCAATATGGAGTTTATAATAAACGCTATCTCATTTCCAGACTTACTCAAGAATCCCAGCTTATCGTTGAATTTCGCCATAAAAGTTCACTTATCTTTGTTCGCCTTTCCAATACCACGATTGCTCAAATCAACAGTGATAAAGCTAAAGGGTTGATGGTACGTACCGTTGCCAGATTACTGCTAAAGACGTCCAGACGCAGCGATACCGTAGCGCACTATGGCGATGGCATATTTGCCATGATGCTCAAGCATACCGATATAGAGAGCGCCAAACGTGCAGCAGATCGTCTTTATGAGCTGGTCTCCTCGACAAACTTCTTTATAGGTGAGCAAGAGATCACATTGCGCATAGCCATTGGTGTAGCTGAAATCAACCCTTCACTCTCCATAGAACAAATACTGAGCGGTACTCTCGATGCCATGGAAGCCGCTAACGATGAAACTAAAAATCATTACGTCATCTGTTACGCGTAACCCTTCTATCTTATGATGTTAAAAATTATTACCTACCCCGATAAACAACTCAAATCTCTTTCTAAAGAGGTCAAAAATTTTGATGCCCAACTCCACACGCTCCTCGATGATATGTTTGAAACTATGATCAGCAGTAATGGCATTGGGCTTGCAGCCATTCAAGTGGCGCAGCCCATTCAATTGCTTATTCTTTGTATTCCTGATGATGAGGGGAATCAAGTCAAAGAAAATATCCTTGAGATTATCAATCCCGTCATCCATAATCCAAAAGGAACAATTACTTATCAAGAGGGATGTTTAAGCGTTCCAGGCTTTTATGAGGACATTGAGCGCTATGAATCTCTCACATTGCATTATCATGACCGCCATGGTCAAAGCTGCATTTTGGAAGCCACAGAACTTCTTGCCATTGCCATTCAGCATGAGATGGACCATTTGGCGGGAAAACTCTTTATCGAAAAACTTACCTATAATCGTCGTAAAAAGTTCGAAAAAGAGTACAAGCGCGCCCTTAAAGAGAAAAAATAGTTTTATTCTCTTCAGCATATATGCTGTAAGCTTTAGGGGATTAATAAAGCAATGTTTTCCCTTATCTTCAAATATTATTGCAGATTGCAATATTTTTTCCCAAAAAAAATCATTTCTGTTACACTTACCCACTTAACCAATGGCGGGCTTCAATGAAACAATTACTCTGCGCAACGTTTGAAGGGATAGATGCCAAAACGGTTGAAGTCCAATTTACGGCGACCAAAGGGCTTCCAGCTTTTACCATAGTGGGAATGGCAAATACGGCTATCGCTGAATCCAAAGAGCGTGTTAAATCAGCACTCCTAAGCAATCAATTTACTTTTCCGCCAAAACGCCTCACCATTAATCTTGCACCTAGCGACATCCGTAAAGAGGGATCTCATTTTGATCTCGCGGTTGCCACATTGATTGCCTTAGGCGAGCAAAAAACAGCTCTTGAGGGATGGTATGTTTTTGGAGAATTGGGACTGGATGGAAGTGTGAGTGAAAATACCCTCCTTTATCCTATTATCCTCTCGCTCGCCAACCAAGGAATTATCACCAAAGCTATTGTCCCAGCTAACGCTCTGGACAAACTCTCACGCATTCCCAACATCGCTTTTTATGGAGCCAGTAGCTTGACTCAAACCCTTGAAATACTCTCCAGTGAGAATCAAAGCGCCCATATTAGTACGTCAACCTTTGGCTTTCCAGTCCTCTCGCACCAAGACATTGATTATTTCTACCATCAGAACTATCCGCTTGATTTCAAAGAGATCAAAGGACAAGAGCACGCTAAACGTGCCGCTCTTATCTGTGCTGCTGGAATGCATAATTTACTCCTCGAAGGTTCCCCTGGAAGCGGAAAGTCAATGATAGCCAAACGGCTACAACATATCCTTCCTCCTCTTCACAATGATGAGATGCTAGAATGCGCCAAACTAGAGATTCTTGATGGAAAAGAACCCTCCTTTACACCTGAACGCCCATTTCGAGCACCGCACCATACTTCGACTCCCTCCAGTATTTTCGGAGGTGGAAGCCACAAGGCGCAAATAGGTGAAGTCGGACTGGCGCATGGAGGGATACTGTTTTTTGATGAACTTCCCCACTTCTCCAAAAATATCCTTGAAGCACTGCGTGAGCCTCTCGAAGATCGGCACATACGCATATCACGGGTGAATAGCAAAGTTACCTATGCTGCCGATTTTCTCTTTGTAGCAGCGATGAATCCTTGCCCCTGCGGAAACCTTTTGAGCAAAGCAACACCATGCCGCTGCTCCGACTTAGAGATCAGCCGTTACCGTTCACGTCTTTCAGACCCTTTTTTAGACCGGATAGACCTTTTTATCCAAATGCATCAAAGCAATGCAGAAGATAAAACGTCGTACACCTCCCAGCAATTTCATGAAAAGGTACGAAATGTATTTCTCCACCAAAAAGCGCGCGGACAAGTACGACTAAACGGTTCACTCACCGACAGCGAAATCGGAGAATTTTGTGTTTTAGGAGACGATGCGCAAGCTATTATAGATCAAGCGATTGACCGTTTTGGATTATCCTTTCGTGCAGTGGGAAGAATATTAAAAGTGGCACGAACGGTTGCGGATTTGGAAGGAGCTGAGGATATCATGAAAGAGCACCTCTTAGAGGCGCTTAGTTATCGGAAGCGGTGATTAGCAATCATTCCATGTCAAGCACGGTATGACGAGTATGTATTAAAACGTGGCAACAACCCACTGAGTGATAGCAAAGCCACCGACAACAAGCCAAACAAACATAGACCCTGCGGTATAAATAGGGGCAAGACCCAGTCCTTTAAATTTCGCAAAACGTGTTCCCATGCCTAGGGCTGTCATTGCCATTGTAAGTAAAAAGGTATCAAGGATATTAACGTTATCAATCACACCTTTAATAATCGTTACTATATCTTCCGGGGCCACTAACGTATAGTTGTGAATAAGTGAATTCACTCCGGCCATACCGATAAAATAAACGGCAAACCATGGAATAACCAATTTGACTTTAGAGCCTTCTCCCCCTGATTTTTTTGCCATAAAGCTCAAAATCAAACCCATAATAATAAGCATCGGCGCAATCATAATAACTCTCGTCATTTTAACAATAACCGCCGTATTTGCCATATCTGCACCAGCACCCGGAACGGAAGCAGGTACTGCAACGACTTGGGCCACTTCATGAATCGTACCTCCCACATACATACCAAACGTTGAGGGGCTCATATGTAAAAATCCTGTTGCTGGCTCAATAATCGTTGCGTAAAGCACTGGGTACAAAAACATCGAGATGGTTCCAAACAAAACAACCATCGAAACCGCTACAGCCGTCTTATACTCTTCTGCTTTGAGTACAGGCTCAGTTGCCAAAACAGCCGCTGCTCCACATACCGATGCACCGGCAGCTGTCAAAATTGACGTATCACGGTCCATCTTAAAGACCTTCGTCCCCAGCCATATACCAATAATAAGGGTGGAAGAAAGAACTAATAATGAAACCATGAATCCTTGTAGACCAACCTCAGCAATCTGCTGAAACGTGATCCGAAACCCGTAAAAAACAATCGCAAAACGTAAGATCTTTTTACCTGAAAAGGTAATCCCGCTTTCCCACGCTGAGGGAAATTTGTTATGAAGCGTATTGGCATAAAAAATACCTAGGACAATCCCCACAACCAATGGTGAAATTCCTAGATTTTTGATAAAGCTGATATCAGAAATCAAAGTCGCGGCAGCTGCAAAAATAGCAACAAATAAAATACCGTTAAACGTTCCGGCACGCTTTTGAGGTGAAAATGGCATAGTATCTCCCTATAATAATGGCGGTATTATAAGGAAAAAGGGTTAACCGCGCGTAAAAACAAATTTTTGCCTCAATAGAAGCCCGTGTTGTTTTATTTGACACTCAATTCTAATCTCGTTTGTACTCCTTCATTGACAATAAACTCATTTTTTTCATTGGCACCAATCGTTACCCGATTGGCAAGCGTTGGGTCTTTGTGCAAATACTCTGCAATCGCCTTAGCACGCCTTGAAGCCAACGCATCCAAATCAGGCTGAGCCAATACCTGAAGAACAATTAGCTTTTCTATCAATGCCGCTGTATAATAATGCGTAAATTCTGGCTCTTTTGGGTATTTATCTTCCATTGTCTTACGGAGTTCTTTTAACTCTTTGGAATCCATCGATTTATCTGCTGTCGCTTCAAGGTATTCTAGGCTCATTGCATTTTCTGTGGTTGCACCCTCTTTTTGATGCTGTCCCATCACCGTACGAATCAGTTTTTGGATTCTTAGTGCACGCTCATCCGCTTCGGTTGCCCAACCCCCATGTACGTTTAGCGTCAACTTGGGTCGTTTACCTAAAAGCGTTGTAAGCTTATCAAGTTTTTCACGTTGGGGAGGGAGAATGGTCGATTCTCCTGCTTCAAACGAAACCTTGGAAAAAGAATTATCGTTTGCTTCTAATCCCATCATGGCACCCAAAAGCCTAAAGGGAGAAGTAATCGCTTTCGTCAAAAGATTGCCGATCACCCGCCAAACTACTTTTCCATATTTAAAATCAGGGCTATTCACGTCTCCTTCTATCGGAAGATCAATATCAATGATCCCATCGCTGTCTTCTAGCAGTGCTACCACAAGACCCATTGGCCATGGTGAGCCTCCAGCTTTTTCTTCGCCCAATTCGATTTTTTTGATTATAATTTGATTTTTGGCATTGAGTTTTCCATCGGTGATTTTATATCCCAGATTCAAAAAGAGTTTTCCATTTGCTACTTTGTATCCTAAAAACTGAAGTGAATAGGGTGTGTACTGTTTAAGTTCCAGGTTGTCAAATGCAACATGAATATCGGAAAAGTTTTTAGGCGCTTTGGTGTTGAGCTGACCGTTTATCCGTGCCAAGCCGTATTCATCGACGCTACCGTTAAGCTTCACAAACGTCGTCACATCTTTTGTTGTTGAAATACCCAAGACTTCTCCACCCAAATCATGCATATAGGTTTTAAACGGCAATGGAAGCGAAAGATCGCTAAATGTTGCGCTGCTGTTAAGAACCAGCAGTTTCAGGACATCAATACCAAAGGGATTGCCAGCTTTAGCCCTCACCTTTGCATCACTTTTTACAGATTTGCTCAGGGTTAAAAAATTAAGTGTTTTGTTCTGATCAATGACAACATTTGCGTACAAGCCATCAACTGAAATTTGATTTATTTTGAGCCTATTATCAGGATAGGTATACACAAACGGTGTGACACCGATACGATTCCATCCCAACAAAACCGAGGCATCATGACGATCGTTTACAACCCAGTCTTGCAAAGCAAGTTTCCCTGTTACCGACGTTTTTTCAGGTGTATACGCATACGTTCCCTGCAGACTAAGGTCGCCGCGACGCAATTGCGCATACGTGCTTGGTTCAATATACGGATCGATAAGCGGAAGTGAAAAATGGTTCAGCTCAAAATTTCCCTTGCTTTGGAGTGTTTCCAATCGAAGCTGTGAAGTGATTTTTAAAGTCGTTTTTTTGTTGATTTTGCTTGAACTTTCGATGTTCATGCTCTCGCGAGGGTTGCTGGTAATATTTTTAACCCCGACATGAAGGTCGTCAAGATTGATCACAACAGTATGAGAAGGAACCTCATCCAAAAATCCTACACGTGCATTATTCAGGGCTACTTCGTTCACACGGTAACTCCACGGTTTCGATGTGCTTTTAGGAGCTGTTTCTTTTTTCTTTGAGACATAAAGAAACTGCTTCAAATCTATAGATCCATCACTTAGCCGTTTCAACAATAGAGTCATCCCCTCCATCCTTACTTTGCCAATAAGCGCATTTTGTGCCTCACGATCAAGCGAAATATCCTCTATCGTCAAATTCTCAAATCCTGTCACTGTGGCGGTATTTTCCGTACGATACAATGCCATTTTCCCGGTTTTAAGCTGAGCGTTTAGGAGTTTTTTTGGATCACTGCTGAGACCTTGAGAACTCAAAGAAATTCCCTCCAGCGCTGCCGTATACGGATATTTAGGGGCATTGTCCGTCCACAACACCTTTATATTGTTCAGTCTAACATCCCCTACCGAGACACTCCACGGGACTTTTGTTTCATTTTCATCCTCGGGGAATGCTTTCGTGATTTGGTCCATGTAGTCCAGCCAATCAATCACTCCCGTGCGTGAGCGTGAAGCACTCACAGCCAAACCATCAAGCTTAAAAGCATTCGCTTCAAATACTTTGCGCATAGGCCAAATCGTTGCATTAGAAACATTAACGCTGCCTACATCCAATAGTTTTTTCTGATCCCCTTTTTGAATAAGTCGAAGCGAGCGCAAGCCCAATTGAACATGGGACAACTTGGTTGCGTTAATATCATCGCTGTTGAGAACATAATCAAAAATAACATCCATCTTTCCATCCGCTACTTCAATAGGAAGTTTGTCTTTAAAATAGCGCCATGGGGTATAGAGATTGCCGGAATTAAAACCAACACTTCCTTTCAGCATAAACGGCTTTAGTGCGTCCATTTTTCCGCGCAGATCAACAAATCCACCGTCATTAATCGTTGCATACAGACGCATTGCTCCTTTACTCATCGACATGTCCCGAAAATCGATATTCTCAAGATGAAAACCCACGTTATCTATTTGCTGATAATAATTTTTTCCCTCACTGGCATCTTTATACTCTGCCATACCGTTTTTGAGGGTAAAACTTTTAATCAGCAAAGGAAACGGCTTGGAAGGTTTTTTAGGGGTAGGATCGTCTTCTTTGTATAACCAAGCAAAATTCATAACGCCTTTTGCATCTTTTGCCACAGAGATGCTCGGCTCGATAATTTGCAGATCCTCAATAACCAAGCCATGCTTCCAAAGATAACCGACGGGATTGACATTAATAGAAAAGGTTTTAATGACAACAAAATTTCCATCAGCAGGCGTTTTAAATGAAGAATTATGAAGATTGAGATGAAAGGTAAACGGGTTAAAGGAAGCCGATTCAACTGCAAATTTTCCCCCATTCGTCGCATCACTGATTTTTTGCGGGGCAATATTTTTAAGAGCATAAGGAACACCAAAAAATCCGATTAAGCTATAAAGTAAAAATAGTACACCCAAAATTTTAAGTATTAAAAACCGTTTCATATTGCCCTCCATTTATTTTATTTACCAATAATTTTAGCACTTTGAAACCAAAAGAAACCATGAAAAATAAAATGTATAAACAATTTTATCCCTAAACACTAAGTGAACTTTGAGGGTGTTATAGGCATAATAAGCAACTAAAAAAATCGACATTGGATTGCCTTATGAAGCGTAAGAAAATATACAACCCGACCTCAACCGAGCACGTGAATGATCGGCGTATTTTCGGTGGCAATCCAACGGGGATCTTCGAGCTTAACAACATTAAATACCAATGGGCGTACAACCTCTGGGAAATGATGCTCAACAACACATGGTTTCCCAAAGAGGTCGATATGACTCGCGATGCCATCGACTACAAATACCTCACTGAAATGGAAAAAACAGCGTATGACAAAGCGCTCTCACAGCTTATTTTCATGGACAGTCTCCAAACCAATAACATCATGGATAATATTAATCCTTATGTCACCGCTCCTGAAATCAATCTCATCTTAGTACGTCAAAGTTTTGAAGAGGCCCTGCACTCTCAGAGCTATGCCGTCATGGTAGACTCCATCAGTCAAAACAGTGCCGAGATTTATGATTTGTGGCGCAGAGACATGATGCTCAAAACCAAAAATGACTCGATTGCCGCGCGTTACGATGAGCTTGCCCATGATCCAAGCGAAAGTGCCTTTGTCAAAGCATGCTTTGCCAATCAGATATTGGAAGGTATTTACTTTTACAGCGGATTTACCTACATCTATACGCTTGCACGTTCAGGCAAGATGCTGGGATCTGCACAAATGATCCGTTTTATTCAGCGTGATGAAGTAACCCATCTCGTCTTATTCCAAAACATCATCAACACGCTTAAACGTGAGCGCGCCGATTTATTTACCGAAGCACTTCTTGAAGAAGTCTACGATATGTTCCGCAAAGCAGTAGAGCTTGAAACCGCTTGGGGTCAGTACATCACACAAGGACAGATTTTGGGTCTCACCAATGAAATCGTCGCGCAATATATCCAATTCTTAGCTGACGAACGATTGCATGCCGTGGGCTTGAAAAAACTTTACAATGTTGCCAATCCGATCAAATGGGTTGATGATTTTTCTAAGTTCAATGACCAAAAAACCAACTTTTTCGAGGGAACCGTCACGAATTATTCCAAAGGAAGCCTCAGCTTTGATGATTTCTAAGCCCATCATTTCGCTGTGTCTCTCAACTGAAGAGAATTTTGAAAACAATCTCACAAAACTCGTACTTGCCGTTGTCCAATCGCCTGAAGATGCCATTATCGTAGCTCCCGAAGTGTGCTTAAGCGGATTTGCCTATGAGCGTTTTGAAGAAGCGTGCACCTTTACCCCCTACGCGCTTGATAAGCTCATGAGTTTTATCGGGGATCGGCTCCTCATCTTTACGGCCATTACCAAGCTGGGAGAAGAGATTCACAATATCGCTTATGCTCTTCACGCAGGAGAAGTTCTTTATGCCCAATCCAAAGCCAAGCTTTTCCCTTTAAGCGACGAAGATAAGCATTTTAGCAAAGGTGACTCCTCAAAAATACTTCCTTTTAAATTCAAAGGTATAACCATAGGGATTCTCATTTGTTTCGAACTTCGATTTAAAGTATTGTGGCAGCAGCTCGAAGGGTGCGACCTCATCGCCGTTCCCGCTCAATGGGGGAAAATACGCACTGATCATTTCGTCACCCTTACCAATGCCCTTGCGATCATGAACCAGTGCTATGTAATAGCTTCTGATGCTGACAATGCTGACACCAGTGGTATGAGCGGAATCATCAACCCTTTTGGACACGAACTGCGAAATAATGGAGTTCCATCGCTCGCTTCAACCTACGAACAACGTACTGTGACCTCTATGCGTCGCTATTTAGAGATAGGAATGCCCGCATGATCGATAAAGTCACCATCATTAAAACTACCCGTATGGCAGAAGAAATTGCCAAGAAATACCCTCTAAGCCCTGCTGTCAAACACGCTATCATTCACACCAACCGTGAAATGTTTGTCCCTCTGGCGATGCGTCACAATGCCTACCGTCTCGATGCTCTTCCCATTGGCGCACAGCAGTTCATCTCTTCACCGCTGACGGTAGCAAAAATGTCTCAATATCTTAATTCGGAAGGATGCGACAATGTTTTAGAAGTCGGATGTGGCAGCGGCTATCAAGCAGCTGTCTTGTCCCATCTCTTTCGCCGTGTCTTTACTATTGAACGGATAGAATCACTTCTGTTAGAAGCAAAAGAGCGTTTTCGTCATCTAAAACTGGGGAATATCCACACGCGCACCGATGATGGTCAAAATGGCTGGGAGCAATACGCTCCGTTTGACCGTATCCTTTTTTCCGCTTCCGCACGCGCTATCCCTCAAAAGCTCTTTGATCAGCTGCGCGAAGGGGGAATTTTAATCGCACCAATGGAAAAAGGACGCGAGCAGGTCATTACCCGCTTTACAAAACGCGGCGGTAAAATCATGGAAGACTCTCTTGAAATATGTGATTTTGTTCCGATACTTGATGGAGTTGTCCGATGAATGATGCGCGAGAATTTTGGAATGAACGTTTTGGGCGTGAAGGTTTTTTTTATGGGATTCATCCCAATGTCTATCTCAAAGCACAGCTTGACGCACTCCCTCCCAGCCAAGATATCCTTTTTTTAGGAGAAGGGGAAGGACGCAATGCTCTCTATGCAGCAAAACTGGGACACACCGTCACGGCTCTTGATACGAGCGAAATCGGTCTTGCCAAAACCGCCATGCTTTCTTCACAGCATAATCTTGACATCACTTTGATTCATACCGATCTTGAATCCTGGGAACCAAAAGAAAACTACGATGCCATTATGTGCTCTTTTCTTCACCTCATCGAACCGCTTCGCAGTGAGATTTTTGCTAAAACGATCAAGCACCTAAACACCGGCGGACTTTTTTCAGGGGAATTTTTTTCCATTCATCAGCTTCCACGCACTACAGGTGGACCAAAAGACACAACCCTTCTCTATACCGCCGATAACCTCCAATCTATTATGCGTGAGCTTCCATGCGACATAGTAGAACTTATTGAACTCGATACCCAGTTGTATGAAGGAACAGGGCACAACGGTCTGGCATCAGTCGTTCGTCTAACGGTCAAAAAACGATGAGTCTTCCCGAGGCATTTGTTCAACGGCTGGAAACAATTGTTCCACGGGAACAGTTTGAAGCCATCCTCTCTACTTTCGATGCTCCAAAACAAGTCACCTTTCGTGTTAATACTCTCAAATCAACGCCTGAAGAACTCGAAACCGAACTCCAAGCCGCCCAAATTCCTTACGAGAAAATAGACTGGCAGACAGACTTCTTAACCGGAGTCTACCGAATCAAATCCTCCGATAAACTCCGACTGACACAAACAGACGCCTTTTACGGTGGCAGACTCTATATCCAGAACCTTTCCTCTATGATTACTCCCATCTTATTGGCTCCAAAGCCCGAAGAGACGGTGCTGGATCTTGCCGCCGCACCGGGAGGAAAAACGCTCATGCTTGCAGGGATGATGGAAAATACCGGATGGCTCTCTGCCGTAGAGCTCTCACGCGAACGATTCTTTCGTATGTGTGATAATCTCAAATCTCAAGGTGTCACCAACGCCCACACGTACATGACCGATGGACGAAGTGTCGGAAAAAAATGCCCTGAGATGTTTGATCGTATTCTCCTGGATGCGCCATGCTCTTCCGAAGCACGATTTAAAACACACGAGCCAAAATCAATGTCCTTTTGGACCATACACAAGGTCAAAGAAACTTCCAAACTTCAGCGCCGTTTATTACTGTCAGCATATGATGCGCTTAAGCCGGGAGGAAAACTGCTCTACTCCACCTGTTCCTTTTCTCCTGAAGAGAACGAAAGCTCTCTTCAGCACCTCCTAGAGCGCCACGGAGAGCATTTAAAGACTCTTCCCCTCACTTTACCCTTTGACAACATTCAAAAGCCTCTACAGCGATGGGGGAAAGAAGTGTATGACGAGCGGATTCAAAATGCTGTACGGATTTTGCCGACCGATACGATTGACGGATTTTTTATCTGTTTGTTGGAAAAAATCTAAATCATCGCTACAGTTGAATCCAGCTTAAATTTTGTTCATTATAAACTTTCATTTTCCCAACATTACGGTCGTACCACAATGTCCCGTCTATTGGATTGCTAGGCTCAACCGCAGACACAATAGCACTGTTATACCCTCTGGTTTGTGTCGTGATCTCTGATCCTCCGTAGAGCTTATAATGATTGGTCTCACCAATGCCGATTTCCAACATCACATCATCACCCTTTGCTGTAGCATCTGTGGCCGTCGTCGATAGGACACCGTCTTCACCGGTACTGAGCAACCGTACCAATACATTTTGATTAGGAGAAATAGGGACTGTATTGTCAGTCAATGTAGCGTCAAACGTATTAGGATTTCCCAAATCGATAGGATAGTAGCGAATTGCCCGTCCCCATGCATCCGTTAGCATCCCAACATTCACCGGAATGCCGTTTGAGCCTTCCGCTATTGGAAATTCGTAATACATATCACCATCAGGATTTTTGGCCAACTCCAATAAACGACTTCGTACTACTTCGAGTATCATTGCCGTATTTTGTCGTTTGAGTAAATTGGATTGGATATAGGCGTAGTAACTGATTGTGCTGAAAACCGCAGCAATGACACCGGCGATAATAACGGTGATCATAGCTTCGATGAGCAGAAAACCTTGCCTTTTTTTAAAATCCATTTTGAATTCCGTCTACGGCACTGATCATCCCTTTTTGTATCAGCACCTGAGTTAAAACTACCGTGAAAAATTCTACAAATACGGCAAGTGCCATCAATAAAATCGATATAACACTGACAAGACGAAAAAAACGGCTTCCCAGAGCAAGAGCATTCGTACGTGCGTGATCCGCCAGCTGAACCATCACCTCTCCCACTTGAACCATGGATCCAGCACCCATCAAAAGCTGCTGTTCAATCGCCTCAAAAAAGGAAACATTCCACCAGTGCTGATTCCCCAAAGAAACACTTTCCAGTATCTCCTTAAATCCTTTCTCAAATTCACCGATATCCGTACTCTCTGCCGAACTTTCTATCGCCCTTCGAAAGGGGACGCCACTTTGAAGCATCTCTCCCAAAAGTGTTAAAAGCATAAATTTTTCAAAATATCGCATCATTTTTGATGAAACAGGCAAAAACAAAGCAAGCGATTTAGCAATCCCTTGTACAGTCCCTCTTTGGCTAAAAAGAGCCGCCATCACGATCAAAAAATAAGAAGTACTGACTAATAACAGTCCAAACAAAAAATCGCCCATTCTCTGAGCTATCCGTAAATGTTCCGATATGAGTTTTTGAATCGCTGGATCATATTGAAGAGATTCTGCAATATGCTGCGGTATGGCATAAAAATAGACAAACAAAACAATAATTGTGGATAAAACAAAATACAAAATAGGAACCGCGATTTTGTCGTTTGATTCCCGATAAAACTTCTCTTTCAACTCTAAATAGTGCAGTACTTTCTCGAGCATTTTTCGAAAAGAGGCCCCCTTCTCTGCCATAGCAACAAACTGTACAATGTCTTTTGGTGCAGATATATGACGACCGAATGCTGTGGAAAAGGGAATTCCCTGCTGTACATCCTGACGAATATCTGCATAAGTTTTACTCTCTTTGGTGTTTGGCGAAAAGCCCTCCATCAGCTTCAACCCTTCTCCCAGATTCTTGCCGCTTTTCAAAGTAAGATGCAAGGTTTGCAAAAACGCCATAACATCAAGTTTCATGAATATAACCCAACGAAAGAAGCTCGGAAGAGAGGGTAGTATAATCACTTTGGCCGCTCTCGAACAGATACTTGGCAGATTGAAAATAGCTATACGTTATAAACTGATCCCACGCCTTAAATACCGTACTGTTTTTCAAAGCAAGATAAAATTGATACCGAACCTTCATGTCGTACGGAATAAATACCATATCGCTCAGCAGTGTTCTCCCTAAATATCCGGTAAAGTTGCACCGGATACACCCTCTTGTCTCATATCCAAAATTTTTAGTTCCAAAAAAATCTCCTCCGCTCTCATCAGAAGAGGGTATCTTGCAGTCACAAAGTTTAGGTACCAGATGCTGAGCAATAACACCGCTGAGTGAATAGGCGAGAATAAAGAGGTCTCCCCCCTCATCACGTATACGCTCCATTGCCATAAAACTGTTTGAGGTATGCAGTGTAGAAAACACCATATGTCCACTATGAGCTGCTTTTAACGCCGTATGAATACTCTCCCGATCACGCATTTCACCGATAACGATCACATCCGGATCTTGACGCATCACCGATTTTACGGCTTTAGAAAAATCAAATCCCGTCTCTTCATGAACCTGATACTGGGTCACGAAATCAAGCTTATACTCAATTGGGTCTTCAATTGTATAGATGATCTCATGGAGACGGTCGCGTTGTGATAAAATCGCATTCAGTGTTGTTGTCTTTCCACTTCCTGTAGGTCCCACCACCAGAAAAAAGCCGTTTGACAAATTGGTAAAATGGGTGATATGCTCAGCCATAGGGTGCTCTTTTGGAAAAATCATTTTAAGAGTTTTTAGGTTCTTCGATTTGTCTAATAATCGAATGACTGCATTCTCCCCATACTGCGCAGGAGCAATTTCCACACGAAAATCGATTATATTGTCTTGAAAGTTCCCTGTAAAGCCACCGCTTTGAGGAACATTGATCGCAACTAAATCCAAAGCACACCGCTCTTTGATGATCAATGAAAAACGCTGTGCCAATTCATGGCTTATCAAATAACGCGCTTGCACCTTTCCATCGATCCGGTATCTAAGCCATGTAAAGGATTCATGAGGATTAATATGGATATCACTCGCACGATTTTCTGCACCGTAATACAGCAGCATCTCAAAGATCTCTACAGCATCTTTTTCGTCTGCTTCCATGTCATTGTACTGTTTGATTTTTCGTTCTAATAACTCTGTATCTACACCAAGCAAGGTTTGATATTTTTGATCAAACTCACGGACAGGAATGGTTTTTTGCTCCACTTTTTTGCGAGCCTTCGCTTCCAATTCGGCCAGCAGCTTAACGCCAAGAAGCTCTTTGCGCTCAATACGAAGGGTCGTCTCATTTTGATCAATGACGACCATCTCGTATTCTTTGATCAGTTCAAGATTAAAAGCAGGGGGCGGGATTTTTTTTTGGACGAAGTGATGGCTCATCGCAATCTCTAAGAGATGCTTTTTCCGGCCAAGCTGTTGATAATAATATTGTTCTTTTTGACACACTTCATATTGTTTTGGTGTCAAAATCTTTTTTATGTTCATTGGCGCTTTTTGCCAAATTATAACACGAATTTAGCGAGAGAGGTAAATATCCAATAATGCCTTGCCTCCGGCATAATGAAATGTCGCTTGTTGCGGCAAATAGGTACTGCCAATGGACTCTAATACTTTATCCCCGACAGAACCCTGATTAGCAGAGAGGGTTATAAAAAAGCTCCCTCCCGATTCCGTCGCCGTGTACGGATCAAATCCATTTGGGGGAAGGGGTACAAAACCTATTTTCCCTCCATTTAGAAGATACACAGGAGAAGTTTGACACTCCAGTTGCTGAGCAGGAGTTCCCGCGGCATCTGCGCTGCCAATTTGTTTTGGCATCTGTTCAGAATAGCTTTTGCATTCGAGCACCATGGAGCTAATCAAGGTAATATGCGATTGAAGTTGTGTCTTTTGTTGAATAGAGGAAAGAGTAGAAACATTGAGATAATAAAAGCTGATACCTCCCATCACTCCTATGAGAGCGATAGCGAGTACTGCTTCGAAGAAGGTAAACCCTTTTCGCAACACGAAATATCAGTTTACTTGTTTAAGCACAACAATAGTCAAAGCGTTTGGTGCAGTACCCGAGCAATATGCATTGCCCAATGCAGCGTATTGAGCCGTATCGCTTCCAAAAGTGGCATTATCAGCTACATTGACCGATAATATCGGCTTAATCATATTATTAAAAAGGGCGCAGTATTCTTCATTGTCCGCTTTACCGGCACCTGGGTTATCAATAGTATAGGTAAATGCGATATCCGTTGCTATCGTACCCGGGGCAACCGCTCCCGTATAGTCAGTCGCTGTATCTAATGCCCATCCTGCAGCTCCGATTTCAGTAATCGGCGTTGGAACAGATGTCAAAATCATAGCATTATTCGCAGTCAAATCGGTAATTAATGTCGGAGCCGTACCAAACTGTGCTTTATAGATATCGTATGCGTTACCCAACTGTGCTGCCTGATCCATCAATGCCGCAACCCGTGCTTTTTTCGCTGCAAGATTTGTGTTATAAAAATTCTTATAATACTTAAAACCTACTACCGAAATAACGCCGAAGAGGATAACTGCGATCATCATCTCAACGAGCGAGATCCCTTTTCTCATCCCTGAATACCCTTGTGCCATTGCAAATCCTTTTTTCTGACATATTTGAATACAGGTATATCGGCACCTACTTAGAATAATTTAATCTATAAGGTCGAATCATTATTTTATAGCCATAAGCAGACGGTACGCATCCCTTGCCTACACAGCTGCTCACTAATGTCACCTCATCGTTTTTAATCACAGCTAAAAGGCGTTTAAGCAAGACATAGGAGGCACCATTGTCAATCACTCCCTCTATTACCAAGAGTTCTTTTTCAATACGGCATCTCCCATTAATCCCAAGTTCATCCAAGATCGCCGCATAGCTCTCCTGCTTCGTCTGCAACTCTTTTCCCTCTACATACTCAGCAACCGGAGTGTTAATCGTATTTTTTAATACCTGAAGGGCGCCTACCTCTTCCTTTACCACTTTATTGTCGTGAACAATATCTAAAAAATAAAAATAGGAAGAGATAGTAATGGTGATCAACACCAAAATAAAAAGGGCAATAACGCTATATTTTTTCATAGCAATATTGTACTATACCTTCTGGCTCGTTTTGCTTTTGGATACTAATATCAACGGGAAGTTTCGATAATAATGAATTCAGATTTTCTGTTTTGATTTCTACGCACAGGCTGTTATTCTTATACTCAATTTGTCGAAGCTGCGAATGTGTTTCACGTGTCAAATTTTCAACCTGCTCAAGCTCTTTGAGCATATCCACTTTTTTGGTCATCAACGCAGTTTTTTCTGTTTGGCTTTTTAGGAGATCGTGATACTCTTTAGCTATCTGATTTTTATCCGTACGTAAAAGAGGGATCTCTTCGAGATGATCATACCCAACATAAAAAATGAGTGTTGTCAAACAAAAAGTACACACCAGCAAGAATGTCCCCATCCATGTCTCTTTACGCTGCTGGTCCAAATTCAAAGAGATGAGTTTTGCCCCTTTGCTATTGTCTGCAGCAACAATACGGTACCCGTACTCCTTAGCGTATTCTTCGGGCTTATCTAAAATGTAGTCGATAATGTTTCCAGCTTCACATATAACGCCGACAAGTTTATATTCGAGTTCGAAAATGACGACGCTCCTCTCTTGCACTTTAGACACCATCATTAAAATATTTTCATAATAAAGTTTAACTTTAGGCAAAAAGGCGATGTAGTTTATCCCGTTTGCGTATTTTCGCAACGAAACTTTAATCGCAGAAGAATCTAAATCATGGCGTCCTTGCGCATAAACCTGTTCTCGTATTCGATTAATGTCGCTCGTCAACGGTATTGATCCGGCGGTAAAAATGGCCATCGTTATTTCATTGTATATTTTATAACTCTGGGAGTGACGATAATGACCATTTCACTTTTCGTTGTCCCCGAGTATCGTGTTCCACCGACCACTCCGGCAGCATTTTCTCCCATACCAGGAATCCCTTTGTACCCCTTGTCACTGGTGTTGCGAAACAATCCTGAAATCACGATCGGTACACCCGGCTGTACGCGCATCGTATTATGAATCATTTTAGTGACTGTTTTAGGTTGTGAAAATTTAGTTTTGTCCACTTCAAAATTGGTATATCCTACAATATCATTTATTTTTAATTCGATGTCGGTAATCACCGTTTCATCCAAAATATTTGAATTAAGTGTTATATCCATCCCGCTCAATGCCGTACCGCTTACCGTTGACGTCTGCACTATGCCATTTCCTGCCGAGGTTGTTTGTAACTCTTTGATGTAAGGCTCTTGCAGTCCATCCGTCAATTTTACATTCGTTCCTGCCAGCCCTAGAAGTTTTGGACGCTGAATACTTTCGACTTTTCCAAAATGTTCGAGCGCATTAATAAGCGCTTGGCCATTGTACGATCCGTTGTTAACAAGCGCTCCAAAAGTCAAAGGGGTTTGAGCAGCGCCCACTGTCCCTGCTGCTGCAGTAGCGACGGATATGATGCCAAATTCATTCGTTAAGCTAGGTATAATATTCCAATTGATTCCCAAGCTGTAATCATCTTTTAATTCAACATTGTAAATTGAGATTTCATATTCAATGACATATAAATTGTTTCGTAAAATCTCCATATACTTCATGATATCGCTGTACTCTTTTTCTCGTGCCGAAAAACTTAATGATGACGTAATCGGGTCATAAGACACATTGTGCCCGCCCATAGTCGTAAGAGCATTTTTCAAAACCGTTCCAAGATCTTTGATAGAGGGTATTTTAACCGTCACAGTCCGTACGTTGCCAAGATAATAGGTCCCGTCTGCATACCCGATACTGATCTTGTTTCCAACACTTTTTTGGAGCAATCGTCCAAATCCTATGTTAGACGCAGCTACGTATACCTTCGATTTTTTAACCAAATAACCGTTTGTCTCTTGAAGATTATTGTCAGCCCCTTGGATCATATTCATATTTATATTCATCTGCTGGCTTTGGTTGTTGTCTCCGAACTGGGTCTTTTCTTCCGATTCCAGCTGGAATACAATGTTTTCACTCGTCGCTTCCGAAAGCAGACTCATCACATCTTGTAATTCAGCCCCCATGATTTTCACGCGCTTAATATTCTCACCCTCAGGAACGGTATCGTTCTCTATTTTGAAGTTTTCTGCTGTAATTTCTATTGTTTCAATCGCCTTTTTATTCTCACGACTGAAGGGGACTACATTATCAGGTGACATCTGTGGTCTTAACATCTCTTTTTTAGTGGCTACCGCGCACCCGCTCATTATCATCCCAACTATTAGTAAAATGGTTAAACGTATCATTTTTTATCGTCCATTTCGCCGCTAAAATAAACCAGTTTGATCTGTTTTTCATTGTTTTCCATAACGACAGCATTACTGCTGATTTCGCGAACAAGATAGGGCAAACTGTTTATATAAACACGATTGTTCTCTTTTAGTACAATGTTCTTCCCGTTCACTTTTAAGAGTGCAAATTTCCCTTTATCCGATTCTATAAAGCCAAAATAATAAATTTGGGCAGATACCGCGGATATTCTTGGTTCTGTCATTATGGGTGATTGATGTAAATTTAATGGTGGAGGAAGTAACAAGAGGGATGTCGGTTTTGAAGTTTTTCTGGCAGGTTCATTGTCACTAAAAAATGGGTTATATGCGCCATATACTATACCGCTGAAGATAAAATATAGTCCAAATAAAAGTTTCAATTGTGTATCACCATAAGCCATTTAGCCTTATTCAAGCAAAAATCATACCATCTAATTGTAATGGGCTAAAAGGTGATCTCAACGGTATAAAAAAAATATCTATCCGCTAAACGGCAACTCTTCATACCCAATCGAGGTCGCGATAATATAAAGCGGCGCTTCGTGAGCCCGACCGCTATAGTTTCCTAACGCTAGCGCACAGCCACTACCGCTTATTTCAGCTGTAATCCCCTCGGACATATCCAAAGAGCGCAATACATTATCACTCGCAAGCTTCGCATCACGTACACCATCTATACGAAACGCAACATCAATCCAGTCATAGCCGCGCGCGATGTCTTGAACACTGAAACGGATTTCTATGGAAGTAGGGGAGAGGGGGGTAATGGAACGAACTTCACCATGCTTAACATGATCGATACGCACTAACAAAGCAGTTAGTGACTGAGCGGTTAGGGGCTTTACTGGCACCCGTCACACTCCATCGAACGATCTGTTGTATCTTCTTTGGCTTCAGGTGATTGAGATCGTAGGTAGTACGTCGATTTAAGACCCAGTTTCCATGCGAGCATATAAATATCATTCAAATATTTACCGCTTGCCTTATCCAGAGTGATAAAGATATTGAGACTCTGTCCCTGATCGATCCATTTTTGGCGAATGGCTGCCGCTTTGATCAAAATTGTTTGATCCAAATCGTACGCAGGGATATAATAGCTCCACGTCTCAGGAGAGAGCTTCGGAGCAACCACAGGAATAAGTCCAGAAAGATTTTCTTCGAACCATTTGCGCTTATATACAGGCTCGATCGTTTGTGTTGTCCCTGTTAGGATTGAAATCGAACTCGTCGGTGCAATCGCCATCAAATACCCATTGCGCATACCTTGTTTTTTGAGAGTTTCACGTAGAACATCCCAGTCATAGCTAGAAGCAAACAATCCGCCGCGATCGACCAAATTACGTACTTCTGCAGTTGCATGATCCATTGGCAAGATACCACGGCTCCACTTGGAACCTTGATACTCTGCATACGACCCTTTTTCAACCGCTAAATCCGATGAAGCTTTGATTGCGTTATAGCTAACCGCTTCCATAACTTCATCAATTTTGTCGAAATGTTCTTGCGTTCCCCACATTATTTTATTCTCAGCAAGCATTTGTGCTTCACCCATAACACCCAAACCGATAGCACGGCTTTTCATGTTAGTGCGTTTTACTTTTTCTAACGGATAGAAGTTCAGATCAATAACGTTATCAAGAGCACGAATAGCGATAGGTACAATACGATCTATCTCTTCTTTGGTATTAATGCGTGAGAGATTAACAGAGGCCAGATTACACACCGCTGTCGCTCCATCCACTTTTTCTTTTTCTACTATATAAACAGGACGTCCAGCGAGTGAGTCAAGCGCTGTTACTTTGTTAGCCGGTTTTTCGATACCGCTATCGACTTTGACCAAATCATCTTCTTCGTACGTCACAAACGTTCCGTCTTCAAATTTGATCTTGATGAGATAATGGTTAGGCTGTGTGTTTTGGAAAATTTCTGTACAAAGGTTCGAGCTGCGAATAATTCCATAATGGTCATTCGGGTTAGCACGGTTAGCGCTGTCTTTAAAACACAAAAATGGGCTGCCCGATTCAAAATAACTGGTAAGGATTTTTTTCCACAGATCTTTTGCTTTCGTATGTTCTTTGATAACGCTTGCATCTTGTTCTAATTCAATGTAACGTTTTTCAAATGCATCGCCGTAAAGCTCGCTCAAATCTTTAACATCGTAAGGATCAAACATCGTCCAGATACCGTCTTCGACGACTCGCTTCATAAACATGTCATTGATCCACAGTGCCGGGAACAAATCATGCGCACGTCGACGCTCTTCTCCAGAGTTTTTCTTGATATCAAGAAAGTCTTTAACATCCATATGCCATGGCTCAAGATAAACGGCGATTGCACCCTTGCGCGTACCTAACTGATCCACTGCGATTGCGATGTCATTGGTGATTTTCAAAAATGGTACGGTCCCGCCTGCTGCATTTTTGTGACCATCGATGAATGAACCCATTGCACGAACTTGCGTCCAATCCCAGCCAATACCGCCACCGAACTTGGAAAGAAGCGCCATCTCTTTATAGGCATCAAAAATTCCTTCGATATTATCAGGGCTTGAACCAATATAACACGAGCTAAGCTGATGGCGTGTTGTACGGGCATTGGAGAGAGTAGGGGTTGCAAGCATGACCTGGAACTGGCTGATCATGTCATAGAATTTTATCGCCCATCCTTCGCGGTCAGACTCGTTTTGTGCCAAAAACATGGATATTGCCATAAACATGTGCTGAGGCAGCTCAATAGGCTCACCCTTACGATCTTTGATAAGATAGCGATCATACAGAGTCTTAACCCCCAGGTAATTAAATTCCAAATCGCGTTCAGGGACAATGTGCTTTTCAAGGGCAGCTAAATCAAACTTTTCTCTCAAGCCTAAGAGAATACGCCCTTCAGCTTCGCCACGTTCAAAGTAACTTTGTAAACTGCCATATCCCGTAAATCCATTAACACGGTGATACAAATCGTACAAGAAAAGGCGTGATGCCACAAACGTCCAGTTAGGAGAGTCGATGTCAATCTTATCGACAGCTGTTTTAATCAATGTATGCTGAATTTCGTTACTCGTAATCCCATCGCGAAACTGGATTTGTGCATCCACTTCAAGTTCGCTTTGCGACACATTCATCAGACCATCAACGGCAGCAAAAGTATATTTTTGAATTTTAGTAATATCCAACGGCTCACGACGGCCGTTACGTTTAATAATGGTTAGCATCAATCTTCCTCGTCATTCTTAAGAAGGCGTATTATACCCTCTAAAATTTAGAAATTCTTATAGTTTAGTGACTTTTTTTTAGGCATAAAGTCTAAGCAAATAATGAGCCAATTATTTAAAAACGCGATCAAAAATACGTCCAACATTTTTCGTATAGTAATCAAAATTAAAACATTCGCGAATCGCTTCTTCACTCAAACTTTGTCGCAATTCTTCATCATCTAAAAGATATTGTAAATAAAGGGATTCACCTTTTTCGTTAGTGGCACTTTTCCCATGCTGTAAGCCTTCCCATACTTTCATAGCATTACGCTGAACAATACGGTACGCATCCTCACGACTAACACCTTTTAGCGGAAGTTCGAGTAACACACGCTGAGAGAAAACCAAACCGCCTGTTAGGTTAAGATTACGCATCATGTTCTCAGGATAAACAACAAGCTTAGCTATAACACTGTTAAAACGGTGAAGCATAAAGTCAGAAGTAACAAAACTGTCAGGGAGCCAAAAACGTTCGGTCGAGCTATGAGAAATATCGCGCTCATGCCATAACGCAACGTTTTCCATAGCGGGTACTGCATACGATCGGACCATACGCGCCAATCCTGTTATATTTTCCGTCAAAATTGGGTTACGCTTGTGAGGCATAGCGGATGAGCCCTTTTGCCCAACGGCAAAATACTCTTCACACTCATACACTTCTGTACGCTGCCAATGACGTACTTGTACTGCGAATTTCTCAATCGAACTTGCTAACAAGGCTAACGTTGTTGCAAGACGTGCATAGCGGTCACGTTGGATAACTTGGTTAGATGCAGGAGCAGGTTTAAGACCTAACGCTTCACATGTATACTCTTCAAGTTCTAGCGGTGCATGCGCAAAATTTCCCATCGCACCTGAGACTTGACCCACAGCGATTACTTCCATTGTTTGTTCTAAGTTAGTGAGATGCCGTGCCATTTCATCGTACCAAACAGCTAACACCAAGCCAAACGTGATAGGTTCGCCATGTATCCCATGAGATCGCCCTACCATTAATGTCATCTTGTGCTCCAGCGCACGTACCTTAATCGACTCCATAACCATTTTGACGTCTTCTATGATCAATGCCAATGAATCACGCATCTGTAACGCTACCGCTGTATCAACCGTATCCGATGATGTCATACCATAGTGGAACCATCGACTCTCCTCTCCGAGAGTTTCTGAAACAGACGTCGTAAATGCAATTAGATCATGTCGTGTAACCGCTTCGATTTCATCAATACGCTCAACACTAAACCCCGCATTGGCTACGATTTTTGCAGCATCTTCATCAGGAATCAATCCCAATTTATTCCACGCTATGACAACTGCTTTTTCAACATCAAGCCATGCTTGATATTTAGCTTGTATGCTCCATTTTGATTTCATTTCTTCTCTACTGTAACGATCTACCATATTTTGCTCCCTTGATATGCTAAAATGCGCATCTGTTATTGTAAATTTAGTCTACCAAACCTTAGCTTTCAAAGGAATATATTTTGCCATTCGTCACCAAAAAGCTTCACGCTCCAATTCGTCAAAAAGCTTTTTTATTTTTAATAAACGAGTTTGGTATAGCACAACCTGAAGCACAACGTCTCATCGCAAAAGGACGTCTTTCTCAAAATGGGATTGTCATGAGTAACAATGCAGGATTTATCGAAGGTGATTTTGAATTTATTATTTTCGAACCGACAACACTTGGGCTTCCTGCTACGTTTGTCGCTCCCGATTTTGCTGTTTATGACAAACCTAGCGGTGTGTTAGTTCATCCTCAAAGCCGTCGCACGGCTTACTCACTCAACGACGAAATCAAACACAGGTTTGGTCATGATGCGAATGTTGCCCACCGTATCGATCAAGAGACAAGCGGTTTGGTTTTGGCATCTCGTAACAAAGAGAGTGAACGTGTTTTAAAATTGTTATTTGAAGACCGTGAAATAACTAAACGATATTTGGCAATGGTGCATGGGCATCTAGAGCATTCGCTTGACATACAAGAGCCTTTGCTGCGTCGTGAAGACACAAGGACGTTAGTACGCATGGTTGTAAAGGTTCATTCGGAAGGAAAAGCTTCCCGTACGTTTATTAAGCCCCTTCACTACTTTCCTGAGCACAATATGACGCTCGTAGAAGCATCTCCTTTGACGGGTCGTACCCATCAAATACGGGTTCATTTGTTTCACGTGAAACATCCAATTGTTGGTGATCCTATATATGGACAAGAAGAAATAGATATAGTAAGGTTTTTAGACAAAGAGTTAACTGCACAAGAGCGCTTAAATAAAGGCGGGGCAACCAGGCTGTTGCTTCACGCTCATTCTTTAGAATTTGAATATGAAAAAACTCGTTACCATATTGTTTCACAAGAAGATTTTATTGCAACCTGTTTTAAAGCAATGGAAATAGAGCAGAAGTGAATTAACTACACTTCTCTCATATATCTTTGACGCTTTACTTCTTTTATTTTCCGAATATCTACCAGTATATAGCCGTCAATACAATTGTTAAAATCAACATCAATACCGAAATCTATAAATTCTACCCCGCCCTCTTCACACAGTTCTGTATATTGTTTATAGAGAGTTGGGACACTTAAATCAAATGATTTTAGGTAGTTTTTCAATCTTCTAAAGTCTTCATCATAATCATCTCCTTTAAAAAAGGCAGTGAATTCTGCTCGTACAAACTCTGAAAGATGGTATGGCGATTTAGCCCTAAGCATCGCATGATTGCTTCCATAATAGTGAGAATAAAAGTAGACAAGTGCATCTTGCGCATTTTTTGGAAAATTGCCCGATATACTTACCGGCCCAATCATGTATTTTATTTGTGGATTATGGCTCAAATAAGCACCAATTCCCTGCCATAAATAATCCAAAGCTCTGCTCCCCCAATATTTTGGTTGAACAAAACTGCGTCCAAGTTCAATAGCATCATCAAGAATCGGATCAAAATTATCATCAATATCACACAGTTCATTGAGGTATAAACCCTCTTTTCCCAGCCACGACAATATCCACCCGCACTCACCGATACGGTACGCTCCTACCACTTCGAGCTCATCATCATCCCACAAAACAAGATGATGATAATACCGATCATATCCATCTATATCACATGACTTACCACTGCCCTCACCTACTTTACGGAATGAGTATTCACGAAGCCGTCCTATTTCATTAAGCAGATTAGGCGCGCTGTCATGTTCGATTAGATATATTTGTTTATTATCACTTGTAGAACCAAGTCTCTCCCCATTTTTTAATTCCTGCCGAATATCCTGCCGTGAGCCAGGATGAACAATTGAACGCTCTGTTGGATAAATACCTGCTTTACCTTTTGACAAACGCAGTACATGCTTACGAAACAGCCTCGCATGATGCTTATCGCTCATCCCAGAATCGTTAAATGCACGTGGTGCAACCATTTCCCCTATCTTAAAGTCAAAAGCTTGATTCTTTGCAGCAAACATCTCATGACTAAGCAAAAGCGTTCCTAGTGGCTTATAGACCCACGAAGCAGCATAAAATAGAGAACTGTTTCGTGCCTTTATAAATATAGGTAAAACAGGCGTAGAATTACGCTTTGCAAATCGAATAAATCCGCCTTTCCAAACGCTCTCTTTGATCCCAAACAATCCCGCTCTTGAAACTTCACCGCTAGGAAAGAAGATGACCGCTTCTTCTGCTTGCAATGCAGCATCAATTTGTCGCAATGAATGCTTCGGCACTTTATCATTAATGTTATCTACACTAATAATAAATTCTTTGAGCTGCGGGATAGAGGAAAGCATTTTATTAGCAACAATTTTGACTTTTTTATCAGCTCTAACACTGCATACCATTTGAATAAGAGACAAAGCATCCAACGCACCCAATGGATGGTTCGCAATAATGATTACTTTTCCCATCACAGGAATATTTTCAATTTCGTTATGAATCACTTTGTACGAAACATTTAAATGTTTTAATGCAGCATTAACAAAATCTAACCCACTTTTTGTTTCATGAATACTCATAAAATGATTGATTGAATTTTCACGCACCAACAGTCGCGTCAAACCGACAATAGGCTTAGAAAAAATTTCGGGAAATTTAAAGAGTGCCGGATGTTCTTTTTTTAGAAGCATTTCTACATTGACCATAATCAATACCTTTAATAGGATAATATATGATATGGTAGATTATGTTAATTTCAATTATGTTACGCGGGTATTACCGGTTGATTACAGCAATAAAGACATCCTCAATGTGAATAACTTTTTATAACATTAATTTAATTATAACTACAAGCCTGGTAATTAAATGTAATAGACGTTAAACTCCCCAAAATAGGGGTTTTGCAGGGGATAAATAAATTTATAATTCAGGATAAATTTATCTAAAATATTTCTTAAATAAGCAAAATTTATAGTAATAATAATCCTAAAATTTCTTATTTTATTCACATTTCGCTCACAGTGTGAATATTACACATTTATCACCAAAATTTAAAATAATTTCTTATTTTTTTCTATACAAAGAATTTATTAAGCTTTTATAAGACTCTTTAGATATAGTTTTGTCTTAACGACCTTCCTGGTGTGTTGGTCGTTTTATAACACACTCTTTTCTCTGCTTTTTTGATTCATTTCCAATTTTACTCTTTGTGCATGGGTTATCGCTACTGCCATTGCGTCGGTTATATCCAACGGTTTAATCTCTTTCGTAATTCCTAATATTTGTTTTACCATAAATGCAACTTGTTCTTTTGCCGCTTTTGCCTTACCTGTCAATGCTTTTTTAACTTGTAATGCTGTATATTCAGCGAACATTCCATGTTCTTGTAAAATTTTGAGCATGATAGCTCCACGAAATTGGGCAAGCTTTAAAACCGTTTTTGGATTGTGGGCATAAAAAATATCTTCCATCGCCACTTCATCAATTGTATAGGCCTTAAACAATTGTTCAAGTGCTTCAACCACTTGAGGGATTTGGTATTGCAGCCCTTCACTTTTCATTTTGATAAGCCCTGCTTCAACCAGTTTAAACTTCTGACCCTCAATTTTTACAAGCGCATAACCACAATTACGTGTTCCGGGATCAATACCTAAAATTACCATTTTACTATCCTAATAGAGTATAAAAAACTTATTCACATAATGTAAAAAAGATATTCACATTAGTTTTATCCCTAATTATAGGCAAATATTGCTATTATTCGTCAACGCTATTCACATAGATGAGGACATAAATGAATAATATTGGCAGTATGGTATTACGTGAACTTAAAAACGAAATCAATGAAGTAGATTATCAGCGCTATATTAAACAGCTTCATTACAATGAAGAAGAATCTAAAAGTAATTTAGCAATTTATAATGCACCCAATCCGCTAATAGCTAATTGGATACAAACTAAATATGCTAACAAAATATCCCATCTTTTTGAAATTAAAACAGGCGTTAAGCCTGCCGTTTCGATTATTGTAAAATCACTAAATATTCAGCCATCAAATCCTACAACAGTAGCAAATATTTCAGCTCAAGATAATAAAGCTCCGCAGGCCCTTTTAAATCCATCTTATACCTTTCAAAATTTTGTTGTAGGCGGATCTAATAATTTTGCTTTTGTTGCCGCAAAAAATGTCAGTGAAAAACCAGGAATCGTTTATAATCCGCTCTTTATTTACGGCGGAGTGGGATTAGGAAAAACTCATTTGATGCAAGCAGTAGGAAATGTAATGCTATCCCAAGGGAAAACAGTTATTTATACTTCAGTAGAACAGTTTTTGAACGATTTTTCGCGTCATCTTAGTAATAGAACTATGGATCGGTTTAAAGATAAATATCGTAAATGTGATCTCTTACTTATTGATGATATTCAATTTTTAAGTGGGAAAAATCAAATCCAAGAAGAATTTTTTCACACCTTTGAAGCGCTTCGCAATGAAAATAAGCAAATTATAATTACTTCCGACAAACATCCAAAAAAAATAGGTGGTCTCGAAGAGCGGCTTAAAAGTCGCTTTGAATGGGGTTTGGTTGCTGATATCCAACCACCTGAACTGGAAACAAAAATAGAAATCATAAAGAAAAAATGTGAGATTAATCGTGTAAAACTCGATCGTGACGTAATAAATTATGTTGCCACCATTATCGAAAATAATACAAGAGAAATAGAAGGAATACTCTCAAAGCTCAATGCCTATTCCCAACTTATGGGAGTCGATATTAACATCGAATTTGCGCGAAATGTTTTAAAAGAACAAATGGCCGAAAAACGGATCAATATTACCATTGATACTATTGTAGAAATTGTTTCTAAAGAACTTAATGTAAAATC
>JAYVLH010000068.1:0-13221 GCA_043759555.1 Sulfuricurvum sp. | reverse complement strand
AATTATGAGATTACCGAACGTATCGTTGAAAACGAATGGGTGACGCTTGTATTAACAAAAAAGGAATAATTACGTGGCTCAATCAGAACAACCAACTCCACCAAACAAAAATGACAATTTTTTCAATAAGAACCCTCTTATTACTTTTGCGATTTTTTCCATCGTTATCATTATGCTCTTTAAGGTATTTATCGGTGATGAAAGTAGTATAGCAGGAAAGGTAAATGGTTCATCGGTAACGAGGACTCAAGAAGTAAGCTATGCTGAGCTTAAAAAGTTGATAGTAAACAAGCAGGTTCAAAGCGTAGCGATTGGTCAAACATATATACGAGCAATCGGGTCAGATGCTGGAAATAAAATTGCTTATACGACACGTCGTATTTTAGGTGAAGATACCAAGTTGACGGATTTGTTGGATAAGCAGCAAATTGATTATAATGGATTTAATGAAAGTAATTGGTTTACCGAAATGTTCGGTTGGCTTTTCCCCTTTCTCATTATTATTGCCATTTGGATGTTTTTTGCTGGACGGATGCAAAAGAGCATGGGTGGCGGCATTCTAGGGATGGGAAGTTCGAAAAAATTGGTAAATTCTGAAAAGCCAAAAACGAAATTCGATGATGTTGCTGGCGCGCAAGAAGCAAAAGAAGAAGTTTTAGAGATTGTTGATTTTTTACGTTCACCGGGAAGATACGTAGAACTAGGGGCTAAAATTCCAAAAGGGGTGCTTCTTGTAGGGAGCCCAGGTACTGGAAAAACATTATTGGCAAAAGCAGTAGCTGGTGAAGCTGATGTCCCTTTCTTCTCAGTTTCGGGTTCAAGTTTTATCGAAATGTTTGTAGGTGTTGGTGCAGCGCGCGTACGTGATTTATTTGAACAAGCCAAAAAAGATGCCCCTTCTATTATTTTTATTGATGAGATTGATGCTATTGGTAAAAGTCGTGCTGCCGGAGGTATGATGGGTGGTAATGATGAACGGGAACAAACCCTTAATCAGCTTTTAGCAGAAATGGATGGATTCGGCACTGACACGCCGGTTATTATCTTAGCTGCCACTAATCGACCTGAAATTCTTGATCCAGCATTACTTCGTCCAGGACGCTTTGATCGTCAAGTCCTTGTTGACAAGCCAGACTATCAGGGGCGAATTGATATCCTTAAGGTCCATATTAAAGGTGTTAAAATTGATAGCGATGCTGATATAGAAGAAATTGCCCGCCTAACAGCAGGTCTTGCTGGAGCAGATCTTGCTAATATAGTCAATGAAGCTGCCTTGCTTGCAGGACGAAAAAGTCAAAAAACGGTACGACAAACGGATCTTCGAGAAGCTGTAGAACGCGCTATTGCTGGACTTTCTAAGAAAAGTCGTCGTATTGATGAAAAAGAGAAGCGTATTGTGGCGTATCATGAGAGCGGCCATGCTTTAATGGCTGAGACAAGCAAGGGCGCTAAAAAAGTTTCAAAAGTATCCATTGTTCCTCGTGGTCTTGCTGCACTTGGGTATACTCTCAATACTCCAGAAGAGAACAAGTACTTGATGCAGCGCCATGAATTGATAGCAGAAATTGATGTATTGCTTGGTGGACGAGCTGCTGAAGAGGTCTTTATCGGAGAAATTTCTACCGGTGCTGCCAATGACTTGGAACGTACTACGGATATCTTAAAAGCAATGGTGCAAATGTACGGAATGAGTGATGTTGCAGGCTTAATGGTACTTGAAAAACAGCGAAACACATTCTTGGGCGGTGGTATGACACAGGCCAAAGAGTACAGTGAAAAAATGGCTGAAGAGATGGACGGATTTATCAAAAATACGCTTTATGAGCGATATGATATTGTTAAAGCACGTCTTGAAGAATATCGTGATGCTATCGAAAAAATGGTAGAATTATTATACGCAAAAGAAAATATTTCAGGTGATCAGGTTCGTAGCATTATTGAAGAGTACGAGAAAGAAAATGGTATTGAAACGAAGTTGTCTCCTAAAAAAGAGATGTCTTCACCTAAAGAAAATTAAACTAAAACGAATAAGGAGTTTTTATGGCAACGAACAATGATACGTTTATTCTATCCAAGCAAGGGTGGTTGCCAATTGCTCTGACTGGGACATTGTTCCTCTTTTTTACAATGACCCAATTACATTTTTTTGAATTTTTATCTGGTGCTCTTCTTGTCGCATTGTTGATTATTTTTCGAAATCCTGAACGCAGTGCTGTTTTGGGTGAAACGTCGAGTATCATCAGTTGTGTTGATGGAATTGTTTTGGGGATTGAAGATACGCTTATTAATGAGCAAATAATGAAAAAAATTATCATCCTAAATGGGCTCTGGAGTGTTTCAATGTTACGTTCACCATTTGACGGAGTGATGGAAGGGTGCCGAATTCGTCATGGAATGTCACTTGGATTACATCATCCGTTAAGTGAAAGTTTAAACGAAAAAGCAGCGCTATCCTTTAAATCACTTCAAGGAAATGAAATATTTGTAGAGCATACAAGCGCTCAAAGTTGTTTTTCAATTCGTATTGACGGTGATGAAGGCGATAAGATGAAAGAAGGGTCACGGTATGGTTTTTTGGCCCGTGGTCGAAGTATTTTGTATATTCCTTCTGATGTTACTTTAAATATTCATGCAGGTAGCAATGTCCGTGCCGGAGAAAGTGTTCTCGGGCGGTTCAACAGTTAATTGATCTATTAGATTGGACAAAATACGGTCTGATTATAAAGAGTGGTAGCTTGCTGGTTCTAAGACCAGCTTATCAGTATCGATTTGAAAATCAAATACATCGGATTTGAAACCGCTGTTTCCCATCTTCGTAAATTGAATGACTGCTGCAGGATTATTTTGAACTTGCATGTACAAAAGTCCAAGAGCATAGCGATTTTCCAAATAATTTGGATTGGTCATTTTTGAGAGCTCTAATAACCCAATGGCATTTTGATAATGTTCAGCACCAATAGAGGCTGATGCAGCCATAAATAATGTCCGTTCATCGACAATATGATAGGTGTCAACGACTTCGTTATAGAGCACATACGACTTTTCAAAATCTTGATTGTAAAAATATGCAAGTGCCAATGCTGTAGTAAGATTGGCATGATCGTCTGTTGTAGTTTGCAGTTTAAATTCAAGCTTTTGAATTAAGGGGGCAAGTGTTCCAGTGATGGCTGCCATTGCAATGGCTTTGTCACGAATGATTTGTGGACCAAAGTAAAGGTCATCATCGTTTAGCTTTTTATTTTTGAGATAATTGTGTGCTGCCCGAGCATAAGCCTTTGGCGGTTCATTGTTGAAATGGGTATCAATGTAGAGCATGTGCGGAAGGGTATCGGTTGGTAGCGCTTGGATGAGCTTTTCGGATGCAATCTCTGCCGGCTTTTGCATACCAAGCTCTTGTGCTATAATTATTTTCATAACCAAATAAAGAGGGCGCTCTTTGTAGCGGGTGTCAAGCCAACGGCTTGACGCGGTATAATTGTTTCCGCTCATATTTAAAAGAGTTCGATAAAGATCGTATTCCTCGGTATTTGGCTCTAGAGAGAGATTTTCTTTGAGTATGGAAAGGAGCTTTGGATTGGGTTTTGAAATCATTTCAGACGTCATAAGAGCAAAAATACCGGAAAGATAATTGTTTGCATCAAGATGATATGAGCGTAAAAAATGATCGTACGCTTGGTTATAATCTCCAAGTTGAGCATAAGTCAGGGCTAGATCATAATGAAGAATAGAGTGCTGAGGATTGTTTTTGAGCAGTTTTTGCAATTGAGCATTAGCATCACGTAAACGGAAATGCAGTGCTTTTTGTATACTTAGAGCAATCCCATAATCGATGTCAGATGCATGAGAACTTTTTTCAAGATACTCTTTGGCTGAAGTGATGTCATCAATGAAAATATTAGCGGTTCCTTTACGAATATTATTGACGGTCTGATTGGCATTAAATATTTTATAAGGGGCAAAAGCAAAAATTTTTGGATACGTTTGGGGATGAACTTTTGCATTAATGGTGCGACATGCTTTTTGTATACTGGAAGGATAAAATAAAGTAGATTTAAGAAAAACTTTAATGGGATAGGGCGTATAGACATCATTGGGGTATTGTGTAGAGATTTTTTTTAGAAGATTCCCCGCGTCTAAGTGTTCTCCAAGTTTTAAGTTTACAAAAACCAAAGAGAGACTCTCTTGGACAGGTTTTTGATTTTGAATAATAGCACTGCTTAAGTACTTTTTTGCCTGCTGCAAGTCCCCATTGTTAGCATAAAGTAACCCTATTGAGAAAGAATCTTTTTCTTGTAAAGGTTTTTCAAGGCTTGCAATGGCACCATCAAAGTTACCATAAAGGGTGTCGATTGATGCTTTTAGCTTATTTTTCGTAATGAGGTATTCGTTTGATGTGGGGTGATTGAGTGCACTGAGTGCCTCAAAATAATTGCCACGGTAGTAATTAATGAGGGCATAATAGTATGAGTACATTGAAGTGCCGTCTTCAGTGCTCAAATAAGCTTGCGCTAAATCAATGTAGTAATTAAAGTCATCTTCCTTTTTTAAGTGCAAGCAGCATACAGCAGCATTGATAGCGCTGACACATCGATTTTCACTCATAGCTATTGAGTGTTTGAAGTTATCCAATGCTAAAGAGTATTCGTTTTCTTTTAGTCGTACAACGCCAAGATTGTATTGCGATATTGATTCGGAATAGAGAGCGATTTTTTCAAACAGCTTGAGGGCTTCTTCTTGATTGCCATTAGAATACATATAATTGGCGCGTTCAATCATATTTTCCAGTTCGCTGGGTTCTATCTTAGGCTCATTGGGATCTTTGGAACTTATGAGGTGTTCTTGTGTAGTTGAAGATTTTTCATTGCCAGAGTGAGAAAGAAGAGCAACGGTGATTCCTCCGCCTGCAAGTAATGAAACCACAACACCTGCAATAATAATGAGTTTCTTGTTACTAGAGGAAGACGCTTTATCGGTTGTTTCGTCTGAAAGCGCATCCGGCAAAGCAATACCTGCCGCATCCGATTCTTCAATGATAATTATCTCTTCTTGCTCATCTGCCATGTTTTTTTCTTTAAACCTTTAGAGATATTTTTGCAATACTGTTGGTAGAATGATGGACCCATCTTCTTGTTGAAAATTTTCCATAATAGCTACCATCGTCCGTCCGACCGCTAAACTTGAACCATTGAGTGTATGGGCGAGAAGATTTTTACCCTCTTCTTTGTAGCGGATTTTGGCACGACGTGCTTGAAAATCTCTCGTATTGGACACGGAGCTGATCTCGCGATAGCTATTTTGCCCCGGGATCCATACTTCCAAATCGACAGTTTTTGCTGCACCAAATCCTAAATCACCTGCACAAAGAGTAACGAGCCGGTGCGGTAATCCAAGGGCTGCCAATAGATCCGAAGCGCACGAGACCATTTCTTCAAATACTAAATCACTTTGATCCGCGCGCGTGATGGAGACGAGTTCAACCTTGTGAAATTGGTGTTGACGTATCATCCCTCGCACATCACGACCGCCACTGCCTGCTTCTTTTCGAAAACATGAGGTATAGCCTGTCATTTTAATAGGAAGCTCTTTTACATCTAAAATTTCATCTTGATAAAGATTTGTGAGCGGTACTTCGGCTGTGGGAATTAAAAATAGCTCTTCGCCATCGACTTTGAACAAATCATCTTCAAATTTTGGAAGCTGTCCTGTTCCCTCGAGTGCACGACGGTTAACAAGCATCGGGACACTCACTTCCATAAATCCGCGTTCACGGTTAAAGTCAAGCATGAAATTGATAAGTGCGCGCTCCAAACGTGCCCCCATACCATTGACAACACTAAAGCGGCTTTTAGCAAGTTTTACCCCACGCTCAAAATCAATCCAACCGTTTTGTTCAGCAAGTTCCCAGTGCTCTTTTGGAGTGAAGGTAAACGTTGGAGGTGTTAATACTTTTTTGAGTTCTACATTGTCGTTTTCATCGTCTCCATCGGGGACATTTTCATCAGGGAGATTGGGGATACGCATAGCGAGTGATTCCAATGCTTCTTCGGCATTTCGCTGTGTCTCTAGTAACAAGGCAAGGTCAAGTTTCGCTGCATCGACTTCTATTTTAAGCTCGTCGGTATTTTTCCCCTCTTTTTTGTATTGACCGAAAAGGCGGCTGCGTTCATTTTGCGCAGCTTGGGCGCTTTCATATATCAATTTAGCATTTTTAAGAGTTTCGTTTGAAGTTTTGAGGCTAGTGATCAGCTCATTATCTACTTTTTTGCGTTGAAGTGCAACTGCCGTCACATCAAAATTATTTTGGAGAAGTTTTAAATCGATCATAATAGTCCTGAAAAAGTTGTTGTATATTTAATTGATTATAGCTAAAAGAGACTGAAATAATTAAAAAACTTGCCGGTGATATTGTTGGCTAGCCGACACTTAGTCTTTGAAGACAAGGCTCAATAAAATTTTATTGAGCCAACCATTAAACGGCACAAATAAGCTGAATATGCTCAGGAAGAGGGAGGCCTGGATTTATGAGCAGTGCAGTGCTCCAAACCCCTGCATCGAGAGTAGTTGGAGCTATGATGCTGATTTGTTTAAAATTTTCATATCTCTGTGAACTACCAATAATATGAGTAATCTTTTCGTTCTCAATGGTCGTATAGCGTTTAGAATGACCTGATGTGCATAATGACCGGTTATTTAATTCAATTTCCATCAGATTCAAATCAAGTGAATCAGGATTTTGGATTCCAATTTTCCATGGAGTATCGTGACACATACCATACGCAGCAATATCCCCTCCGAAATTGATTAACGCAGACGTTATCCCTGATTCTTGAAGTAATACAACAGCTTCATCAACGGCATACTCTTTAACAAGTCCACCAAAATCTATTTTTGTGAAATTATTGGAAAAAGTAAGTTGATTGCCTTCAAGATGAATATGCTTTGAGGAAGCAAATGGAAGAAGAATGTCTTTTTGCTCATGATATTCTTCTAGTGATGAGGCCTTGAATGATGCTTTAAGAGTACCGGATAAAGCAATATCGAAAACCCCATGGGTCATTTTTGTATAAAAAAGAGCGATTCGTATGAGACCTGCCAGTTCATCGCTGATAATGTGACTGTTTTTGGATCGGTGATTAAGAGCGTAAATTTCCGATGTTTCCCGAAAAAATCCATAGCAATACTCTAATCGTTTTGCATGAGCAATTATGCTTTGTACAGCAGCGTCAGCAACTGCATGATCAGAAGTCTCAATATGGAGTTCACACGCTGTTGTAAACGCTTCGAAATCATAGAGATACATTAAGGCTGAATGGTTGCTGTTTGTGATGGTGAGTTAGATTGATCTGTCATCGTATTGTTAGAGACTGTTATAATAACTGCCTTC
Source organism: Sulfuricurvum sp. (assembly GCA_043759555.1). Classification (GTDB taxonomy): domain Bacteria; phylum Campylobacterota; class Campylobacteria; order Campylobacterales; family Sulfurimonadaceae; genus Sulfuricurvum. Next base: position 5,837 of record JAYVLH010000068.1, on the reverse strand, counting down.
GAAAAGTTGTGTGTAAAACATGAAATAATATAAATATAAATCATATAGGTACTTTATCAAGCAATCATGAATTTTGTGTGAATTTTATTTTAGCTCAAAATTGCTTTGGCAAGTTCGAACTGATTGGCCGTCATAATGTGGATTTTTGGATGAAGCGCTTTGAGTTCCTCAAAAAGGTTTTTACTCAGTTCAAATCCGATGCGGTATTCTTCCTCTGGACTGATGAGTGATGCAGCTTCAAGTGCTTCGACCCATTCGTTCGGAACATAAATTCCGGGAACATTTTCATCTAAAAAGCGGGCAGTTCGGAGTTTGGTAATTGGAAAATAGCCCAGAATCAGCACACAGTTACCCTTATTCTCGTTATTGGCATTGTCCATCATTTCCAAAAGTTTACGAGCATTTTCAAGATCGTACACGGGTTGGGAAATAATGCCAATGGCTCCATGCGCTACTTTTTTCATCATTTTTTTCTGTAATGTTGCGGCACTTTTGGAATAGGCATCGATAACGGCAAAGGGATAGATTTCTTGTACGGGAGCAATCAATTTTTGCTCTGCCAAGTCTGTACCGTTGTTGAGGGTAGTAATAATATCCAGAAGCAATTTGCTGTTTCCTTCAAATACCCCTTTTGCATGAGCTTGGTCGGAATAGTGGGCACTATCTCCAGTGAGAGCAAGGATAGCGCGTACTTGCGATTCATTGGCTCCGAGCAAATCTGATTGTAAGGCGATACGGTTACGATCACGCATGCTCATTGTTGCCAATACGGGCTTATTAAAACGATTTTGGAGTTTCATGGCTGCAAAGAGGGCATTGTATTTGAGTTTAGCCAGAGGATTGTCGGTCGTGCTGAACCCATCTACAAGTTTATCCAAACCTAAAGCAGCGATTTTCTCAATGGTTGGGGCAAATTGTGCTGAACGCGAAGGGGTGGTTTCTAGGGTTAGATATGTACCATGACGGAGTTTATTGATAAAAGGTTCAAACAAAAGATGCCTTTGGATATAATTGCGTCATTATAACAAAGAGGATAATATCTTTTGATTAAGTTAGCAGTATTTGATTTTGATTCAACATTGATGGATGGTGAGACCATCGATTTTTTTGCCGAAGCACTTGGAATCGGAGCGGAAGTGTCCGCGATTACAGAACGGGCGATGAACGGAGAACTTGATTTTTTTGAATCACTTCAACAGCGTGTAAAGTTACTTACAGGATTGGAATTTTCCAAAGTAGAACATATTTGTCAACATCTTCCTTATATGTCTGGGGCTGTTGAGACGATTGCCAATCTTAAGTCACGAGACATTAAAGTCGTTTGCTTTAGCGGAGGTTTTCGTTCTGCAACTTCTCATGCAAAAAGTATTCTTGGTTATGATGCCGATTTTTCCAATGTATTGCATGAAAAAGATGGAAAACTTACGGGACTTGTCGGCGGAGATATGATGTTTGATTTTTCAAAAGGAGATATGCTGCTTCGTCTTCAGGGGCTTTTTGGAATTACTGAAGAAGAGACAATGGTGGTTGGAGATGGCGCGAATGATCGGTCGATGTTTGCTCATGCAGGAACTCGTGTGGCATTTTGTGCCAAAGAGATTTTAAAAAAAGAGGCCAATGTCATTATTGACATCAAAGACCTTACTCAAATTATTACGAAGGTATTTTTATAATGTTAGAAAATTCACTATGGTTGCGTTACAACCCGGAAAAAACAATTCGTGATATGCTAGTTCGACTGTATGCGTGTGCTGCGGTTGAGATCGAAGAAGATGAGCGAGAGCTGTATGCGTCACTAAAGCGCCATTTGACAAAAAAAGAGTTACGAATGGTAATGATGAATGAAGCAGGATTGAGTGCGCAAGAAATTGGTGCTGAAGTCGCGCTTGAAGGTGAAGCCCTTACAAAAGCTCAGTACAAAGCATACCGAAAAGTCCGTCAGGATAAGATCCGTTTAGAAGTACGGGCAAATAAAGTAAAAGAAAAAGTTGAAGAAGAAGCGTAATTCTAATGTGATTTCAATGTGATTTATTAACCATCTATTTATTTTAGGTGCGCTATGATGTTTCAAACAATAAAACAAAAGGGAACCATATGATGAAATCAACTTCATTGTTACTTGCGACATTTGTTGCAGTTGGTATGATGGCAACAAATGCATCTGCTGATATCAAAAAAGGTCAAAAAGGATATTTGAAAACGTGTAAAAGTTGTCACGGCAATGGTACAAAAGGTGCTGCTATGCATACACAAGCGGAGTGGGATACTTTGTTCGCCAATGGTGGTGCAAATATCATTAAAGCACATGCAGGAACAAAAGCAGAGACAATGTTTAATGGCGATGGCTTTAAAAATCAAGCACAAGACTTGCGCGATTTCTTGTTCGAATATGGTAATGACTCAGGAAACGTTCCTTCTTGCGGATAATTCTTACCTAGCTCCTTCTTTGGGAGCTTGTTCTCTTCTTACTCTCTTTTTTCTTTACAACTTTTTTATCTCTATTATTGCATTTAGCCATTGAATAATTTGCATGTTAAGCACATCTATGCTTTTTTTAAGTGCTTTAATCCCACCTTTGGCATCTTGAGTGTCTGAGGACTGGGTGACAATAAAGCGCTTGCTTTCTATACACTGGCGAGATTTGACGTCGATTAGGCGATAGGTTATATCAACAAACCCTTCGCTTGCTCCATTGTCAAGTATCTGGTGATAGAAGGCGTTAAGATCAGATTCGAGTAAATAGTCTGCGTTTGATTTGGAATATGAGGGGATGACATTTGCAAATAAATGGCTTTCTTCCAGCATTCCAAGGGTGGATCTTTCTATCATAGAGGATGGTATATCATTCCAAGAGCTGTAAAGATAACGTCCTATTTCTTGATTCTTTTTTGTATAGACAATAGCCTTGGATGATAATGAGATGGGGGCTTTTATTCCTTGATACTGCAAGGTTTTGGGAGATGCAATGCTTGTATTGTATGGGGCAGATGATTGACGGGTGTTTAAAGAGTATTCATTGACTTGCGGAACTATAGTCGAGCAACCTGTCGCTATAAAAGTACTTATTACTGCTAAAAAAATTGTTTTCATGGTTATTCTCCTGGTCCTGGTTTAGGTTTGGATTCTTTAAAAAGTATATCGGATGGACTTTCTCGCAATGATTTAAGAGACAGTTCCATTTCAATGAGTGTTGCTCGTGATTGCACTAATACGTCATCAAGTTCGCGAGCAGAAGATTGAATGTCATAGTCCCCGCGATCTATAGATGTTTGGATAGTTTCCATTAGAGAGTTTGTTCTTTTTGAGGTATCCTTCCATGCCGTCATGGTTGGGGTAAAACTGTCCTTCATCGTCACTTTGAAGGTATCCATTGAACTTCCTACTTTATCAGCAGAAGTACCTACTTTTAGCATGGTCTGATCCAAGTTTTGTTCCGTTTGTATAGAATTTTTTAGGAGGTGATCGATTTCGTTCTGGTAGCTGTTGATTTTAGCAGTCAGACTTTTTAAATTTTCCAACGCAATAGAAAAGTTTTTAGTATTTTTATCACTCATAATTGCATTGCTGTGATCGAGTGTATCGGAAAGTTTTGTCACAACGCTGCTGAGTGTTTCATCAAGCCGTCTGATAATAGAGGGACTTGTCGGAATTATGGCAATGTTATTTTCAGAGGTAATCAGCAGAGGTGCATTCTTCGCACCGCCGCTAATCTCAATAAACGCCAACCCTGTTATTCCAAAAAATTTAAGAGATGCGGTCGAATCCGTTTTAATGGGAGCCTCTTTTTTGATTTTTAAAATCAGTTCAACTTCCTCGCTGTTGAGAGGGTTGATCCGTATTGTTTCCACCTTACCGACATCAACACCATGAAATTTGACTGCTGCTTCGGGAGAAAGGCCGGAGATGGACTCGGTAATGTTAACTTTGAACAGCTGGTATTGGCTTTCATTGTCATTGTACTTTCCAAGCCAGAAGGCAAAAGCAATCAGAGCACCGGTCAATAGCAAGACAAAAAATCCGACAAGTGTATAGTTAATCTTTGATTCCATGCATTTCCTTTTGAAAAAAATAATCGATAATAGGGTGATCGACGGTAAGGACTTCCGCAAGTGTCCCTTCGGCGATCACTTTTTTGTCACCCAATAAGGCGAAACGATCTACGATATGATGAATCGTATCCAAATCATGAGTAACCATCACAATGGTAAGTCCTAAAAGATTACGCAATTTTTGAATCAATGTATCAAATTGGCGTGAACTAAGGGGATCAAGACCTGAAGTCGGCTCATCTAAAAATAAGAGCTTAGGATCAAGAGCAAGAGCACGTGCAAGAGATGCCCGCTTGACCATTCCTCCACTTAGCTCACTTGGATAGAGATTGATGGCATGTTGGGGCAGACCAACCAGATCGATTTTGAGTTTAATGAGCTCACGGATGAGGTTGGATGGAAGATCCGTGTATTCTTCATACAGCAAGGCAATATTTTCACCTACAGTAAGAGAAGAGTAAAGAGCTCCTGATTGAAAGAGTACACCCCATTTTTTGCGTAATTCTTGGGCTTCTGTCAGTGATAAGCGTGCAATGTTATTTCCAAAAATATGGATGCTACCGCTTGAGGGTTTTCCTAACATAATCATTTCACGCAGTAACGTAGATTTGCCTGAACCGCTCCCCCCCAGCAAAGCATATATTTCATGTTCACGAACCGTACAGCTGACATTGTCGTGGACGAGGTTCTCACCAAAAGAAGTGATAATATTGCGTACTTCAATGATAACGGGGCTCATATCTTGAGTTCCGTCAAAAGAATAGAGAAAAGAGCATCGCATGCGATAACAAGAAATATAGAGTTCACAACACTTTTAGTAGTGTAGCGTCCTATACTCTCGGTATTCGCAGAGACTTGAAATCCTCGATAGGTACCCGTCAGAGCAATTAAAATGGCAAAAAATGGCCCTTTTACTATCCCAATAATGAAATGTTTAATCGGTAATGCTCCCTGGAGGCGGTTGATAAATTCGGTATAGGAGAGGTGTGACTGTGTAGATGCAATAACCATCCCTCCAAAGATTCCCACAAGATCAGCAAAAAATATTAATAAGGGTAAGACAATCATTAATGCAATAACGCGCGGCCAGACTAAAAAAAGATGAGGATGGAATCCCATTGTCTTCATAGCGTCTATTTCTTGTGTCATTTTCATAGCACCGATTTGTGCAGTGAAGGCTGATCCGCTTCGTCCGGCGATAACAATGGCTGTGATGAGGGGTGCAAGTTCACGTGTTAGAGAAATACCAATCATATCGACGATGAGAATATCTGCACCAAATTTTTGAAGTTGGACAATACTTTGGAACGCAACGACCACCCCGATCAAAAAAGCGCTAACAGCAATAATAGGAAGTGCATCAAATCCAGCAGTGATAATATGGGAACCGATAGAACGATATCGAATGATATGGGGGTGTCGTAAACTGTAAAGTAGGACAGTAAAGGCCTCACCTGAGAATTTTAAAAAAGCGCTTATGCCTTGGAGCGACGAATAGGCTCTTTCTCCTAGTCTATAAAGCCATCCAGGGCGTTTTGGTACGGCTGCGTCTTCTTGAGGATGGGAATAAAGGAGATTATAGAGCTGAAGATATTCGTCTTTATTCCCGATAATCTCTGAGGTAAAACCCATAGTATTAAATTGACGATCATACAAATGCCAAAGAGCAATACCAGCAGAATCAAGTTCGGTGACATTGGTAATATCCCATGTGATGGATGAAGTTACAGGATATGTTTCGAGAGTGATGGCAATTTCCCTAAGATGATTTAATGTCCATGCACCACT
>JAYVLH010000067.1:0-31015 GCA_043759555.1 Sulfuricurvum sp. | reverse complement strand
GGTTAGTTATCCCACAATTGTTAAACATGAGCTAAAGAGGTAAATGATGTATTTAGAAAGCAGAAGAACATTTTTAAAAGGTGCAGCGTTCACCGTAGCAGGAGCAGCGATTGCAAAAGGCGTTTTTACAACCGATGCAGTTGCTGAATCCGTTGAAAATAGTAAATTTACCAATACTCCAGATACACTTTCGTTTTATCCTCCATTAGATCAATGGGATAATTTTCAAGAGCTTGATGGAACAGATTGGAAGCGTGGTGGTATCAATCGTCACGGTGTTCAAAGTGAAGAGAATCCAGACGGTATTAAAGTGAACGACTATATGGTTATTCCAACAGCTTGTTCCAACTGTGAAGCGTCATGCGGATTGACGGCATGGGTTGATAAAAAAACGATGACGGTCAAAAAATACATGGGTAACCCATTGCATCCAGGTTCACGTGGACGTAACTGTGCCAAAGGGTATGCTGTTCAGTCACAAATGTACGATCCAGATCGTATTCCATTCCCACTTAAGCGTGCGCCTGGTTCAAAACGCGGAGAGGGCAAGTGGATTCGTACGACATGGGATGAAGCGATGACTACCATTGGTAAAAAGATGGGAGATACTATCCGTATTGGTGATGAACTCTCACGCAAATCTGTTATGTACCATGTTGGTCGTCCGAATGAAAATGGATTTGTTCCTAAAATCTGGGAGAGTTTGGGTTTAGACTCATATAACTCGCATACGAACATTTGTTCGTCAAATGGACGTACGCCAACGATTCATTTTGTTAATGATGACCGTACCAGTCCTGACTGGGGTAATGCAAAACTTATTTTCCTTAACTCATCACACGCAGCCGATGCAGGGCACTATTTTGCTCAAGCTGCTGCGTACATTGCAGATGCTCGTAAAAAGGGTGCAAAGATGGTCGTTATGGACCCGCGTCTTTCAAACTCTGCAGGTATTGCGGATTTATGGCTCGCACCATGGCCGGGAACGGAAACAGTAATCTATCTTCATTTGGCAAGCCGAATTTTGAGTGATAATCTCGTCAACAAAGCCTTTGTTAAGCGTTGGTTTAACTGGGATACCTTGATGAAAGATAGTGATTATCTCAATTATATGGTAGAAAAAGGATATGTTCCAAAACTTCCTGAAGGGCGTAATTTTGAAAGTTACTTAGAGCTTTTAAAAGAGATGTATGCACCGTATACGCTTGAATATGCTGAAAAAGAGACTCATATTCCGGCTTACAAGCTTGAAAAACTCTATGAGATGTTTATTTGGGCAGAAGATGCTATCTCTACCTATGTTTGGCGCGCTGCTGCTGCGGGTAACCGTGGTGGATGGATGGTCGGTAAAGCGGTGTTCTTTGTAACCGGTTTACGTGGTGCTATCGGCAATGTCGGCGGAACCGGTTTTTATCATGCACACGATATTTCTGTTGGTGGCAAAGGTGGAAGCTCTACCGTAGGACAAGGTAAAAGTGGAGCTGATGTCCCTGCGGTTAAGGCATGGAACGAGTTGACATGGCCACCAGAATGGCCTATTTCAACTTATGAAATGTCATTTTTACTACCACATTTACTGACCGATACTGAATGGCAGAAAAAATGGAATGATCGCGGATTACAAGTACCAAGTAAATTGGCGGTCTATGCTCCTCGTATGTACAATCCGGTATGGATAAATCCAGATGGTTTTCGTTGGATCGAAGTTCTTAAAGATGAGACAAAGATGGAACTTACCTTTAACCTCTCTCCGGTATGGTCAGAAACTAACTGGTATATGGACTATGTTCTTCCCGTTGGACTTGCAGGAGAGCGCCATGATCAGCACTCTGAAGCAACAATTCCTGCACGATGGACAACTTTCCGTCAGCCGGTATTGCGCGTAGCACTCGAAAAATCGGGATGGAAAGCAAAAAATCCAAATCGTGCAACACTTGAAGCCCATATCAAAGCAGGTCTTGGTGAAGTGTGGGAAGAGAATGAGTTTTGGTTCCAATTGTGTACGGATTACATTGATCCAGACGGAAGTTTGAACATCAAGAAAATGTGGGAAAGTAAACGTAATCCAGGCAAAGCGGTTACCATTGCAGAATGGTACGATGCGGCATTTGGAGATAATCTTCCAAAGCTTCATGAAACGGTTATGAATGATGAGCGATATACCAAAGAAGAATTCCCTGTTTATGCATATATGCGTGATCATGGTGTATGGCTCGAAGAAGATAAAATCTACAATGTTCAAGAGCGTGAGCTAAAAGTCGAAGAGGGTAAAATCGAATCGTACGAGCACAAATACGATGTAGCTTCGGTAAGTGTTGACAGTTCAGGTATTATCAGTGCCAATGATGAGAAAGGTAAATCGAAAAAAATCGGTATTGAAATTGATGGTAAAAAATTACAAGGGTTTACGACTCCAACGCGTAAACTTGATGTGTATACGCAATGGGTAGCAAAAGATTGGAAATGGCCGGAATATGGAATGCCAATTTATCCACGTAATGATAAAGAGAAAGAAGATATGGTCCATATCGTCTCTCACGTGAATCATATTTATATGAAAGAGGAAAATTCGTTTGCCCTCAATACGGTCTTCCGTTTGCCGTATAACATTCATACCCGTTCGGCGAACTCCAAACATTTGATGGAGATTAGCCAAAATCACGATCCTATTTGGATCAGTACGGGAGATGCTAAGCGTCTTGGTCATAAACGAGGCGATGCTATCCGTATAAAAATTGTTGATACGGTTTCAGGACTGGAGAGTGGATATTTTGTAGCAATGGCAGTTCCGACTGAGGGCGTTCTTCCTGGTACACTAGCGTGTTCACACCATGGTGGGCGATGGAAGCTTACCAACCATGTCACAATCCCTAATGGGGTAACTGATGGTAAAGTAGCAACTAGTACCACGCCACGTGATGTAAATAATAAAGAGTTTCTCAAAGAATCACCTGCAAATGTAGGTAAAGCTGGAGCTCAAACGATTATTGAAGATTATGATGGAACTACGGGTATTAATAGTTTTGGGGTTCCAGTAGCTGAAATCCAAATGGATGGAAAAGTGGGTAAACTTAAATATGTTGAAGGGATTAAAGGATTCAAGGCAAAACGTTTTGCTGAGTATAACCGAGATTCTGAAAATGTATGGTGGGATGGGCTAAGCGGTTCATGGCAAAATGCTGTTGCGGCTCCTCATCCTGACCCTGTCTCAGGGATGCACTGCTGGCACCATAAAGTTCTTGTTGAGCCGGCACAGCCAGGAGATAAAATCGGAGATATTTTTGTCAATTATGACAACAATCTCAAAGTTTACCAAGCGTGGAGAGATAAGCTTTCACGCGGATTGGATGAAAATTCTAAACTTCGACGTCCTCGTCATATCTTCCGTCCATGGGTCAAGCTTGATCCAGCATCGTATGATGTGAATATTAAGGCGTAAAAACCTTTCTTCTCCTTGCTAAAAGGGACTTCTAAAGGGCTTTTCAGCCCTTTTAGTTACAATCCTACAATCACACTATTAAAAGGCCTAACCGTTATGGATGAGATCATTGCACGAAGCAATATATATGCACTTCTTTCTCGAATACTCCTCCAAGAGTTGGACAGTGAACTTTTGGAGACACTTAAAACAGATCCGACAGTATTAGAGTTCTTTCCTCATTGGAATGAGTGGGAACAGCGTACAAGCATAAGTAATAGTAAACTTTTGGAAGAGTATCTTAATCCAGATTTTACCAATCTTTCGATTTTACATCTTGTGCCGTATGAGACCTTTTATACACGCTCGGATCAAATGATTGAAACGGGTGGAGCAAATCCTGTAACGGATATTTACAGTGCATACGATTTTATGGTTGATTATGAAATTGCCCGTGTTGTTTCAGCCGATCACATTGGTATTGAATACGAATTTATGCATCATCTTTGCGATGCACAAAAAAAAGCGATGGAAGAAAATGATTTAGAGGCAGTTCGTGATCTTCAAGAGGTACAGCACCGCTTTTTGAATACGCATTTACTACAATGGGCGCCGATGTATCTCATCAATATGAAATATGAATCCAGAACCCCTTTGTATTATGATGCGGCTGAGACGGCACTGGAGTTTATCCTTTCTGATAATGAAACCTTAAGTGCAGTAGTTTCCAAAGATTCATGAGTCTTTTAATTCTCTCTCCTAGCAGATGCGTTAGAGCGTTGAGTGTCAATTCGATTTGCACCCATTGTGCTGACGTGTGTCCAACAGGTACCATTACTATTAGTAACCGTCTTCCCTCTATTAATCAGGCGCAATGCGTCGGCTGTGCTGGATGCATCGCTGTGTGTCCAACTGAAGCGTTGAGTTTGGATGATTTTAGTTCAACCGACTTTTTCTTTACGTTTGCCTCTGATGAGGAGAACCTCATTTCATGTCAAAAAAATGTCCCTTGTATTGCGGCTTTGAGTCATGAGCAGCTGATTTCTTTTGCTCAAATGAAACATGGGGTTGTTTTGGATACAGGTCACTGTGCGCAATGTGAGATTGGAGCTCATGTGTTAGCAACACTTACACATACGCTTGAAAATACTAATTATCTACTCGAAGCGATTGAATCAGAGTTTAGAGTGGAATGCTCGGATATTGGATACAGAACTTTGGGTGAAGATGAAGCGGTTGTTGAGCGAAGAGATTTTTTCAAGACGTTTCATCTTCGCGGATTGGGTAAAATTCGTGGAGATTTTGAAAAAGAGATAGAGAAAACGACGGATGAGTTTGTAGAATATTCAATCGACAGTTCTCATACCAAAGAACTGCGGACAAAAAAAATCACCGATCGTCGTAAACTCTTTTTTACCGCGATAAAGCGATTGCCGACACCGTCGATTTTTCACGTCGTAGATGGCTCAAAAATACCATTTACGTCTCAAAAATTAATGGATGAGACGTTGTGTACAGCGTGTGAGATGTGTTATAGAATTTGTCCGACAGGGGCTTTAACCTCCGATGTTCGTAATTCAAAAATTGATTTTGATCCGTTTTTGTGCGTCAAATGCCATCTGTGCCACGATGTCTGTGAACCAAAGGCAATTACCCTGTCCCAATCGTATAATTTAGCGGAGTGGTACAAACCAACGGTGCAGAATCTTGTAGCTTACCGTGTACGACGATGCGATGAATGCGATGGATTGTTTAGTTCCAGTATCGGGGATAAAATTTGTCGTCGCTGTCGTCTTGAAGATGAAGAAGCAAAAGAATTATGGGGGCTTGAATAAATGATGAACAATGATAATTCGATTACGACAGAAACGTTGCTTTATGGATTTATTGCAGAAAATGCACACAGCAACCGTTTTTCGGTTATGGTCAATAAATTATTTAAGAGTAATGGTATTAATGCGATGGCGATACCAATGAACATACGTCCGGATGATGTCGCCTTTACTATTTCTCAAATGCGAAGTTCAAAACTTTCAGGTGCCATAATTTCGACAGAGTATCAAGAGGAAGCGTTTGCATTATTGGATCGAGCTTCTGTCATGTCAGAAGAACACGGATATTGTGATTTTATCCGTATTGTCGAAGGTGAGCTTATCGGAGAACTTATTATGCCGGTGGCTTTGGAAAACTATGCGGACAGTGAAGCATTTAACGACGATATTGCACTCAATTCGCTGACGCACTATTTTTATGAATTAATTACAGGAGAAAAGAATGATTAAAACTGATTTTAGTGATTTAAAAGCCGAGTTTGACGAGTTTGTACGAGGTAAATGTGAGAGCGGAAGCTGTGAACCATCCAGTGATGAAAAAAGTGAGGAAGAAGCAGAGGAATATGTTCCTGGATTCGTGGATGAGCTAGGGGATAAACTTCTTGCCCCTTATCACAGCGGTGTCTATTTTTCTCGAATGGATATCAAGCGGGTTGCGGAAGCAATCGATGAATCCATTCCCATCAAAGAGCGCAAAAAAATGATTCGAGCGCTGTTTCGTCATACAACACGACGTGCGTATTTGCAAGAGGCGTTTAATGAGTTCAACCGCCATTTTGGAGGACGTGTTCTAATTTATACAGAACTTTCCGAAGCATTTCCTGCATCAAAACCTATTTTTGATACGAATATTGCAAAAATTAAAAAGACCCAAAAAATGTTGGATCAAATTATACAAGATTTTGAAGAGATAGAACCGACTGATGAACCGATGATGATGTAATTTTACTAAAATAAAAGACTGAATAACTCTTTACCCGACAAACCTATACCCAATTCCCGTTTCGGTGATAATACGCTTCGGACGGGTGGGATCGGCTTCGATTTTTTGACGCAATTGGTTGATAAAAACACGTAGATAGTGAGTCTCATGTTGATACCCGACTCCCCATACCGCTTTTAAAAGCCATGAATGGGTAAGTGCTTTACCGTGGTTTTCCATAAAAATTCGGAAAAGTTTAAACTCTTTCGGGGTCAATTTGACGAGTTCATCCTCTATGGTCACAATTCGATTCGTAACATCCATACGCATCACTCCCGCAACCAAAAGGGATGATGACTCCTCGCTCGCAGGAACACGGCGCAAGTTTGCATTGATACGGGCAATAAGCTCATCGGTACTGAAAGGTTTGGTTACATAATCATCGGCACCCGCATTAAGCGCGGCTATCTTATCCGATTCATCATGAATAGCTGATACTACAATGATAGGAGTTTGTTCATCTTCGCGATAACGCTCTAAAAACTTTACACCACTCATATCCGGCAATCCCAAATCGAGTAAAATCAAATCAAAATGTTCATCGGCTCCTTTTTTTAACCCCTCTTTTGCTGTTGATGCCGTCTCCGTCATAAATCCTGCGAATGCAAGAGTCATTGCCAATAAACGGCGTATGGAGGGGTCATCATCCACGATTAAAATTTTAGGAGTCATGCTTCACCGCGCAGTGTCACACGAACACAAAAATAGTCATTTCTAAGATCAATTGTTAATGTTCCGCCATGAACCTCAATGATATTTTGCGAAAGACGCAAGCCGATACCTGAACCTGGTTTTCCTATCGCATTATCAAGTCTACCTGGGGCAGTGCCAAGGGTGGAGATGGTGTCAGCAGAGGGAAGATCGCCGTTATTACAAATCATCAAAGCGATTTCACTGAATGCAGAGGTGATTTCAACACGCACCTCATCCCCGTATTTAAACGCGTTGTCCAGCAGATTGCCGATTGCCAATTGCAGCAAAGAAATATCAGCTGAAAGGGGAGGAATATCGGCTGAGTAGGAGAGTTTTGCCTGTCGATTCCAGTCATTTTCGGCTATGGTCAATGCCGATGAGACTACTTCCTCCAAACGGAGGATTGTCTTATTCAGAGGTGTTTTCCCTTCGCGAAACCGCGCATTAACGAGTAAATTATCGATTACTTTTTCCATCCGACGAGATCCCTCGACAATGGTTTGAACCATTGCCTCTTTATCCTTAGCATCAAGTAAAAATTTAGGATTTGATAAATTGCTGGCCGCACCTCGAATGAGGGTCAGAGGTGTTCTAAGTTCATGTGACAAGAGATCGATTAGACTTTTTTGCATTGTTTCACCGATTTTATTTTCTTTGAATCCTTTCGTTATTACATTTAATAGCGGTCCCGTCATAAAGGTGGTTACCAAGGCCATAACGACAAACATCGTAAAGAGTTCAGTAGAGAGAATCCCCATCTCAAAGCCGATATTTAAGACCACCAGTTCCATTAACCCGCGCGTGTTCATCAGAATTCCCAAAGCGAAGGAATCCCGCCAGTTGAATCCCATAAATTTCGCAGCCAACGAACTTCCCAATAATTTTCCGGTGACTGCAATAATAATAATCAGTCCGCAGATAAGCCACCCATCGCTCGTATTGAGCAATCCAATCTCCGTTCGAAGCCCAGTAAGGGCAAAAAACAAGGGGAGCAATACAAGGAGACTGACATATTCCAAGCGCGGTGCGATCAGTTCTTTAAGCCTTGAGGTTGCCGAGGAAGGCATCATCGTCCCTGCCATAAAAGCACCGAAGAGAGCGTGAATACCGATCGATTCGGTGACCAGCGAAGAGATGAAGAGTAAAACCACAATGGCCGACATGGCGTTCATACTGAGTCGCTCGTTCTGAGTACTCCCAATTTTTGCGAAAAGGGGGCGAATACCATAAAACATAACGACAACATACGCAGCGATAAAGAGCAGCAGAAATAAGGAAGAGCCCAGCGTTCCTGAAATTGAGAGGGCGATAATAAGGGCTAGGATATACCATGCGGTGATATCATCCGTTGCGGCGCAGGTAATCGCCATCGCACCGTAGCTGGTATCGGAGAGATTTTTTTCTTTGATAATACGAGCAAGGACAGGAAAGGCAGTAATACTCATGGCAATACCGATAAAGAGGGCGAACGGCATGAACGAGACATTTTGAGGAGCAAACAGCGGATAAAGCCAGTACGATAAGACTACCCCTAAGAAGAAAGGGAAGATGATGCTGGCATGACTGATAAATACCGATGCGCTTGATTGTTTTTTGATTTTTTCAAAATCAAGTTCCATTCCGACAACGAACATAAAAAAGATTAACCCGAGCTGACTGATGAGGCTGAGATTTCCCAAGGACTCTTTTGGGAATAAGAGGATGGAAAATTCAGGAAAGAATAGTCCCAACAACGATGGCCCCAAAACGATTCCGGCGATAATTTCTCCCACAACTGTAGGCTGGGCGACAAAGGAGACTAAAAAACCGAAAAGACGGGTAGCTACCATAATCACAACAATTTGAATCAGTAAAAGAGCTAAAGGGTGGTGTAATTGTTTCAGGAAATTTTCGATCCAACCTGAACTTAGTGTTGTATGTGGCAGTACGGTATACAAGAGGGTAGCACTTTCTAGGGTACTTCCTTCATGAAGGACATAGGCGATTCCACTACCGAAGAAAACGATAATAGCGATATATAAAAGGAGTGTGTTTTTCATGCCGAAAGTGTAGCGTAGATCGTGTCAGGAAAGTATCAATATATACAGTAGTCGTATCGTTAGTTGAAGAGACCACTTTTTAATATAATTTGCCAAACCATTGCCGAGGTGATGCCGGCGGCAAATCCGGCAAGAATATCGTCCCCCATAACACCCAATCCCCCTTTGGCTTCACGGTCTATTCGCCCGATAAGGGACGGTTTTTTAATATCGTATAGACGAAAGAAGAGAAAACTTAAGACAATTTGGATGGCTATTCCATTGTCAAAATGTCCTAAATCACCCATACTAAATACTATTCCAGGAGCAATAGCAAGGGCTATCCACATCCCGACAAGCTCGTCGATAACGATTTTCTGATTGTCGTGTATGCCACTGACCGCTTCATAGCGATCAATACTTTTAATGGCTATGAGTGTAATCAAAAGGGTCAGAAAAAAAAGGGTTTGAGGTCCCAAAAAAATTAAAATGGCTACTCCTATCGGAAGAGAAACGAGTGTTCCTATCGTACCGGGTGCTTTTGGTGAGAGTCCGCTGTAGAAGAGGGTAAGAAAAAACCAATTGAATTTCATGTGAGTACCTTAGGTAAGTGATGTGGTTTGATATAAGTTCATAAGTTCGGTATAAAAATCCCGCTCACTGTGCTCTTCGAGTAATCCGTTAACGGGCATAATGTCATAATACATTTTGGCTAAATTTTTAAATCGATTGGGGTGGAGAGTCGAAACAACAAGGGATGAAATTTCTTTTCGAACCAAGACAGCTGGGGGGAGAAGTCCCTCTTTCATTAGTATCAAAATCGATTCAGAGTTATAGGAGATATGATGGTGGTGTCCATGAGGACAGGTTTGAACACTGACGAGTGTTTTGCACAGATTGCAATAGACGTATTCGCTGGCAATGGAGACTTCGATATCGAGACCATTAAGGCGATCAACAATAGATTTGTTGGTATTTCGGTCATAATACATCCCAATTCCTGCGTGATTTTGCCCAATCATCATGCGATCACATCCATAGTTTCGTGCGACAATGGCATCTAACAGTACTTCATTACTCCCTGCAAAGATGTAGCTGTTTTCCAGAGGAACAATAATGACACGTCCATGCGGAAGATAATTGTCAACAAAGAAATTGACCATTTCGTGACGAAGCGTGTAGTCCAGTCCACTGTTGTTATTGTAGGGCTTCAAGAGGAAAATAATAATCAAATCACTTCGTTCAAGACTTTGGCGAATTAACCTTTCGTGGGCACGGTGAAGTGGATTCGCCGCCATAAAAATTGCTGTGGTATGTTTGGCGCCAATGCGCTCTTTAGCTATTTGAATGGAGGCTTGTATCTCTTCTATGGGTTGTGTATCAATTGTGTACTCTCCGCACACCGCGTATTTTCCAATTCGTTTGTGTGTAGCGTTGACACCGGGATGGCTTAAATCTTCTGTACCAAAGATTTGACGAAGACGTTCCGTTGGATCTATAGTGAAAATCTCATCAACACATATTTCTCCAACGAGTGTGTCATCGCATATAAAATGCAGGACTTCACCTTTTTTGGCACTCATCAAAACCGATTCATTGGTTTTACCGCTGGGTGAGAGGATAAGAGGAAAAGGGAAAGTAGTCCCTTCAAAAAGCCCATCTTTAAGCACTTGAGCGCACTGATGGGCATTCATAAGTGTTGTTACAGGGGAGAGGATCCCTGATTTGAGTAGTGAGAGAGCACTTAATGCTTCTTGGTCAATATATAACGCTCTATTTTTTCTTAATGATGCCATACTTCTTTCTCTTTTCCCATAGACTTTTACGTGAAATCCCTAATTTTTTTGACAATTCGGTATCTGGATAGCGATTTTGGAAATTTGTCATAATATATTTTACATACTCTTCAATAGGAAGAATTTCTCCTTGGTCAAATAAATGGTGTTCATTTTCTATTTCCATTAAAGAAAAAGGAACATTATCGACACGTTCAGTACTGGAAATAATACAAGATCGTTTTTCTATAAGATCAAAAAAAGTTTTTATATCACTGTTTTTGAGACTTTGAAAATCAGTGATATAAATAATTTCATTTGTTGTAATAATAGTAATATCGTGAATCGCGTTAGGTGACGCAAGAGAAATATAATGAAGTGGAAGATTATGATGCTTGGCGTAACGAAATGCAAAAGCATCGGCATATTTTTGATATCCACTGCAAATCATCAAAGGAAGAGCTGTTTTATCAAAATCTTCCTCTATCTTAACAGAATTAAAAGTATGATTTAAATAGCGATCGTAGGTTTGATTTTGACGACGAAGTTTTTCATGATTTTGAAAATGTTGAATTTTACGAATGAGTTCTTCGATCATAAATGGCTTGAGGATATAGTCTTTTGCTCCTGCAGCAAGTGGTTTAGATACAGTATCATTACTGACATAGGAGACCATTAGGATAACAACAGCATCTTTATATGCCTCAATAACAGGATAAATATCTTGACCGCTGATGTTGGTTGAAAGTAAAACAACGTCGTAGTTAATTCCTTTGAGAGCTTCTTTAGGGGAGCTGCTTATATCACAATTGTGATTCAGGTCGCTTAGCTTTGAAGCGATACTTTGTGCGAGATAAATCTCGTTTTCGATAATTAATACGTTCATACGTTTTTCCAATCAAAATAATGTATTGAAGCAGTTGCAAGCACACCAACTCCTTCTTTTCGACCAATAAATCCGAGGTGTTCGGTTGTGGTTGCTTTTATGTTAAGCCGTGAGGGTTGGAGATGCATTAAAGCACTCAGCGTAGTACGCATTACTTCTTTAAAGGGAGCAATTTTTGGAGTTTGAGCAATAATAGTGATGTCTGCGTGGAGAATAACAAATCCGAATTGATGAAGTTTAAGGACGCATTGGCGTAACAGGTCTTTGGAATCTGCATTTTTATAGCTACTGTCAGTATCTGGGAAAAGCATTCCAATATCTCCTAAACACGCTGCACCTAATAATGCATCAATAAGAGCATGAATGGCTACATCGCCATCACTGTGAGCTGCAAAACCAAAAGCACTGTCAATTTCTACTCCTCCCAACACCATCTTCTTACCGTCTTCAAAAGCATGCACATCAAATCCGTTTCCTGTAAATATAGCAGTAGAAGGAGATTTTAGACATAAAAATGAAGTGATATCACTTGAATGCGTGATTTTATCTGCTATTTCATCTCCTGTAACGAAGTGACGAGTGCCCCCATGTGCGACTATGGCACTGCTTTCATCGGTATATTGTGTTATGGTTTGTAGTGCTTGAACGAGAATAGAAGTTTTAGAGAGCTGGGGGGTTTGTATTCGTTTTACCTGTTCACGATTGATAGTATCATTTCCATAGACAATGGTGTCATTAACATTGAGAGCGGGCACAATAGAATCTGCCAATCCTTTAGCATTGATCAATCGTTCTAACAAATCGGGACTGATGCATGACCGTGCACTGTCACTGACGAGAACATAGGGAGTTTCGACATGCTTCATGGCATTATTAAGAGAATCTTGTCGTGTTGCTCCTCCAGCTACCACTGTATAATTACACATAGGAGTCATAAAAGAGACTTCATCAGGGTGGGCTATTACAATAATTTTTGCAAAATTAGCCATCTTAGTGATACGGTTGGTAACATAAAGCCATAATGGATCGTGTTCAATTCGTAGCCATTGCTTTTTTACAGGCACTTTAAAACGAGTCGAATCACCTGCTGCGAGTAAGATAAGTGTCAAATCGGACAATTTATCTCCTATATTTTAAATACTGTTACAAAAGTATACACTTAAAAAGCTGTTTTTTATCTTGTTTGTGATAAATTCTACTCAAAATCATGAGAATATTGAAAGAGCATTAAAATAGATGTTTCCCTAAACCTTCTTGAAGTTTTTAATATAAATTGAAACCAATACGACCCTTTTAGGGGGACTTATTTATAAGTCCAGTATAGCTTTACGTAAAGTCTAAGGAGTAAAATTATGAGAACGCAATGGGTCGATAAACGAAAAAATGATGCTGTTTGTACTCAGATGTATTATGCCAAGCAGGGTATTATCACAGAAGAGATGGAGTATGTAGCAAAAATAGAAGATTTAGATGCAGAGTTAATCCGCTCTGAAATCGCACGTGGTCGATTAATTATTCCGGCGAATGTGAATCACAAAAACTTAGAGCCAATGGCGATTGGAATTGCTTCACGTTGCAAAATCAATGCTAATATTGGTTCATCAGCGATTGCGTCAGATGTTCAGGGTGAAATTGAAAAAGTTCAGGTTTCTCAACATTACAAAGCGGATACGGCAATGGATTTATCAACAGGTGGTGATTTGGACGAGATTCGTCGAGCAGTAATTGCTAACTCCAAAATTCCTATCGGAACGGTTCCTATTTATCAGATTCTCCATGATGTAAACAATAAAATTGAAGATCTTAGTATCGATGTTATGCTGGAAGTGTTAGAGCGTCAAGCCCAGCAAGGGGTAAGTTATTTTACGATCCATGCAGGCTTTTTGCTTGAGACTATGCCTAAAGTAGCAAAACGTAAAATGGGTATTGTCAGTCGTGGCGGATCGCTGATGGCTGCATGGATGATGCATTATCATCGTGAGAATCCATTTTTTACAGCTTACGATGATATTTTAGATATATGTGCCCGCTATGATGTCTCTCTTTCTCTTGGTGATTCACTTCGTCCGGGATGTTTAGCAGATGCGTCTGATGAAGCACAGTTGAGTGAACTTAAGGTACTTGGTGAGTTGACACTTCGTGCATGGGAGAAAAATGTTCAGGTTATGATTGAGGGCCCAGGACATGTACCTCTTAATCAAATTGAACGTAATATGAAAATTCAACGTGAGTATTGCCATGAGGCACCATTTTATATTCTTGGGCCTCTTGTTACTGATATTGCTGCTGGATATGATCATATCAGTTCAGCGATCGGTGCTGCGGTTGGCGGATGGCATGGTGCTTCCATGTTATGTTATGTAACACCTAAAGAACATTTGGGGCTTCCTAATGCTGAGGATGTTCGTAATGGAATTATCGCCTATAAAATTGCAGCACATGCGGCAGATATCGCACGCGGACGTAAGGGTGCACGTGACATTGATGACGCGATGAGTGACGCACGTTATACATTTGACTGGAATAAACAGTTTGAACTTGCACTTGATTCTGAACGAGCACGTGAGTATCATGATGAAACATTGCCACAGGACGTATTTAAAGATGCAGAATTTTGTTCCATGTGCGGACCAAAATTTTGCAGTTACAAAATTACACAGCAAATTATGGAAAATCCAGAATCAATTGCATGGATTACCGAAGAAGCTAATAAAAACGCTAGTTAACATATATAAAGGAATTACTATCATGACAGAAGAAATTGTAAAAAGTGCGTTATCCAAGGTAACTTACCCTGGATTTACGAAAGATATCATTGCCTTTGGTTTTGTAAAAGAGATCAAAATTGAGGGAAAAAATGTTAGCGTAACCGTTGACATTACTTCCAGTGCACCTGAAGTGGCTTACCAAATTACGACAGAAGCTACCGATGAGTTAAAGCTTGCAGGATTTGATGATATTGTAATCAATATTCAGGCACCGAAAATGCCACGTGAAAGCTCTTCTAAGGGTAAAAACATTGCCCCACAGGTGAAAAATTTTATCATGGTGAGCTCAGGCAAGGGCGGTGTCGGTAAATCGACTACTTCTGTGAATCTTGCGGTTGCACTTGCGATGCAAGGGAAAAAAGTGGGACTTTTGGATGCAGACATTTATGGGCCAAATATACCACGTATGATGGGTCTTGATGGTGTTAAGCCTGAAGTAATCGGCAATAAAGTCCTTCCGCTTAAAGCGTATGGTGTTGAAGTTATGTCAATGGGATCCCTAATGGAAGAAGGACAGTCTCTTATTTGGCGCGGTGCGATGATTATGAAAGCGATTGAGCAGTTTTTACGCGATATCATGTGGTCTGATTTGGATTGTTTGGTGATCGATATGCCTCCGGGCACTGGTGATGCACAACTTACTTTGGCGCAAAGTGTACCAGTTACGGTTGGTGTTACCGTAACGACTCCTCAGATGGTTGCTCTTGATGATTCACGTCGTAGTTTAGATATGTTCAAAAAATTACATATACCTATCGCAGGTGTTATAGAAAACATGTCTGGTTTTATTGCTCCTGATACAGGAGTAGAATATGATATTTTCGGAAAAGGGACATCTAAGGCAATGGCGGATCAGTTTGATACGTGCATACTTGCAGAAATTCCCATTGAGCCTGCTATTCGCACAGGTGGTGATGAAGGTAAACCGGTAACGTATTATGCACCGACGTCAGAAACTGCTAAGCGCTATATGAAAGCAGCTGAAGATTTATGGGCTACAATCGAAAAAATTAATGCAGATGGTGGTGTGGATAATCAAGCGATTCAGCCTAATACACCTCCAGGTGTTTCGGCGTGTTCAACAGCAGCTGCTCCTGCGCCGAAAGCGTCCAGTGGTGAGAGTTGTGGCACAGGGTGCGGGTGTCATTAACATAACATTTATATAAAAACGTTTATAATCTACCCTTCTTAACGAAGGGTATACTCAATGCGATTAAAGACGAAAATTTCTCTCCTTTTATTTACTTCACTTATATTTTTATTTGTTACTATCTTTTGGAACTCGATTGCTGATATGCGTAAAGCTTCGCAGCAAAGTGCACAGTCACAAGCACTTGCTACAGTAAAAGTGATAGAAGCAGGTTTAAATGCCCACATGTTGAGTGGAAGCATGGATCAACGAGAAGAATTCCTAAAGCAAGTGTCGTCACTGGAGTCTATGAAGCAATTATGGATAGTACGATCACAAAAAGTATCAAATCAATATGGAGAAGGTCCATTAGCTGAAGATGCCCATGATGGTATTGACAAATCGGTTTTGAATAGTGGTGAGATGGCTATTGAGAGTAAGGGAAATATCTTTGAAGATGCAACTATTCGATTGTCCTTTCCTTATAAAGCGACTACTAGTAAAGAAATTGATTGTCTGAGTTGTCATGATGTCAAGCTCGGAGATACGCTTGGTGTTATTTCATTAGAGATGAAAACAAATGATTTAAAGGCACTTAATTATCGTAATATTATAATGGCGGCTGTGCTACTTATTGTATTGTTTGTTCTTATGATTTATTTTTTCAATACAAAAGTCTTAATCTATTTTGATCGTTTCGATGCAATTGGAAAATGTGCTAGAGCTGCAGAAAATGGTGATTTTTCTGCCCGTGTTCCGGAAGAATTTTCTAATGATTATGATGCCGCTTCATTGAATAGATTGATTGAAAAGATACAGATATCTTTGGAAAAAATAAAATCAAATTTTTCTTCATTACTAGGTACTGAAGACAGTGTTGATACGTTAGAGGCATTAACACACGGAAGTGAACAGTTTAGAGACATCAAAGAGTTTTCTCAGTTACTTCAAAAAGATATCAATACTAAAGAAGTATATCATCATATTGCAAATCATTTTAGTGAGAAATTTGGGATTGATGATGTGAACATTATAGAATACAATATGCTTTCGCAAGAAACAATTATTGGACATGAGACCAAGCAAATATTGTGCGATGCCGTAAGTGGATGCAGAGCAGCTCGTGCTCTAGAAGTTGTTGATTCATCTCAAATGGGCGGCATTTGTCCAAAGATGATTACTCCTAATGAGCACTATATCTGTTTCCCCTGTAGCATTACGCCATCAAGCACTATCGTGGTCTCTATGATAAGTGAGAAAAAAAATCTTCTTTATCCTGCACGAGCCAATGAACATCTTATTAATGAAACTTTGATAGAGATAAAAGAGCAAGTAGCGCAACGTCAAATGCAAGACAACATCAAAAGTTTAGAACGCATTGATTCCCTTAGCGGGCTATATAATCAGTCTTATCTTGATGAACGTATGTTTCAAATTGTAAAAGAGTCTAAGAGAGCTGTCATTCCTTATGGTGTTTTAGTAATGAATGTAGATCGATTTACGATTATTAATGAGACATATGGGCAAAAGATTGGAGATAAAGCGCTGGCTCTTATCGGGCGAGCATTACTTGATTCTTTACGTGAGAGTGATTTGATTGTTCGTACTTCTCAGGATGAGTTTGCTGTTTTACTTTATGATTGTAATCCCGATAGTGTTGCAAGTGTGGGTGAAAAAATACGGTCATTATTCGCCAATAAAAAGCTAAAAACTCATCCTGGCGGACTCATCGTGACCATGAGTATTGGAAGTGCTATTTTTCCAAAGCAGGACAAAGATATTGCTCAATGTGTTCATTATGCACGTTTGGCAATGATGGAAGCAAAACGGGATGGTGGAAATTTAAATGTAAAGTTTCATAGTCGATTATTGGAAGCTTAATTATACTAAATCGCATTAATGACGACACTCTCGTTATTGAGGGTCACGGTCAGAGAGTCCAGTACTTTTAATACAAAAGATGTAGCCAAATAGTATATGTGAATAAGTATAGTGGAGTATTGTACTATCTATTAGAGTGTTGGAGGACTTTATTGGTTTCCTTTGAGGCTTTAAGAGCAAATTCTCTAGAGAGATATCAATAGGTATTGTAGTTATATTAAAAAGAGAGAAATTGGATTATCGGATTGAATCCGATAATGGGGATATAAATTAGTACACGTGAAAATAAAAAAATACGTTTTAGGGTAAACCAGTTGTTAATTAAAACTGATCTCCGCTTTTAAACATACTTGCTTTAAACTCTATTACCTGATTACGTCCTGAATTCTTTGCTTCATAGAGGGCTATATCAGCAAATTTGATAACCTTCCAGATAGAGTCTGCATCGGATGGGAAATGGGAAATACCAATACTTAATGTTTTTTCAACACTGTCATTTCCAAACTGATATTTTTTTGCAGCGAATTGGGTACGAATTTTTTCTGCAACAAGCATCGCTCCTTCTCTTGTCGTATTATGTAAGAAGATAAGGAATTCCTCACCACCATAACGAATTGGGAGATCGGCTTTTCGGACAGTTGATTGCAAAATTTCTGCAAGAGACTTGATTACAATGTCCCCAGAGTCGTGCCCATAAGTATCATTGACCATTTTAAAATAATCTATATCAATCATTAAAATTGAATAACTAATATTTGAGCGTAGTGCCTGCTCAACACTTTTGTCAATAAATTCTTCCATAAAACGACGATTATAGAGTTTTGTCGCACCATCTCGCAGTGACGAGTCGCGTAATTTGTCTGTTAGGGTTCGACTTTCGATGACTGCTTTGGCTGCTTCAAAGTAATTTTTAATACTAGGAAGAGATTGGTTGAATAATTCAATCGTTTCTGTATCTTTAGCTGAATAGGATAGAGTAAGAGCTAAATCATCATTGATATTAAAGGGAATACAAGTGTATTCTTTGTCATGAACAGAGCAATTTTGACAAACATCAGCGAAATCCGTAGAATAAACATCACTCAATGTTCGATAAGCGCGGCATTCTCTAGCATCCTGATCAACAATAGGATTACAGAAACTGTGATGATCCGTAATATAAATCAGTCGACGTAGTTTTGTTATTTTATCAACTTCATAAAAAGCAAAGTGATCAAAATGAAACTTTTCTTTTAAAACATAAACAAAACGGTCATATATTTCATCTTTCGTGTTGTCAAGTTCAATTGTTTTTTTGAATTTGTAAACATCTGAAAGTTCTTTTATGATCGCACCTGCTGTATTTAATGGATCTGAACATGACATATTGGAGCGCGAGATAAAGGTCCCTAGATCTTGTTTGATCCCACCGAAGGTATCATTCATCTTTTCAAAGAGTGTATTCATTTGTTCTGCAACTTCATTTCCTCCATCTTTGAGAGTTGTTGTAAATCGGAAAGAAAAATCACCTGTGCGAGCACGTTTGATTCCTTGTTGAAGATTGTCAAAAAGTTGCATATAAGGTTTGAAATAATGGTTTGTTACCCAAAGAGCAATGATAATAAAAATTAAATTAATACCAAAGATTTTAGCGATTGTAAGTGCCCCAGTTTGACGAATATCATTGATGTTGAATTCCATACTGATAGCACCAAGGATATCACCTTCTTTAGCCTTATGGCAGCTTAGGCAGTTTGGGTTGCCGTACCCAGAAGCAATATAGGGGATAGTGACACGTAAACTTGCAGTATCTGAACTTTCTGTAATTGTAGTAAGTATTTTCCCTTCTTTTAGAACTTTTTGATCGATTGCATCTCGAGGACGTTCATTAGATAGACCTTCGCCATGTTGTGCTATGACATTAGGAGCGCGGACAATCCATAACGCCTGTACATCTTTGAGATTAGTAATATTAGAAAGAAAAAATCCGCGTTTATCCATAATACCGTTGACCATATGGGCTGTTAATCCGTCACGAACGATTTCTGCGGTCATTTTTGATTTTTCAATGGCATTTTTGTAACCATTTTCTCTGAAGTTTAAAGCAACATTGGTGATAGTTGCGACAGCAAGGCCTATAAGCATAAGAGCGACAATAAAAAGAATTCTACGATTTGCGTTCATGAATAAATTCACCTTTGTATTGTTATATATTAATTTTATTAATGTTGTAGTTAGAATATCTAAATAAAAGTTAAAAAGGTTTTAATTGACTTTAAGAAGAATGAAGTGCTACTCTACAGTAACACTTTTTGCAAGATTACGAGGCATATCTACATCATTACCTAGTCGAACTGCTATCTCCATAGAAAGAAGTTGAAGTACTACCATCATTTCAAAAAATTCAAGCATATAGTCCTCGTGAGAATGCGTACGTATATGATCATCTGCTTTGTCAAAATCAAGGGGACTAATGGAGCAGATTGTAGCATCTCGAGCACTTAGTTCTTCAACATTGCTTTTGGTTTTATCATAAAGCTTATGCTGTGGGAGCAGGGCGATGGTGAAGAGTTCAGGATCGGCAAGCGCAATAGGCCCGTGTTTCATTTCACCGCTTGGATAGCCTTCAGCGTGTAAGTAGCTGATTTCTTTGAGTTTTAATGCTCCTTCAAGCGCAAGAGGGAAAAATACGTCCCGTCCGATAAAGAAAAAACCATGTCCATGCAGATAGCGTTTGCTAAGTCTGCGTAGTTGCTCATGGATACTATTGTCAACTTTAACAACAGAAGGCAGCGTCCGTAGAAGTTTGATTTGACGAGCGATTTCAGATGGTAGCAGTGTCGCGCGTTCGCCTGCGAGATGTAGACTAAGCATCCATAAAACACAGACTTGTGTTGCAAAGGCTTTTGTAGATGCAACCCCTTTTTCAATGCCTGCTCTAGTAAGTATGCTTGCATCTGCAAGGCGTACCATAGAGGAGTTGTCAACATTGCAGATAACAAGCGTTTTTAATCCGGCTTTTTTGGCCATTTTTAAGCATTCAAGTGTATCAGCAGTTTCTCCGCTTTGACTAATGACAACGAAAAGTGTGTCTGGAGTTAGGAGTGGTTCACGATAGCGAAATTCACTGGCAATCTCGACAGATGTACGGATTTTAGAATAGCGCTCGAGTAAATACGTTGCAACAAGAGCGGCATGATAACTTGTTCCACACGCGCATAGCTTAATTTGCTCAATCCCCTCGAAAAGTGTTGGCTGAAGTTCTTCAAAATTGATACGCTGATCGTATAAGCGTCCCATGAGTGTATCCGCTAACACAGTACTTTGCTCGTAAATCTCTTTCTCCATAAAAAAGCGATAACCTTCTTTTTGAGCAGAAAGTTTGTTTTCACTTAAAGGGGTGAATTTGAGATCAATTTGAGTATTTTCTTCATTGTACAGGAAAATTTTTTCAGACGTTGCCATACCGTAATGCCCATCTTCGAGGTAAATGACTTCATGACATTTACCAATGAGTGCTGCATCCGAAGAACCAAAAAAAGTTTCATTGTCACTATTTCTTCCAATAATCATAGGTGAGCCGTGTTTGGCAAAGAAAATAGTGTTGTTTTCAGAAGCATTTACCAATAAAATAGCGTATGCTCCTTTGAGCTCTTTGAGTGTTTTCGTAAATGCTTCAAACGGAGTATTGGCTGTTTTGAGATGATATTCAAACAAATGGACAATAACTTCAGTATCGGTTTGACTGAGAAATTGTACGCCTTCTTGTATGAGCATATTCTTGAGTTCTTGATAATTTTCGATAATACCATTATGAACAACGTATGAAGAAGATCCTACGTGCGGATGTGCATTAAGTTCTGTAGGTTTTCCATGTGTTGCCCAACGTGTATGTCCAATTCCTACTGAAAAACCGGTACTTTCAAAATTTTGCGCTTTTTCTTCAAGATTAATAAGTTTTCCAACGGCTTTGAAAAGGGAAAATTGGTGATTTTGCAGTACTGCAATTCCAGCTGAATCATAACCGCGATATTCAAGTTCACGAAGTCCGTCTATCAGAATTTGTTTAATTGGTTTATTTCCAATATATCCTACGATTCCGCACATATTTATTCTCCTACCAATCTGGTAATTATTTCACGCGCATTATCGCACATCCTGTTTTGTTTTTCGATTAAGAAGTGGTCTCGGGCTCTGTTTTTGTCGGTATGGATTTTTGCAGTAGCGATATTAATTTGTGCTTCATCAAAAAGTTGAACGAAATAGGCGAGTAAGCCGCGTTGATTGGCAGTATTAAGATTAAGTTGAGCGTAATGAATGGAGTGCTCACAATCAAGTGTAATCTCATTTGGTTTAATTATCGGTTTTTGCAAATCAAGTTTTTTAGACATATCAAATGCATCCTCGACAATTTGCTCAATTTGCTCCATAGTCCCTTCTTTTGGACGCTGCAAAAATTCAATTTTGAAATATTTGATTCCATCAAAAAGAGTGAAAATATCCATAGAGGCAACATCTAAATAACTAAGCTTGCCTAATAGATATCCTAAGTTTAGAGGAATCTTTCGGAAAATATGGATGATAAGTCCGCCGTCAATATTTAATTGATAGGTAAATGTTTGACATCCAAATGCTTCTTTTGAAAGGGCAATGATTTCATCAGGTGTATGTTTAAAAAAGAAAAGGTTAGATTCGATTGAAAGAATTTTCTTCTGCTCGTTTTTACTAAGAGTTGAAAAGTCATTGTCATTATGTAAGCGACGTTCTTTATTTTGCCGTTTGATTGCATCTGTTAAACGGTCATTTTGGGATGCAATTTCCAATGAAGCTTCGTAAAGTTCATGAAGTAAATTAGCTCCAAAACTTGTATACGTTCCTGTGCCTACACCATTGATATCTGCATAGGTTAAAATATAAAGGAGTTTAAGATTTTCAGGTGTTTTGATTTTGGACATAAATTGATAAAGCGTTTTTTCGCTGTAAAGATTTTCACGGTACGCGACATTGCTCATTGTAACATGATGGCGGACTAGTAATATGGCACGTTCATGTGCAGATACCGGAAGTTTGAGGCTTTTAATAAAAGGGACGATAAGTTTTGTACCGACTTCGCTATGGTCTTGTTTTCTCCCTTTACCTGTATCGTGAAGTAAAATAACCGCTTTAAGAAGTAGTTTATCATTGAGGGTAAGAGGTCTATAAAGTGCCTCAACATTAGGATCTTGAATATTTTCAAGGGCTTCGATGCATTTTATGGAGTGAAGATCAACTGGATAGTGGTGGTATCCATCGAACTGAGGAAGATGAAGCACTTTTTTAAATGCACCGATCAAATGATGCAAAATACCTGCGTCATAGAAAAGTTTTAGAATAACATAAAGGTGATTACGCTCAAACAGTTTACGTAAAAGTATATGCGTTTTGGCTCTTAGTGGATGTTTTATTGTAACGTAAGTGAAGTGATATAAGACACTTTCATCAAATTTCCATGGTTTATCTGGTAGTGTAGTTAAAAGTTCAAGAAGTGAGTCAATTGAAGGTGTGCTAAGATTGTATGAGCTGTACAGTACATCATCTAGTACATAAAACCCTTTACGAAGTCGTCCTGCACGTAAAATAGCTGTTTGGTGCATATCCGTGAGATAATGACGTGCCATTTTTTTGACGTAAATTTGTGTGAAATTATTGATGCGCCATTGAGCTTCAAGAAGTTTTGTAATCAATCGTCGTTCATCAGTAAATCCAAGCATTCTGGCAATATTGGGCATGTAATCAAGCACCAGCTGATCTTGTTGTTTGTTAGTGAGGAGATGAAGTGCACTGCGTACACGAAAAAGCAATTCTAGCGCGATACGATATTCCCGATAATGCTCTTCACTGAAAAGTGTTCCGCTGAGTTCTCGAAGAGTATTGACTCCATAGAGGGTTTTTGCAATCCAAAACAGCAATTGCGAATCCCGTAATCCTCCTACTCCTTCTTTAATATTGGGTTGCATTGAAAAGGCAAATTTGACACGACGTATTTGTGCTTCATTGATTTTTGCTAAAACAAATTTTTTAGGGTCATCGTGACGAATGAGTGTTAGACGATTTTGTGTGGCATTCCATGTAAAAGGCGAACCGATAATGAAACGTGATTCCATCATCGCTGTCCTTATTGTAATGTCTTCACGTGATGCTGACAGTAAATCATTGACTTCATGAACACGATGTCCAAGTTTAAGTCCCGAATCCCATGCTAAATAGAGAAATTTCTCGATGATGGCTGCTGTATTGTAGCCTTCATTTTTTTCATATACAATCATGAGATCGATGTCACTGTGAACACACAACTGCTCTCGCCCATAGCTTCCAAGTGCGATTAGAGCGATAGGGATATTTCCACGCATGGGGAGATAATTACCAAACATTCGGCGTAAAAGTGTTTTGTACATAAGGGAGATAATTGAATCAAGAGATTTGGTATGTATCACTAAAAAATCTTTTCCTTGATTACGTTCAAAGAGGCTAAGTAGCGAGTTTTTATAAGCGCTAATGTGGGATTTAAAAAGTTTTGAGAGCTCAAAATCACTGGCATTGGATTCGATGAGGTCTTCGAGTTGTTCTGTAATGCTCATATTAACTACTTTTTAGGGATATTGTATCGTTTTTCTTTTGCTATAATGCGCCAAAAAATAAGCAATGAAAGATTTTTTCATGAATGTTATCGAAAAAGTAAAACAAAATACTCGCTTGACTTTTGATGAAGCAGTAGCATTATACGATTTAGATCTTTTTACTCTTGGTGAGTTGGCGGATGAAAAGCGACGTAATCTTCACGGCAAAAAGACGTTTTTTAATATTAACCGTCACATTAATCCAACCAATGTGTGCAAGGATGTCTGTAAATTTTGCGCCTACAGTGCCAGTCGCAAAAATCCGAATCCTTATACGATGAGTCATGACGAAATTCTGGCTATAACCGATGATATTGTTGCTCGTGGTATTTCAGAAGTACACATTGTTTCTGCACATAATCCAGATACGGGGTTAGAATGGTATTTGGAAGTTTTTCGAAAGATCAAAGCCCGACACCCGCAATTGCATATCAAAGCATTGACAGCAGCAGAAGTTCACTTCTTAGCAGAAGAATACCATAAAAGTTATGATGAAATTTTGGATTTGATGGTTGCAAACGGGGTTGATTCAATGCCAGGAGGCGGAGCTGAAATTTTTGATGAGACAGTACGTGATTACATCTGTAAAGGAAAAGTGAACTCACAGCAATGGCTCGAAATTCACCGTAAATGGCATGAACGTGGGATGAAATCCAATGTCACAATGCTTTTTGGTCATGTGGAAGAACGTTCCCATAGAGTAGATCATATGATGCGGATTCGTGATTTACAGGATATTACGGGTGGATTTAACTGCTTTATTCCTCTTGTATACCAAAGTGAGAATAATTTTTTAAACGTGAAAGAGTTTATTACCGCACATGAAATTCTAAAAACCATGGCAATCAGCCGAATTGTACTCGATAATGTTCCCAATCTCAAGGCGTATTGGGTTACCTCTACTGTTAATTTAGCACTAGTATCTCAAGAATTTGGTGCGAACGATCTTGATGGAACAATTGAAAAAGAGTCAATTAACTCCGCTGCAGGAGCTGCAAGTGCGCATGGAGTTAAATTGGATGAATATGTTGCTTTAATAAAAAACAGTGGTTATGAGCCGATTGAGCGTGATAGCTTGTATAATGTTATTAAAGCGTGGTAGGAGAAGAATATGATAGTAATGATTGATAATTATGACAGTTTTACCTATAACATCGTTCAGTATTGTCTCGAATTGGGTGCTGATTTAAAAATCATACGAAATGATGAAATGAGTGTTGAAGAGATCGAAGCGCTTCATCCCGAAAAACTCATTATCTCTCCTGGTCCTGCAACACCGGATGATGCAGGAATAACACTTGAAGCCATTCGCTATTTTTCGGATAAAATTCCTATTTTAGGGATTTGTCTGGGACACCAAAGTATCGCGCAAGTATTTGGCGGCAATGTTGTGAGAGCAAATAAAATGATGCACGGTAAAACTTCAAGAATGGTACGCGAGGGAAATAGCCCTATTTTTAATAAGCTTCCGGAAATGTTTATCGCAACACGTTACCATTCACTCATAGTTGAACAAAAAAATCTCCCAGATACGATTATACCAACGGCTTACAGTGAAGATGACCACGAGATTATGGCATTACAGATTAAAGATAAACCAATTTATGGTGTTCAATTTCACCCAGAATCCATTATGAGTGAATTCGGACATGAAATATTGGATAATTTTCTCAAATTATGAGAGAAAATGCGATTTTTGTACTACTTTTAGGAATTAATTTCCTTCTATTAGTCGCACAAATTCAAGGACTCTCCATTAGTTTCTATGAGGCAAGTATCCTTTATGGAGACATCTCGCCTTTAAAAAGCTATATTACATTTTTCTTGAATATTTTTGGCTGGAATGACTATGCCTTACGTCTCCCAATGATTGCCATTCATCTTCTCTCAGCCACGTTTTTATATCATATTTCTACTTACTATGTGTCCAGACGAAATGATAGATTATGGGTGATTCTTATTTATTTACTCCTACCAGGCATTACCAGTTCCGCATTGCTTATTAGTAATGCAGGATTGAAAATTCTTACTATTTTTGCCTTTGTTTATGTATATCAAAGATTCAAAGCCTGGGGACTGCTGATTTTACCTTTTTTTCTTTTTTTAGATGAAACAGCAATATTCCTTTATTTTTCCATTGCATTGTTCGGTTTTTTTCGCAAGCAATGGTTGATGGGATCGATTTCTTTACTGCTCATGATTGGGGCACTGTTTCATTTTGGAATATATCTTGGTGGAAGACCTGAAGGTAGATTTTTAGATGCGCTAGGAATCTACTCAGCTATTTTTTCACCCATCGTATTTGTGTATCTTTTTTATGTTTTGTATCGACGTTATATGTCTAATGAACGAGATTTATTATGGATGATAGCGTCGATCATGTTCGTTTTTTCACTATTGATGTCATTTCGTCAAAAAGTAAATATACAAGATTTTGCTCCTTATTTAATGGTTGCATTACCCTTATGTGCACAAACATTTTTCCATACGTATCGAGTACGGCTATCTATGTTTAGACGACGTTATCAGTTACTCTTTTATGGCGCATTTATATTACTTGTTATGAATGCATTGGTTGTGTTCTTTAACCCATGGTTGTACAAATGGATAAAAAAGCCAAAAGATCATTTTTCGTATCCCATGCATGTAGCCAAAGAATTGGCTTTAACATTACAAACTCATGACATAAATTGCGTTAGTTCTGATGATGATGAAATGCAGCTCAGACTCCGTTTCTATGGCATTGGGGAATGTAATGAAACTCATCTGAATAAAAAAGTAAATAAAAAAAGTGAAAAAGTTACAATAAGTTACATTGGTACTCCTATATATACAGCATATGTTACAAAAGTAAACAAATAGCCATTTTATTTGTTTCAAAATTGGACTTTGTGAGTATTTCTGTAGCTCATATTGGTTATAATAATTACCAAAAGATTTTTCGAAGGAGTTGCAATGGCTCAAAGAGCGATTCGTGAATACGACGGTAAAGCAATTTTCTCAAAGCATTGGGAAAAATACTTCAGTGGTTTTCATTACGGTTTTAAATCGGTATTGGTAACTAATGGTGATGATTTGCGCAAAAAAGCGCAAGAGCATGGTTTTGAATGGTTGAAGCAAGAAGCATTGGTTGCAAAACCAGATATGCTTTTTGGTAAACGAGGTAAAAATGATTTAGTTTTGTTTCGAACCACTAAACCAGGGGATGTCACACTTGAAGAAGCTGCTGCATGGATCGATTCGAAAATTGCGAATGAGACCACTCTGCTTACAGGACAAAAAGGTACATTGACTCATTTTATCGTTGAGCCCTTTACTCCGCATTCACAAGATCAAGAGTACTATATTTCAGCTACAACAGTGGGCGAAGACGATGTTCTTTATCTATCGGCTGAAGGTGGGATGGAAGTAGAAGAGGGATGGGAAGAAAAAGTTAATGAAGTAACAATTCCTATCACAATGGATGATGCATCAATCGCTCATTTGATTCGTGCAAATGTACCAACTGGGATTCCTGCTGAAAACAAAGAGCGTTTTATCGCTTTCGCTGAGCAATTCTACAAATTTTACCGTGATTTGAATTTCGCTTATCTAGAAATAAATCCGATTGTTATGGTTGGAAATGATATGCACATTCTCGATCTTGTTGCGCGTCTTGATGACACTGCCGGCTTTATGATGGCAGATTCATGGTGTGGAGCAGAGTTCCCAACGGCATTTGGTATGGAAGATCAATCTCCTGAAGAAAAAGCAATTGCATTGGCGGATTCAAAATCAGGGGCTTCATTAAAATTGACTATTCTTAATCCAATGGGTCGTATTTGGACAATGGTTGCCGGCGGTGGTGCATCAGTTGTTTATGCTGACACGATTGCTGATTTGTCTGGCAATGTTTCTGATCTTGCAAACTATGGTGAGTATTCAGGTGGACCAACGACAGGTGAAACACAATTTTATGCCGAAACTGTACTTGACTTGATGACTCGCCATAAAGATCCAAAAGGGCTTGATAAGATTCTTATCATCGGTGGTGCCATTGCAAACTTTACGGATGTTGCAAAAACATTTACAGGTATTATTCAAGCATTTGAAGTCTATGCAAATCGCATGAAAGCTCATAACACACGTATTTATGTACGTCGTGGTGGTCCAAACTATGAAAAAGGTTTGAAAGACATCAAAGAGGCAGCAGACCGTTTGGGTCTTTATATCGAAGTTTATGGGCCAGAAACGCATGTCACTGACATCGTTCGTATGGCTTTAGAGAAGTAGGAGGTTAGGATGAGTGCTTTATTTACCAAAGATACACAAGCCATTTTTTGGAACAACAACGCAAGTGCAATTCAGCGTATGTTGGATTATGATTATGTTATCAATCGTGTAAAACCTTCTGTTGCAGCAATCGTCGCTCCAACATCAGGTAATAAGTTTGAGAAATTTTTCTATGGTCCTGATGAGATCATGGTTCCTGTTTTTCGTAATACTGTCGAAGCTGCAGCTGCATTTCCAAAAGCAGATGTTTTATTGAACTTTGCTTCATTTCGTACAGCATACGATGTAACAATGGAAGCAATTACGATTAAGGGTCAATTCAAAACCGTTATGGTTACGGCTGAAGGTATCCCAGAAAGATTGGCTCGTAAAATGAACCAAGCAGCTCGTGATGCTGGTGTGGTAGTTATCGGACCAGCAACGGTTGGTGGTATTTCTCCGGGCGCATTCAAAATTGCAAAC
Source organism: Sulfuricurvum sp. (assembly GCA_043759555.1). GTDB lineage: Bacteria > Campylobacterota > Campylobacteria > Campylobacterales > Sulfurimonadaceae > Sulfuricurvum. Next base: position 2,264 of record JAYVLH010000067.1, on the reverse strand, counting down.
GTTGGTGGAACAATCGAAAACATTATTAACTCTAAACTTCATCGTGCAGGTTCATGTGGACTGGTAACCCGTTCAGGTGGTTTGTTCAACGAACTTTCAAATATTATCTCAATCAATGCTGATGGTATCGCTGAAGGTGTAGCTATCGGAGGAGACCGTTTCGTTGGTTCAGTTTTTATCGATAATCTTCTTCGTATGGAAAGTAATCCAGAAGTAAAATACATGGTATTGCTTGGTGAAGTAGGAGGTACTGAAGAGTACAAGGTTATCGATGCAGTTAAATCAGGTTTGATCAAAAAACCTATTATTGCATGGTGTATCGGTACGATTGCAAAACACTTTAGTTCAGGTGTTCAATTCGGTCACGCAGGTGCTTCGGCAAATGCAGATGCAGAAACAGCAGCAGCAAAAAATACAGCAATGGCTGAAGCAGGTATTTATGTTCCTGCAAGTTTTAATGATCTTCCACACACAATTGCTGAAGTTTATGGAAAGCTTAAATCTGAAGGTATTGTGAGTGAAATCGCAGAGCCAGCACTTAGAGCTGTTCCAAAAGTACGTCGTAAAAAAGAGTTCATTTGTACAATTTCAGATGACCGTGGTGATGAAGCAACCTATGCTGGTTATCCAATCAGCTCTGTAGCCACACCAGAAACAGGTTTTGGAATTGGTGATGTCATTTCATTGCTTTGGTTCAAAAAACGTTATCCGAAATGGGCAACAGATTATTTGGAAACAGTTATCAAAACGGTTGCTGATCATGGTCCAGCTGTCTCAGGTGCACATAATGCAAAAGTAACTGCGCGTGCAGGTAAAGACGTTATTAGTTCACTAGTCACTGGACTGCTCACAATTGGACCACGTTTTGGCGGAGCAATTGATGATGCAGCACGTTATTTCAAATACGCAAATGATCGTGGTATGACTCCTGCTGAATTCATTGATTATATGAAAAAAGAGGGTAAAACGATTTCTGGTATTGGTCACCGTATCAAATCAGTACGTAACCCTGATCTTCGTGTATCAGGTTTGAAAAAATACGCATCTGAGCATTTCCCAAGCACTCCGCTGCTTGACTTTGCTCTTGAAGTAGAAAAATTGACTACGTCTAAAAAAGACAACCTTATCTTGAATGTTGATGGTACTATCGGCATTTTGATGGTTGATATGTGGCGCGCTCTTGGTTATTCTGAATCCGACATCGACGGCTTTATTGAAGCAGGTGCACTCAATGCATTCTTTGTTGTTGGTCGTTCAATCGGATTTATTGGACATATTTTAGATGAAAAACGTCTTGGTATGCCTATGTATCGTCATCCTACAGACGATATTCTTTATAACGTAGAATTAGCAGACGAAATTTAATTCAAATTTCGTCATTCTCGGGTTTGACCCGGGAGTCTATCCTCTCCACACTTTTTTTTCCTCTTTTTGATATTTTTTTGTTATAATCATCACAGATACATTATATGTTGTTAGGTGATTAATATGAAACGATTTGCTTTTACGATGCTTGAACTTGTCTTTGTTATTATTATCATTGGGATTTTAGCCGTTTTAGCGATGCCCAATTTTAATACGAATCCATTGCAGACTGCAGCTGAACAAGTTGCTGCACATATACGCTATACACAACATCTTGCAATGGTGGATGACAAGTATGACCCAACGGATCCAACATGGTGGCAAAAACGGTGGCAAATTCATTTTGAAGATGCTTCTACTGGTGGAGGAGAAAAAGTTTATGAAATTTATAATAATCTAGATGGAGACGCTAACGAAGACGATGATGAATTAGCACATGATCCATTAAACGGATCACTAATGAAAGGTGTAGATAAAGACATTATGGCTGATCCAACAAAATACACAGCCTATCTTATGATTTCTAAAACATATGGCATTACAAATGTAACATTTAGCGCTGATTGCCACCCTTCATCTGCTACTTCTAGCCGCTTGGGATTTGATAATTTAGGAAGACCATATTTCAATACTGCTACTGTAGCTCCATATGATGATTTATTAGTAGCTGATTGTAATATAACACTTATTCATCCTGATGGTAATGCTACCATTACAGTTCACCCTGAAACGGGGTATGTATCTGTTAGTTATTCATAAAAAGTGAATCTTTTTCATATTAGAATAAATTCTTTCATTTAGCTCTTGACATTCTCTATAATTTCCCCTATAATTCCCGTCCACAAACGATGAGACGCTTCGAAAGAAGAGTTAAGTTTGAGTTTGAGATCATTGAAAAC
>JAYVLH010000066.1:0-6416 GCA_043759555.1 Sulfuricurvum sp. | reverse complement strand
CAATTTGAACGAGCGCTTTTAACCCGTATCGAAGTACAAAGTTCAGTATGCAACGTCGAACCCTTCAATATTATTATAGGCGGAGCAGGACTTTCAGGTGTAGAAATCGCGGCAGAGATGGCAGCTTATGCAAACAGATTTTACAAAAATGGCAATTTCGGATGCCGTGGCATAGACGTTTACCTCATTGATGCGTATGAAAGTATTCTCTACGGGATGGACCCATTTTTGATTGAAAGTGCGTATGAACGATTAATTGCACTGGGCGTTCACGTCTGGCATAATAACCGAATCAGCGAAGTACGAGAACACGATATCCTTCTTGACAATGGCAAATCACTTCCCTACGAGTTTATGATTTTCACCGGAGGGATCGCTGCTTCTGCGTTAACGCAGCATCTAGGATTTTCAACCAATGCCAAAGGTCATTTAGAAGTCAATCAATATCTAAATATTGAAGGTTTTGATAATATTTATGCCATTGGCGATATGGCTCAAATTTTATCACATGAAGGGAAAATGCTCCCGCCAACAGCACAATTAGCAGAACGAAGTGCCGAACATGCTGCTGATAATATTCTCAATTCCTTAAATGGAAAATTAAAAGAACCATTTCGTTTTAAAAATCAAGGAGTAATGATCGCTTTAGGCGGAGAATACGGTGCGGGATTGCTTCCAGGAGGCATTAAAGTAAAAGGGTATCTTGCTTATTTAATCAAAAAGGCTATTTCCCTGTACTATACCGCTCCCCTGCGCCGCCGAAGCGCTATTGGAAAGCGACGTTAAAGTACGAAACTCGCTTTCAGTCAATAGCCTCACACCTAATTCTACCGCTTTATCATATTTGCTTCCAGCATCTTCTCCGTAAACGACAAAATCGGTTTTTTTAGAAACTGATGAGGCCACTTTTACCCCTAAATCTTCAAGCATTGCCTTAATAACATCACGCGATACACTCATCGCACCCGTTACAACGACTGTCTTACCTTTAAAAGGATTATCAATTGCTATTTTTTTAACCGGTTCAATCGGAACCAATACCTTTCGTAAAGCATCAATCTTTTCGCCATTTACACGTACAAATTCAAGGATAGATTCAACCATCTCTCCTCCAAATCCATCGAGTGCCAAAATTTCTTCACGACTCGCACGGTCAAAAGCTGTTCCAAACGCTGCACATAATGTTTTGGAAGCAACTTCACCAATATGCTCGATTCCCAATGCATTAATAAAACGCCAGCAGTCACACCCTTTGACAGCAGCAATCGCGTCGATGAGATTTCGACTCTTTTTCTCTTTAAACCCTTCCAAAGAAAGAAGTTGTTCCATCGTAAGACTAAATAGATCAATCAGCTCGCGCACCATTCCCGATTGATGAAGCACTTCAACGATTTTATCCCCTAACCCATCGATATTAAGGCACTGTTTAGACGCAAAATAGATGATGGAGTTCACAACACGCGCTTCACAATCCAAATTTTGGCATTTAATTAAAGCCCCTTCATCCAGCAATTCACTGTTACAAACGGGACAATGCTTTGGTCGAGGAATGACTTGCTCACTGCCATCACGCTCTTGCGTAATCACTTTCACAATTTTAGGGATAACATCGCCACTACGCAAAATTATTACTTTATCGCCGAGTCGTATGTCTTTACGCTCGATCTCATCAAAATTGTGCAATGTCGAGCGTTCCACGACTACCCCCTCTATCGAAACAGGCTCGACGATGGCTACAGGGGTAACCACGCCACTGCGCCCAACTTGCATGATCACTTCACGCAGTCGTGTAAGCTTCTCAATTGCTGGAAATTTATACGCTGCCGCCCATCGGGGATTTTTGACCGTATATCCTAGCTCATCTTGTACGGCTATAGCATCGACTTTAATCACCATCCCATCCAAAAGCATGGCGAAGTTATCACGCTCTAACCGCATTTCGTGGTAAAAAATTTCGATTTTTTCAGCTCCTTCGCATAGATGCGTCATGTGGGGGTTGCGAAAACCAAGAGCATAGACCCATTCCATCCGCTCTGAGAGGTTTTTGATCTCTAAACGGTTTGCTCCGATACCGTAGGGCATAAAAACCAAACGGCGAGCAGCAGTGATACGAGTATCAAGTTGACGCAAGCTCCCTGCTGCTGCGTTGCGAGGATTAGCAAACAAAGACTCTCTATTTTTTAGCCGCTCTTCGTTAATTTTTTCAAAGTCCTCTTTAAAAATCACCACTTCTCCGCGAATTTCAATCTTCTCTTGATAGTCAATCATGAGAGGTATACTCTGAATCGTTTTGGCATTTTGGGTAACATCTTCACCCTCGACACCATCACCGCGAGTAATCGCTTGACTCAACATACCATTGTCATAAATCAAATTTAAACTGGCACCATCAAATTTAGGCTCGCAGTAAAACCGTACATCGCCATACACTTTCGTTATCCGCTCCACCCATTTATCCAGCTCTTCACAGTTAAACAGATCTTCCAAACTCCACATACGGCTCATATGCTTCGCCTTTTCAAACTTATCCTGAGGTACGTCCCCGACCCGCTGTGTCGGAGAATCGGAGATAATCTCTTCGGGATGTTCATGCTCGTAGACTACAAGCTTGTGATAGAGGATATCATACTCCTCATCGGTCGTGATCGGATCATCGAGGACGTAATAGTGATAGGAGTATTTTTTAAGTTGCTCTACGGCGTTTTGGTATTCGGTGTGGGTCATTTAAGTTCTCGTCTTTAATTGTCAATGCAAATATTTTTATGATTTTACGCAAAACTAGATAAATATGTCTTTCTGCTATTCATGGCGCAGTATTTGTGAAATTATTCAGGCGAGAAAAAACTAATCTTATTTCTGCCCGACCCTTTGGCGGCATACATTGCCGTGTCGGCATTCTTAATCAAATCAACGGAAGTACTTGCGTCGGCGGGATAAATCGCAATGCCAACAGATACTCCTACATGGAGTACTCTACCGAGAATCTCCATAGGCTCATTAATTATACTGACAACACGGCTGGCGATATACGCAATTTCGTCTTTTTCTTTCGGATTGTTAAGGACAACTATGAACTCGTCACCACCCACGCGGGCCACGGTATCGGACTCCCGCACCAGTGCCAGGAGCCTTTTCGCCACTTCTTTTAGCAGGTCGTCCCCGACGTTGTGACCAAACTGGTCATTTACGAGCTTGAACCCGTCAAGGTCGATAAACATCAGTGCCAGTTCGCACGGTTCACGATTGAAATTGATAAGTCTTTGGTTTATCCGATCCATCAGCAAAGTACGATTCGGTAAGTCGGTCAAAGCATCGTGAAAAGCCAAATGCTTTATGTGTTCATCTTTGCGCCAAAAAGCAGTAATGTCGCTGAATACCGATACATAGCGAATAGGTTTTCCGTCCGCGTCGCGAACCATGCTGATGGTCATACGTTCCAAGTAAAGGGCCCCGTTTTTACGTCGGTTCCATATCTCACCATTCCATCGTCCCTTCGTTGTTATCTGCGTCCACATGGTGTTATAAAATGCCCGGTCGTGCTGGTTGGATTGAAGCATGCGGGGGTTATGTCCGATAGCCTCCTCAGTCGCATAGCCGGTTATCTCGGTGAAAGCCGGGTTAACCGACAAAATAATCCCCTTGGTATCGGTGATCAGGACACCATCGAGCGTGTTCTTAAAGACGCATGCGGCCAGTTCGAGTTTTGCCTCGGTTTCTTTGAGAAGGGTCACTTCGCTGGACTGAATGGCAAATCCTTTGACCGTACCATCGACATCGAAATCGGGGATATAGTGCCCGATGATATGGCCTACGTTTCCACTGGCTTTGTTCAAAGTCCGCTCAAAACGCTGATGTTCACCGGCTAGTACTTGCTGAATATGGGGTTGGTTCAGGGCAAATAGGCGCTCGCCTGCCAGATCCTGAAACGTCATACCGATAATTTCCTCAGGCGACTTTTCGAACCACTCGCGGTAGGCATTATTAGCATAGCAGCAGTGCAAGTCTCTGTCCCAATAGCCGATCATATTAGGTACGTTATCAACGATTGTCCTGATGAATTGCTCACGTTCGGTACTGCTCTTCGATACTAATTCGGCCTGCTTGAGCGCCTTGTGAATACGCTGCACAGCTTCGACAAGATAGGCGATAAAACTGGAGGTGAGAACAAAAATGGCCATTTCCAGAAGGTCAAAGCGGTTTTTAATAAAAGGGTGCACAGCAAATAGCGGCCACAGTAATGTGACCGCAAGACAGGCAAGCACAATTGCCAGAAACCCGGTGTAAAATCCCGCATAAAGTGCAACGGCAATCACTGCAGGATAAAATGTCAACCAGCCGAGTTCCGATTCTAACGCTTGTAGTGGCCACACCCTCAAGGCAGCTGCCAAGCTTACGAGTACCAGTGCTGAGAGAAAATGTTTGAGGTGTTGTGTCGCAGCCACTTTATTTAGCCACTGACCTTTTTTCGTTGTGACATTCATATTTTATCTTTGGACATAGTCTTTCGATCTCCGATACTAGTCTATGGCTACCATTTGGCTAATTTGTTCTCGCTTTCTCTAATTAACCTTTAACATGAGCAATCAAAAAGCTTATTTTTTAGTCTCTTTCATGCTTATTGCCGTGACCTCTGTTCCCATGATCATCACCCCGGCCATTATCCCGGTAGTCATACCCGCGATCACGATGCTGTTCTTGATAACGCGGAACATACTCACGTTCGTACCAGTTATCGTTCACAAATAAGACCCGCTCGCCGCAGGCGTTGTATTCGTGACAGTGCCTCTTCCAATTTTTGGCGTGGCCCGGCGGGACGCGCAGATAGACAGGCGGACGATTCATATATACCCCCCGCTCAACGATTATCGGTTGATCGTAGAGCACCCTTGGTTGTGGGAAGTCGCCGATGTTAAGTCGGCCATAGAAGCCAGGCTGTCCGATGCTAACTGAAACACCAACGTCGGCAGCGAGTGCCGGAATAGTGAGAGTGCTAGCGGCAATTACCGCTGATATGAGAAAACGTTTCATTATGACCCCTTTTTCCTATAATATCTTCTTACTATAACACAAAATGACATATTTCATAGATTCTACTATGAAACAAGAAAATTTACACTATTAAAAATAAAATAATAATAAAAAGCTGGATTTACCCAAAGGGCACTTTGCCCGCCTACGCGGGAATGACTTTTGCCCCGAATCTGCCCTGATATAAAAGTTATTCTATGGTCTTGTTAACTAATTTCCATAATTTTGCAGGTTCCTGAACCAACAACATAGCTTCATATGTTTGAGATGAATTAAGCTCTTTGGCTATAGTTTTACGAATGTCTAATGCAGTTTCATTGCCATGTGCGGATGCCATTTCAAGCAACGCATACGCAATCACGGCATCCTTATGAACATTTTGCCCAAGTCCATACATAAGTCCAAGATTCGTCTGTGCTAAATCTTCCCCTTGCTGTGCCGCCTGACAATACCAAAAAATCGCTTGTGCCATTTCATTTTTCTTTTCACACACATCACCCATATACGTCTGAGCTGGAGCGTATCCGCCTAAAGCTGCTTTTTGATACAAATCCATACCTGTTTTTTCATTCTTAGTGCAGCCCAAACCCTCAAAATACATTGCACCCAGATTCGCTTGTGCTGGCGGATATTCATTTTCGGCAGCTTTACTAAACCATCTAAACGCCTCAGTGTAGTTTTGTGTCACCCCTTCTCCGAGATTAAACATCATCCCTAAATTATACTGGGCATTTATCTCATCATGTTCAGCTGCTTTTCGATACCAGGCTAATGCCTGAGCATAATTTTGCTCAACACCTTTGCCCTTTTCGTACATCCAGCCTAAAGAATTTTGGGCATAGATATTGCCATGTTTAGCAGCTTTTTGATACCAAAAAAATGCTTTTTTATCATCTGCCAAAACACCTTCACCAGATTCATACATTTCACCCAAAGCAAATTTAGAATCGTTATTTCCCTGTTCTGCCGCCTTACTGTACCAGTCAAATGCTTGTTCGACATCTTGATCAACGTATGACCCAAAACGATACATCAGTCCAAGTTTATTTTGTGCATCCGCATCACCATTTTTTGCCAATTTTACAATTTTTTTGAAATTAAGTGCATGTATCAATGGACGAAAAAGCGTTTTAAACACAATGAACCTTTTTTTAAATTATCAAATATAATACTATAAAACAGTAAAATTCTTTTAAACGAAAGAGCACCTGTCCCTTTTTTATATATAATACACCCAAAAGGAACAGTAGATGACTAATGATGCTTGAACCCTACTACTTTGGCCTATTAGCCCAATTCATTCTAGCTATTTCTATTTTTCCTTATACAATCAGCATCTTTCGAGGTACCGTCAAACCCAACCGTATTTCCTGGTTTATCTGGAGTGT
>JAYVLH010000065.1:0-22584 GCA_043759555.1 Sulfuricurvum sp. | reverse complement strand
ACTCTTTGATTGAAAATTGATAGTATAAATAAGCAAAAAGTATTCCTACCTATGTGCGTTTTGTCATAGTATGCGGTAATAAGTGATTGTAATGTTTAGAATGAGATTATAGAAAATAGGGTATAATAAAATAAGTTTTAAAGTAGGATATATTAATGAAAAATTCCATGATTGACAGTATTAAATCTTTACCACCTCTCCCAAAAACTGTTATTGATATGCAGCGAGTGTGTAATGATCCTAACTCATCGATTCAGGATTTAGTAAAGACAGTTGAGCATGATCCAATGATAGTTGCCAACTTATTGAAGGCTGCTAATTCTCCTTTGTACTCTCTTCGGAGAGAGATTAATAATGTTTCTCAGGCTGTATCACTTTTTGGGATGAGTATGACTCGTTCTATCGGATTAGGAAATTCAGTACGGAAGTTATTGAATGTAGATATGGAACCTTATGGAATCAGTTCCGAGCGTTTTGCTGAAATTTCATCGACACAGGCTATTTTGGCACATAAATGGTATACACAAGTTGATCGTGCTAAAGCTGACAAACTTTTTCTAGCTGCTTTTTTACAAGAGACAGGTAAAATTGTTATTGCAAGTGATATTATTCAAGAAGATATTGTTACGAATTTTAAGTCTGATATTGAAGTGGCGATTGACATCTCTAGTGTTGAACGAAGTTATGTGGAAGCGACAACGTCAGAGGTAACTGCAGCGATCTTTACCCATTGGAATTTTGATCGTGAATTCGTTCAAATGATTGAATTTTCTGAGGCACCTGATAAAGCACCGGATGGACTTAAAGAATTTTCAATGGTACTTAGTATTATCAAAATGGTTATGCCAGTTAACAATCCATTATCTGAAAGAGCAATTATTCAGGGTCTTAAGAAAGCGGATTCTGCTGGTTTAAATACGATTGCATTGCAAAAAGCAATTGATGAAATTAGTGAAAATTTCTCTTAAAGTATGGCTCGTCAAACTATTACCATTATCGATACCTTCGGATTTTTTTTCCGTGCATTTTATGCTCTTCCTCCTTTAAAAAATAAGCATGGCTTTCCTACGGGATTGCTGACAGGTTTTATTAATTTTATTGCCTCACTGCATAAAGATCATAGCAGTGATTTTCTTATTTTTGCTCTCGATGCCAAGGGACCCAGTTTTCGTAACGACATAGATCCTAATTATAAGGCCAATCGAAGTCCAGCTCCAGAAGAACTCATTAAACAACTCCCTGTCGCTATTGAATGGATTGAAAAAATGGGGTATAAATCACTCTTGATGAGTGGTTTTGAAGCTGATGATGTGATTGCTTCTGTGGTTCATCATGCAAAAGTACAGGGGTACAATGTTCGTGTAGTATCCCATGACAAAGACCTTTATCAGCTTATTGAAGATGACGAAGTCGTTTTGGTAGATGCGATTACGAAAAAAGTACTTAATGAGACCCATTGTTTTGAAAAATATGGTGTTCATCCGGTGCAATTTATTGACTATCAGGCGCTCATTGGTGATTCTGCTGATAATGTTCCTGGAGTAAAGGGAATTGGCAAGGTGACTGCTGAAAAATTGTTAACACAATTTGGGACATTGGATGCTTTATACAATCAGCTGGACGAAGTTATGCCTGTACGTATTCGCGGTTTACTCGAGACATACCGTGATGATGCATTTCGCTCACGTCAATTGGTGAGTTTGCGTAAAGACATTTTTGAGACACTGGATATGAATGATTATGTGATGCATTTTGATAATCCATTTTTACCTATTTATGATGATTTGGTCCATTATGAGATGAATGCGGTTCTACGTACGCTCAAAGCAAAAGCCCTTTATGAAGAATCACAGCCTTCACAGTCCATGTCTGTAGAGATCAAAAAAGATTTATCAAAGTGCGATACGCAAGATGGGTGCAGTATCCTTATCGATACCAATGAAGCACTGATGGAGTTAGTATCAACAATCACCTCAGATACACTGGTAGCCTTTGATACGGAAACGACAGGACTTAATCCTCATACCGATTCATTAGTAGGATTTAGTTTTAGCATGGACGGGAAAATCGGTTATTACGTTCCAATGGCACATCATTATCTGGGTGTTGGTGAACAAGTTTCCATAGAAGCAGCAAAAAGTGCAATTTTGTCCATATTTAAAGGTAAAGTGATTGGTCATAATATTAAATTTGATCTCCACTTTGTCACACGATTTTTAGAAGTAGAACGACTGCCGATTTATGCTGATACCATTATCATGGGATGGCTGGGGGATTCAAACCGCTCGCTTTCTATGGATAATCTGAGTCTATCCTTGTTGAGCCATGAAATGATTCATTTTAAAGACACAGTGAAACGTGGAGAAAATTTTTCTTCAGTTGCCATTGAAGATGCGTGCAAATATGCAGGAGAAGATGCCTATATTACGTATCGTCTATATGAGGTGTTATTTGCACAATTGCTCACTAAAGGTGGAAATACAGCTCTAAATGAAGCTTTAGATGTTGAGTTTCCCTTTATTCTGACATTGTTAGGAATGGAAAAAGTGGGCATTTCGGTTGATGTTGAGATGCTCGAAATATTTAAGATCGAAGTGTCGAATGAACTTGCTGCTTTGACTGAGAAAGTTCACATGACGTGTCGAACTGTTTTTAACCTCAACTCTCCTAAGCAGTTGGGAGTTGTTTTATTTGAAACTCTTGGACTTCCTCATGGGAAAAAAACCAAGACAGGTTACAGTACAGATGAACAGGTGCTTGAAGGATTACGACATGAACATGAGGCTATTGGGTTATTACTGCAATACCGTGAATACCACAAGCTTTATTCGACTTATATTGAACCGCTAATTGTATTGGCTAGATTGGACAAACACTCACGTATTTATACATCATTTGTTCAAACAGGAACTGCGACTGGACGTTTGAGTTCGAAGAATCCAAATCTTCAAAATATTCCTGCTAGAACGCCTTTAGGGATGAGAATTCGAGAAGCTTTTGTTGCGCCCACGGGAAAAAAACTGATCGGAATCGATTACTCTCAAATCGAGCTTCGTCTTCTTGCTCATTTTAGTGAGGACAGTGTATTGGTGAATGCCTTCAAGGCAGGTCATGATATCCATATGCAAACAGCTATCGCCCTTTTTGGAGAAGAAGAGGCACCGTCTAAACGTAATATTGCCAAAACAGTCAATTTCGGTCTTTTATACGGAATGGGACAAAAGAAACTTTCGGATACGTTGGGGATTACCACCAAAGAAGCCAAAGAGATTATAGGCCGTTATTTCGAAACTTTTTCAAATGTCAAAGAGTATTTTAGCGGTATTGTTGAGTCAGCTAAAGAGATGGGGTATGTTGAAACGCTTTTGCATAGACGACGCTATTTTGATTTTCATAGCGCCACACCGATGCTCAAAGCTGCTTATGAGCGGGAGTCAGTCAATACAGTATTCCAAGGTTCTGCAAGTGATCTCATCAAACTTTCAATGATCAAAATTGATGAGATGATCCGCTCAGAGGGACTGGGTGTTAAAATGCTGCTGCAAATTCATGATGAACTTATTTTCGAAGTAGATGAAGATAAAGTTCAAGAATATGCAGAGCGTTTTGTAGATGTGATGGAACATATTGTGGAACTTCGTGTTCCGTTAAAAACCTCAATGCACATCGGTAATCACTGGGGTGAGCTAAAATAGGGGTCATGATGCGACAATTTAACGAAGAACTAATGGATTTTATCGATGCCTCTCCTACACCGTTTCATGCTGTGAAGCGAATGTCAACAACATTGGAAGCAAACGGGTTTATAAAACTGAATGAGATGTCAAAATGGGAGCTTTGTGAGGGGAGTACCTATTATGTTACCCGTAATGATTCTTCGATTATCGCTTTTAGTTACCCGCCTTCGCGCGATAATGGATACGTTATTGTAGGGGCTCATACAGATTCTCCGAATTTGCGTGTTAAACCTAATCCTGTGACAGTAAGTGCCGGGATTGTCCGTTTTGGGGTTGAACCTTATGGCGGAGTGCTGCTTAATCCTTGGTTTGATCGTGATCTTAGCCTAGCTGGACGGATAGTCTATTTGGATGAAGCAAAAAAACGCTGTGAGAAACTAATCGATCTTAAACGTCCGATAGGCATTGTCTCCTCGCTTGCCATTCATCTTGACCGCGATGCGAATTCTTCTCACTCCATTAATTCTCAAACCGATATTGTCCCGATAATGGCTTGTGGAGAAAATTTTGATTTTTCATTATGGATTTTGAATGAGGCCGCTGTGAACGGAGGGAAGCTTCTTGCGCATGAGCTCAGTTTTTATGACGTTCAAAAAGGATCATTTATCGGAATCAATGAGGAGTTTATTGCCTCTGCACGACTGGACAATCTGCTTAGCTGTTATGTTGGAATGCAAGCGTTAATGACAAGTGAAACTCCAATGGTCTTGGCATGTATGGATCATGAAGAAGTAGGAAGTGACTCACACATCGGAGCAGGGGGGACGTTTTTGGAAGAGGTATTACGCCGCATTGGAGGTGAAGATTTTTCACTATTAATACGTCAATCACTTATGGTTTCGTGCGATAATGCTCATGCCCAACACCCAAATTTTGTGACAAAGCATGACAGTGAGCATGCGCCGATTTTAAATCGAGGTGTTGCGATTAAAATTAATGCCAACCAGCGTTATGCAACGAGTTCACGAACCATGGGACGGTTTGTAGAATGTGCAGAAGCTATTGGGATATTAACACAGACATTTGTGACTCGAAGTGATATGGGCTGCGGTTCAACCATCGGACCTATCACATCCACAAGATTAGGCATTGAGGTGATCGATGTTGGGGTTCCGACGCTTGCGATGCACTCTATACGTGAATTGGCAGGAACCAAGGATGCTCATGGCCTTTATAATGTACTCATCAATATTGGACGCTATTAATGGCGGAGACAATCTCTCCTGAAGAGCTTAAGGGGCTTATAGAGCAAACCTATAAAGTTGAAGAAGAATATGTAGCGCTGCGACAATCGTATGATCATCTTCAATCGACTATTGAACAAGTAATCGAATTTCTACCTAATGCTATCTGGATTGTTGAAGAAGATGGAAAGATATTTTTGCAAAACTCACAAGCCAAAAATTTGGATAAACTTTTTGGAACATTAAAATGGGATGATGAAGATTATGAGGTCAGTTTTACTGATCGGGCGTATTTAATAAAATCAGCGCATCATAATGAGAAATATCTACTAAGTGCAACTGACATAACAGAACAAAAACGAAAAGAAAACTTAGCGACCATGGGACAAATGGCAGCGCATCTCAGTCATGAAATACGTAATCCTGTTGGTGCAATTGCTCTATTAGCCTCAACTTTGATGAAAAGAGTTATTGATACAAATAAGCCTATTGTTTTTGAAATACAAAAATCGCTTTACCGTATTGAGCGGATCATCAAAGCAACTTTGATGTTTTCAAAAGGTGTGAGTGTCCAAAAAATGCCATTACAGTGGAAAAAAATTGAGCAAGAACTTCACAATGCTATTGGATATTACAGCTATGGTAAATCTATTGAATTTAAATTTCCGGAAAAAGATTTTGACCTTGAGGGCGATATGGATTTACTGGTGATGCTTTTTAGCAACTTTATTTTTAATGCTATTGATGCTATCGAATTGGATGATGAGGAAGAAGGATATATCACCATGACGTATGAAAAGATAGAGAGAAAACATAATTTTACTATTGTAGATTCTGGTATCCCGATTGAAAACAAAAAAGGACTTTTTGAGGCATTTAAAAGTACCAAGGAGAGAGGCAATGGATTAGGGCTTGTCCTCTCACGAGAAATTGCCAGAGCGCACGATGGCAATATTTATCTCAGTGACGGAATAGAAAAGAAATTTATTATTATTCTAAATTAAAGAGGTCTAGGTTCACTCAAATAAAAGCCCTGAATGTAATCAATTCCCAATTCTAAACACTCGTTATACACATCTTCTGAATGAACAAATTCGGCTATGGTTTTAATATTGAGGCGATGGGCAAATTCAACAATTGTGCCAACAATGTCTTGTGCGCTTAGATCAACATGGAGGTTTTTGATGAGCGATGCGTCTATTTTAATAAAATCAACATTAAGTCGTAAAATATGAGCAAAATTTGAGTAGCCTGTTCCGAAATCATCGATGGCTATACGACATCCAAACGTTTTAGCTTGGGCAATGAAGGCAGAAACGACTAGATTGTTTTCTATATCTTCGCTCTCTAATATTTCGAAAATGAGTCTATCACCCGTGCCGGTTTCCTTTAAATAATCAAAAATAATGGCTTGCATATCCATATCCAGGATATCTGAAATAGAGAGATTAATTGAATAGCGATAGTGTGTTGTCTGCAACTGATTAAAAATAGTATGTAAAAGAAATCGTGTGATATGAGGGTAAAGGCGTGTTTTTTTGGCAATATCTAAAAATGTATTAGGTGAAATGATCGAACCATCTGTATCACGAATTCTTATGAGGGCTTCATACTCATATATTTCTTGCGTATGAGTATCATGTATGCCTTGATAAAAGAGGGTGAAGCGTTCAGCGTCAATGGCATCTTTTATTTTTTTACTCCATAAAATATTATTCTGATATTCTTCTTTGATATGAAAATATTCGTTATATTTTAAAAAGGATATTCCTCGTTTTTTGGCGGTTTTTAATGCCATATCAGCACGCACAATTAAATCGCATTGAGGTTCAAGGCAAAAATCAGCGCCTATAGTAACGGTAGTAAAAATATTAATTTCATCAATAGTGTAATAAGTATTTGTCAGCGTTTGAAGAATATTTTGACAAATTACATCAAAAATATTTGCATTGAGTTTGTCGTGAAGTAACAAAGCGTATTCATCTGAAGGCATTTTATAAAGGTAAAGTGTATGCGTTAATGCAGTGTCTTGTATCGATTTTCCAACAGCTTGTAAAATTTTATCGCCTATTTCATGCCCGTACAAATCATTTATTTCTTTAAAATTGTCAATATTAATAAGAAGAATACCAAGATGCTGTTGATTAGAAATTGCTTCAATTAATGCTTTGCGATTCGGTAATTGTGTCAGTGAATCAGTGTAAAGCTGTTTACGTAGCTGCTCATTTTGTTTTGCAGATTGGCGATTTACTCGTCGTATGAGGGTTTTAAATCCTATATGCAGGATAAGTCCAAGTAAAATAACTATTATGGTACTAACAAGAAGTAAATTGGCGATTTCATGCTTGTATGCGACTTCATCATTAGTTATGTCGAGGGCACAAACCAAACGTGCGATTGGTTTATTGGAATAGGTACTCAATTCCCTTGATGCAATGATATAGGTTGACTCTCCAATCGTGTGACGCATTGAGTAAGTGAATGCGTAATTAGAAGGCAGATTGTTAAATAAAGAGTCATTGGAAGAGATAATGGTATAGTCTACGTAGTGCTTTAGATTATTTCCAGCAGGGAGAATTGAATTGAGAATTTTTGTATTAAATGCTAATGCTGATTTAATTCCTGAATGGGCATTAAGACGGTCTTGAACGCGGTTTATATTGGCCGAAACTTGAAGAATTCCTAAAAAACGTCCCTCTTTAAAAATAGGTACAATGCTTATTATTGAGATGTTATAAAGTGTAACATCAAGAGAGGTAAGCGGACGACGCGATTGTATCGCTTGTGCAATCATAGGACGTTTTATAGTCATATGATCGCCAAATTTTTTAGGATCCTGAAGGCGAAGAAAATGGGTGCCGTTGGCTTTGATAAAACCTGTTAAATCAGCTTCACCGCTTGTGTGCGCTTCATTAAAATAGGGTAGAGCAAGAGCATACAGAGTGTTTCGATCACCCGATTCGAATGCATCAACAATTCGATGATCCGAGATCATTTTACAAGCGTAGTGATTGAGACTTTTTTCGGTATCAAGCATGGAAAGTTCAAAAGAATTTTTGAGAAGTTCATGATGTGAATGGGTTTTTTCCTCTAAAACACGCTGTTTATCATGAAAAATAGAGTATACGAAAAAGGCAATCAAAAGCAGAACAATACTCATTGCAAGAAGTGTTGCTCGTACTCGTATTTTATTCACATATCTCTCCAAATTTATTGTTATTATAAGTAATTTATTATATCACAAGTGAATCATATTTTAAAAATAGTTAATGTTTAAATAGAATAGACCCAAGACGAACAAGATTTGAGCCGCATTGAATTGCCAGTTCAAAATCTCCACTCATACCCATGGAGCATATGGCTGCATCTGGGAGTTTTTCATACAGTGAATGTGTGATTTCAAAACTTTTTTGTACAGTTTTAATTTCATCAGTGTGTGCCCCGATACTCATGATTCCCATCAAATGGATATGGGGGCACTGTAGTGATATTTGATCATAGCGCTCCAAAAATTCATCAGGATTAAAGCCTGATTTACTCTCTTCTAAAGCTGAATTGACTTGCACCAAAGCACGAAGTGTCTTCCCCTCACGCTCAAGTCGTTCATTAAGTGCGACTGCAAGATCAAGTGAATCAATAGAGTGTAGAAGATGTGGATCTAAAGATAAGAGCTGATTGATTTTATTTTTTTGTAAGTTCCCTATGAAATGCCATTCGAGCGGGTATTCCTGCAGTGCTTCAACTTTGGTTTTCATATCTTGGACTTTATTTTCTCCGAATGCACGCTGTCCGATGTTGTAGAGAGCTTCTATCTCTTCTATACCTACGTATTTACTAGCAGCAACGATTTTAACAATATGATGATCACTCACACGCAGACGCGCTTTTTCGATTCGATCGATGATAGTATCAAAATGCAGTTTTTGTTCCAAAGTTGTCATTGGGCAAGCCTTGTAATATCATTATAAAGTCCTAAAGCCATTAGCCCCATTAACAATACCCATCCACCAATAGTTAGCTGTGTTATAACCGCTTCACTGGGTGCTTTTCGTCGAATCATCTCGTAGAGATTAAAGACAATATGACCTCCATCAAGGGCAGGAATCGGGAGGAGATTTAATACGCCTAAATTGACGGAAATAAGGGCAGCAAAGAAAAATAGGCTCATCCATCCGTATGCTGTAGCATCAGCCGTGATTTGTACGATACTCACAACACCGCCAACTTCTTTGGCAGGTACTACACCTGTAAGCAGTTTTTGAACACTCTGAAAAATTAAAAATGATGTGTCATAGGTTTGCATGGATGCGTATTTCAGTGTTTCACTAAAGTCAAGATCAAGAGTATGGGTTTGGCCAGAGGGAGCAATACCTACCATACGGCGTTGAATTTTTTCTTTGAAAAGATTAGTGGATTCACTTATTCGGGGATTTAAATTTAAAAAGAGCATAGAGTCGTTGCGCTGAACTTTCAGTGTCAAGGTCCCTGTAGAGGATTGAATGATTTCAGATAGTTCATTCCATTGAGTGATGTTTTCTCCATTGATAGCAATAATGGTATCATTTTTCTGAAGACCTCCCATTTGTGCCGGCGAGCCTTTGACGATTTGACCCACAACAGGTGAAAGTGCTTGAGGACCACCCAAGGCAATGGCATAAAAGAGTACCCATGCTGTGATAAAATTGGCTATAGGACCAGCTAATAAAATGATGATACGCTGCCAAGGCTTTTTACTGTTATAGCTGTCACTATCAGCACTTATTGCTGTTGGATCAAGATCGTCTTGACCTTTCATCTTGACATAGCCGCCTAGCGGAATGGCAGATATTTGCCATTGTGTTCCCCATGCTTGAAAAGAGGCCAGTTTTTTTCCAAAGCCGATGCTAAAAACTTCAACATAGACGCCGAAAAGTTTAGCGGCACTGTAATGCCCAAGTTCGTGGAGAAAAATCAGAAGCGATAAGACTAAAAGTGCAACCAGCCAGCTCATTGGATTTCTCTTTTTTGATAAGCTTTTGCAAATGCGACAAGATATTCACCACCAGAATAAACGGTAACAGCTACGGCACTCCATAAGATGGTTACGCCGCCTTGCCAATGCATCAATAAAAATCCAATGGCAATCATCTGGACTACGGTTTTGACTTTACCAAGAAAAGATGCACTAACATCAATTCCTACCGAGACGGAAAGAGTACGAAGACTGGTAATAAACAACTCTCGGCCAAGAATGATGTAAATTGCCCATGCGCTCACTTCTGGATTCATAAGCATGAGTCCTAAAAAAGCTGCTAGCGTAAGCATTTTATCAGCAAGGGGATCGAGAATTTGTCCCACAATAGTTATTTGGTCAAGTTCACGAGCAATGTAGCCATCAAAAAAATCGGTAACACTGGCAATGACAAAAAGCAAGGCAGCCGTGTAGTAGCTCCATGAAATATGAAAGCCTTGATCGGTAAAGAGTTCAGGAGTGAGAATGACCCAAAACATAATCGGAGCAATGAGAAGACGGATAAATGCTAAAATATTTGGGAGATTAATCATCTAAAGGTTGTTCCACCATCAACAACGATTGTTTGACCTGTAATCCAGCTTGCTTCGTCTGTACAGAGAAAATATACGGCTCCTGCGATATCGTTAGGTGAACCCATACGATTCATGGCAGAACGTCTGATAGTTTCGGCTTTGACTTCTTCGTAGTTGGTAAATGCTTTAAGAGCATCTGTATCGATTGGACCGCCTGAAACAGCGTTGACCCGAATATTCATCTCACCAAGCTCAACCGCTGCATAACGGCTCATTGCTTCTACAGCTGCTTTGTTGGTCCCGTGACCGGCATAGTTTTCAATGTAGATGAGATTTCCGGTGCTGGACATGGTCACAACTGCACCACCGCCCACTTTTTCCATACGTTTTGCTGCTTCTTGCGTACCGACAACAAAAGCATTTACTGTGGCCGTATAGATATTATTCAGTCCTCGTGGTTTAAGGCGCATGAATTTACCGTATCCGCCAACAACCGGACGGCCATAAATCATAGCATTGCTAACAAAGAAGTCAACACGATCGAAATCAGCATCAATCGCTTCAAAGAGTGGCTTGAATTCATCTGTTTCCAAGATATTCAGAGGATACGCACGTGCTTTAATACCGTATTTACTCTCTAATTCGCCTACCAATACAGCGGCTACTTCGGCATTACTGTTATAGGTAAATGCGACATTGACACCTTTTTGTGCAAACTTCTCAGCGATAGCTTGACCAATGCCTTTAGTGGCTCCGGTTATAACCAGTGTTTTGCCTTTCATATTTTCCATTCTTTTATGCTCCTACAATTGTATAATTTTTCATAACTTCTTCGAGACGCTTGAGGTTGTCAAGGTTTGGTGGTACCAGTGGAAGACGATATTCCAAGGTATCAATAAGTCCTGCAATGTACATGGCAGCTTTTATCATCACGGGATTGGATTCTAAAAAGAGAACTTTATTAATAGGGAAAAGAGCATCATTAATCTCTTTTGAACCTTTTAAATCACCGTTTAGGGCTTTGAAGACTAATTGGCTTTTGAGATCAGGTAAAAGGTTGGAAGTAACCGACGTAATCCCAGCACCACCATTGGCTAAAATAGCATAATCAATAGCATCGTCACCCGAAAATACTTTTAGTTCAGGTCTTCGTGAGAGTAATTCGATGGTACGCTCTATACTGCCGGTTGCTTCTTTGATACCATAAATATTTTCTACATCATCAAATAAGCGTATAACGGTGTCTGCACTAATATCGACAACGGTTCGGCCTGGTACATTGTAAAGCATAAAAGGAAGTTCCGGAACAGACTGGGCAATGGCCTTGTAATGCTGATAAAGTCCTTCTTGTGAAGGTTTGTTGTAGTACGGAGCTACCGAAAAGATAGCATCAACACCGCATGCTTGGGCTGTTTTTGCAGCTTTGATGGCTTCTGCTGTCGAATTGCTTCCTGCACCTGCTAATACTTTGGTATTGGTTCCCTTACAGATAGATACGGCAATTTCCATACATATTCGATCTTCATCATAGCTCAAGGTTGCGCTTTCACCTGTTGTACCTACTGGGCAAACGGCATTGATACCATGATTTATTTGTCTTTTAATAAGGTCAGCATATTTTTGTTCGTCTAATTTTCCATTTTTAAAAGGAGTAATTAAAGCTGTTGTTGAGCCTGTAACTAAATTCATTATTTACCTTTTCGCAAAATGAGTGTTGTTGATTGTTCGGGTTTAAAATAGAGATTAGCAATATCCTTAATATCATTAGAGGTGAGGGCGTTGATCGCATCCTCATACCGTTCCAGCGGTCCAATGTCCCCACGTGAAAGGTAGCCTCCAAAGAGTTCTGCAACGGATGTCGAGCTTTCAAGAGAGTGGACAAAATCTGATTTGGTGTTGATTTTGACTTTATCCAATTCACTTTGCTTGACTCCATCTTTTTGCAGTTTTCTAATCTCTTTCCAGATTTCCTTCTCAATTTTTTCAGCACTGACACCTTTGTTGGCAATGGCTAAAAATAAAAATACACCCGGATCGATAGTCTCCATATTGTAGGCATGAATTTGATTGACCAGACGTTTTTCATCAACGAGAGTACGGTACAGTCGTGAGCTTTTACCCGAGCTAAGTAATTCACTGAGTGCAGAAAGTTTTGGTTGATCTGGATGTTGAAAATTTGGGATAGGAAACGAGATGGCAATCATCTCTACTTCACTCTCTTTTTGAACTTCTACACGGCGTGCACCGTCTTGTTGAGGTTCGATGGTCTTGACGACTGGAATTTCAAGCGTGTTGGGAATAGCGGCAAAATATTTTTCTGCTTCTGCGAAAACAAGTTCTGGTTTAATGTCGCCTGTTACCACTAAAATGGCATTTTTAGGCTGATAATACGTTGCATGAAATTTTTGAATGTCTTCAAGCGTCCATGTTTGTATATCATTCATAAATCCAATCGGTGTCCAGTGATACGGATGATAGATGTAGGCGCTGTTGAAAAGTCGAAAATACAAATATCCCATTGGGTTATTGTCTGTTCTCCAGCGACGTTCTTCGGCAACGACATTGCGTTCGGGTTGGAACTCATCATCTTTTAAATTCAAGTTTTGCATAAGTTCAGCAAAAAGAGTTAGGGATTTACCCATATTTTCACTACTGGATTTGATGTAATAATGAGTATGGTCAAATCCGGTTGAGGCGTTATTCATTCCGCCGATACTTTTGACCTCTTCGTCAAATTCGCCTGCTTTGAGGTTTTTGGTTGATTTAAAATTCATATGCTCGAGCATATGGGCGATACCGCTTTTTCCCATGACTTCGTTACGGCTTCCTACTTTGTAGAAAATATCAGTCGAAATAACATTCGAGTTATTTTTCATCGGGATAGCAACGACTTGTAATCCGTTATCAAGTGTTTTGGTTTCATAGTGAGGCAATGATGAGGCCATAAGGGTTCCTAATGTCAAAAATATTATTGTAAATGTTTTCATATACGATCGGCACCGATAGCTTCACTGATTGTGGAATAGCCATCGCGAGCGAGTAAATCGATCAGTCCATTGTTAATCTCTTCAACAACTTCAGGACCTTTATAAATAAGGGATGTATAGATCTGTATTAACGAAGCTCCTGCGCGAATACGGCGATAAGCTTCTTCGGGAGTAGAGATTCCGCCAACGCTAATAAGGGTAGTCTTGCCAAACAGTTCACGTGCAATAGCGTCAAAAATGTAAAAGCTTCGTTCACGCAGTACTTCTCCGCTAATTCCGCCAATCTCTTCAGGTTCACTCACCAAAGAGTAATCGATAGTGGTGTTGGTAGCGATAATTCCATCTGCACCGTTTGCCACGGCGTGCACACAAAGATTGACTGCTTGATCTTCACTCATATCAGGAGAAATTTTCAGTAAAATCGGCTTATCCGTGAGTGTTTTTGCCTGTGTGAAAAGTTCACTTATGAAATCTTCATTTTGGAGATCACGTAATCCTGGCGTATTTGGAGAAGAAATATTAATGACCATGTAGTCTGCATACGGGTGCAATGCTTTTATGAGTGTTACATAGTCTTTAAGTGCGTTTTCTTCGGAAGTGGTTTTGTTCTTTCCGATATTGACACCGATAGGGGTGCTAAAAGGATAAATATTTTTAAGTCGATGAGCAATACGAAACAATCCATCGTTATTGAAACCCATGGCGTTTTGTATTGATTCTTCTTCGATGTGTCTCCAAAGTCTTGGTCTTGGATTCCCTTCTTGAGGTTTAGGGGTAAGTGTCCCGATTTCACTGAAACCAAATCCCATAGCGACACTGCCCTCAATCATGGTGGCATTTTTATCAAATCCGGCGGCAAGACCTACTGGATTAAGAAATGTTCGACCAAAAAGCTCTTGTGTAAGAGAAGGGTGAGAGATAAAGTTTTTGGCAATAAATGGGTTTAAAATAGGTGAGCAATAGGCAGCACCACGTAAAACAAGGGCACCCAATGTATGTGCTGTTTCGGGTTGTAATTTAAATAACCACGGCTTTAATGTTTCATAATCAATCATTGCGTCTCCGTCTAAAATACGTATCGTTAATATTAGAGATTATACTAGAAAAAAGGTTAGACTTCATTGATGAAATAATTATCCTCTTATGAAGAAGTTTCCATTTGGCCTGCAAGTCTTCGATATGCTTCGGATTTTTCTAAAAGATCGCGATGTGAACCTTCGGCAATAATTTCACCGGATTCAAAATATAAAATGACATCAGCATGCTCGATCGTACTGAGCCTATGGGCAATAATAATGGTGATTTTATCTTTGGCATAGCTCTTTAGCGCATTTTGAATCCGCTTTTCACTTTCGTTGTCGAGAGCGCTGGTTGCTTCATCCAAGATGAGGAGTGAAGCGTGTTTATAAATAGCACGGGCGATTGCTATGCGTTGACGTTGTCCACCAGAAAGATTAACACCAAACTCTTGCATTACAGTGTGAATACCTTGAGGAAGGTTATGGGAAAATTCAAGGGCATCGGCTATCTTTAATGCATTTAGAACTTTTTCTTCGTCAATTTCATCCCCGTAGGCAACATTAGCTGCCAAGGTGTCCTGAAAAATATAAATACGTTGAGAAACAGCCGCAATCTGATGACGCAGTGAGTTTTGTGTGTAGTCTTTAATATTATGATGATTGAGGAGTATCGTTCCTTCATCAGGGTCATAGAAGCGTAAAAGGAGATTAATAAGAGAACTTTTCCCCCCACCGCTTTGACCGACAAGTGCGACTGTTTGACCGGCATGGATTTGTATGTCAAGATTTTTGAGGGCAGTTTTTTCATTGAATTTTAAAGTAACGTTTTGAAATTCGATCATATTTACAGGCATATTTAAAACATTGGTTCCATCTATAATTTTGTTATTCAGCTCAAAGATGTGAAAAACACGTTCGGTAGCGGCTTGTGCATCTTGAATTTTGCCGTAAATTGAGCTTACACGACGTAAAGGTTGAAATACAAGTCCTATCGCTGTTAAAAAAGCGGTAAATTCCCCAACACTCATACGTCCGGCATACACTTCTTTCCCGCCAACAAAAATAACAGCAGCCAACCCGATCGCCGCGATAATCTCCATTATAGGAGAAACGAGCTCATTGGTATAGGTTGCTTTCATGTTGATATTGAAAAAATGGCTATTTTCATCTTTAAATCGAACCATTTCATAGTCTTCAGTCGCATTGGCTTTGATGATTTCACTATTATTAAATACTTCTGTGAGACGAGAGAGAACATCTGCATTTTTTTCTTGTGAACGATGAGAAAGTTTTTTAAGACGTTTGGCAATAAGAATTAATGGATAAATAATAGTTGGCATCACAATCAGTGCCCAAAAAGACAAAATGGGATTAAGATAAATGACATATCCTATGAGGGCAATAACCGTTAGCGTTTCGCGAATAAGTTCGGGAAGCATTGTTGATACAAAATACTGAACGCGTGCTATGTCGTTGGTAATACGAGAGATAAGTTCACCACTGCGGTTAGAGTAGAGGAATCCCATATCTAAATGAATCATTTTTTCCAAAAGATCTTCGCGTAAACGGGATATGATGTGCAGTCCGATGTAGTTTGTGTACACAGATTGTAAATAGCGTCCTGCTGATTTGGCTATATAGATTGAGATGAGCATAAGCGGTATCAAATACAGCATTTTTGGATCTTTGGCAATAAACATATCATCCATAATTGGTTTCATAATGTGTGCCGTTGCGGCAGTAGCGGTGACTGTAAGAAGTATTCCAACTACTACGAGGATATACTGATATTTATATCCTTTCATATAGGGAAAATAATAGTTAAACGTTTTTTTCACTCTCGACGCTCCCAAAAAGTTCCTGATGCAGTATCCATGATTGAAATCCCCAATGCGGTAAGTTCATCTCGAACAGCATCAGATGTCCTAAAATCTTTATTTAGTTTAGCTTGGGCCCTTTTGGCTAATAGAATTTCAATATTGGCTTTAGCTGCTTCATCAATACCAAACAAAAAATATTCATAAGGGTTTTGTCCCCCGAATCCCAAAACCGTTTCTATGGTTGAAAAGGACGAGAAAAGTATTTGTCGATAAGCTTTATCCTTAGGAAAATTATCAAGCATTTCATTGGCAGATGAAAGCAGCTCATCAATCAATGCATAAGCTTTTGAGACATTAAGGTCATCGCCTAATACTTCCAGTAACGCTGTCGAAAACTCTGTTTTAATGATTTGGGCTGTGAATCCAAAGAGCCGTTTTTTTAGACGATAAAGACGATCTAAACGTTTTTTAGAAGCAATAAGATCCTCTTCATTGAAATTGAAATCACCCCGATAATGAGTACTCAAAAGATAAAAACGGAGCACTTCACCATGATAGATTTTTAGGGCGTCTTTGAGAAAAAAACTGTTTCCTAGGCTTTTAGACATTTTTTCGCCATTGACATTTATAAATCCATTGTGCATCCAATATCTAGCGAGCTCATGGTTAGTAGAACAGCGTGTCTGTGCTGCTTCATTTTCATGGTGCGGGAAGAGTAAATCTGAACCGCCGCCGTGAATGTCGATAGCGTAGGGGGTTCCTTCTATGGCTAGATACTGCTCAATCATTGCTGAACACTCCAAATGCCATCCGGGACGACCACGACCAAAAGGAGATTCGAAGGCAATGCTGTCATCTATTACTGCTTTCCAGAGGGCAAAATCGGCTTCGTTCTTTTTTTCGCTTACTTTGTCGACACGACTAATATTTTCCAGACTTTGGCGATGAGAGAGACTGAGGTAGTTTTTGTCACTGGCAGTGTCAAAATAGACATCACCATTGCTGATTTGGTAAGCGTGACCTTTTGCTATGAGTTTTTGTATCATATCACTCATGGCATCAATTGATTCAGTTGCTTTGGGTTCCAGAGTCGGTGCACGTACACCAATAGCTTCCATATCTCGATGATAGGCATTGGTATAACGAGTAGCTATGTCGTCAGTGCTTACTCCAAGCTCACGTGCTTTATTGATAATTTTGTCATCTATATCGGTAATGTTGCGTGCATACGTGACCTCATAGCCTTGGGCTTCTAAAACACGTTGCAAAAGGTCAAATACCAGTGCACTTTTGGCATGTCCCAAGTGGGCATCATCATAGACTGTTGGTCCACAGACATAGAGGGATACTTTTCCATCTATGAGAGATATAAATTCTAATTTTGTTTTTTTTACACTGTCATAAATAACCATTTACTATTACCTTTATCGTATTAAGTCTATCAAAAAATTGTTTAAAGTGTAAAATATTACTGCAAAAAGTACCATAGCCGCAGAAAAATAGAGCGTTGTTTTCGTTTTTAAAAGATCTACAAATATTCCAAACCCTACTTCTTTAACCGTAAGTATCAGCTGTACTGCTCCGCCGATACTTCCTGCTAATGCTAAACCGGCTGCTCCCATGGGTTTCATCAGTAAAACAGAGAAAATAATATTGATAATAAGCGATGCTGCAGCTATTTTGGCAGCTTTGAGATGTTTATGCATGGCATAAAGGTAAAGTGAAAATAGTTTTGCAAGTCCAAATGGGATTAATCCCAGCATGTACATCATTAAAACATCTGCTGTATTATGGGTGTCTTGGATCGTAAAATTACCTCTCTCAAATAAAAGCCAAATAATAGGTTCACTTAAGAGCATACCGCCTAAAACTGATAATCCTAACAATGCGCTAAGCAACCAAAATGCTTTATAAAGATTTTTATAGGCTAAGGTATGGTTCTCATTATTAATAGCTTTGGCAATGGCTGGAAATAATGCCGTGGTGATGGCTAAAGCGATAATGGCAAAAGGAAGTTGAAAAATTCGGTTGGCATAAAAAAGATAGGATACGGATCCGGCAGCTAAAAATGAGGCTAGACTAGTATCTATAAATGATGCAATTTGTGCTGTAGAATTACCCAGAAGAGATGGGAAAAAAAGAGAGGCAAATTTAGATTCTTCTACTTTTACATCTTTGGTCTTGCGGTATTTCCAACCACCGACAAGGACTTTCATAAGCCCTTGATGACGTATTGTGTAAAGATGCGTCAGTACTTGGAATAAGCCGCCAATAAGTATCGAACAACTCAGTGCATAGACCATAGTCTTAGGGTCCGAATGCATAAATAAGATCAGAGATACAACCATAGCAATATTAAGCCAAACAGTTGAAAAAGCGGTGGTAAAAAAATGTTCCTTATGTTGGAGCAGTGTTCCTAAAAAAGTGACAATAAAGATAAGGTCTAAATACCAAAAATTAATTGCGGTAAGCGGTGCTGTTTTAGAAATAAGCTCTTTGTCCCAGTCCCATGCTAATAGTTTGGTGAAAAATTCAGGAAATAATGTCACTAAGAAGGAAAATACAACAATAAAAATCATAAATCGGATGAAAATAGCTACTGCAAAAACACTTTTTTGCTTTGAAGCGATGTATGAGGGCATAAAGCTTTGAGTAAATGAACCCTCTGCGAATATTCGACGAAAAAGATTGGGAAATTTAAATGCCATTAAGAAAATATCGCTCCACACATTGACACCCAAAACCGACGTCATAAGAATGTCCCGTGCAAGACCTGTAATACGAGAAATGAGGATGCCAAAAGAGTTTGAAAATATGGATTTGAACATGAAAATAAAAGCCGCTTTTTAAATTTTACGTAAGTTTAACCGATATGTGATTAAAATAGCTCATATTTTAGGGTAGGAGGCGAAATGGCATTGTTTGCAAACAAGAGTAAAAATGTTGTTCCTTCGGATCAAAGGATCCCTTCGATTGTGGTACGCACCAGCAATGTAGCTAAAGAACTTATCAATACAGCAGCCAATCATAATGTTTCTATTAAAACGCTTGATTTTAGATTATTGACAACACAAATTTTTACGCGCTTACTTAGTGACGGTGAAGATTGGATAGAAGTAAATGCTCAAGAGGTCAATGATATTAGTGAGGAACTATATCTAAATACTAAATTTGAGATCAAGCAGATTTATGAAATAGAAATTTTTACATTGACACAAACAAACGTATTGGAAAAATTGGACGTTTCTATTGCTGGAAATGCCACATTGTGCAAAATTTATCTAACGATTAAAGCGGGAAGCAGTATCGTCTATGATGAAAGTTTTGAGACATCTTTTTATGAGCTTATTAAAAAGAAAAAGCTTCGTGCTAATATTATGATCGATATTTTTGATTCAAGGATGCGTCAAAACTTGAGAGATATGGTTGCTAAAGTTAAAGTTCATGGAACTTTGTCTTTTGGCGAACAAGTACGTTATATAGTAGCGGAAGGTTACGAACCTACTGTAACAATAAATGATAAGTTAATCTTGCATTATGATAAAAAATATAAAGAGATGGATGAAGCGGGTAGAGTGAATTACGCAAAACGCGGATATATTGTGAGTGTGGTTGAAAATGATCTTTTGATTGAGTATATCAAACCTATCAAAGGAACGATCGGGAGAAATACCAGAGGTGAAATCATTATCCCAAAAGAGCCCATAACTCGATATGAACCAACATTTACATGGAGTGAAAACATTAAACGGGATGAATTAGAGAAAACAATTGAATTTCGTGCTCGTGTCGGAGGTTATGTGACATTTGAGGGTGGAATGTACGATATCAAAACAGAGATGGATGTTTCTGAAATTAGTTTTCGTTCTACTGGGTCTATTGATACAGATTTGGATGCAGGTGTTTCTATTAATGTTAAAGAAAAAGATGCACTAAAAGATGCTATTGGAATGGGAATGGTAGTAACGGTTAATGTCATTAATATTGAAGGAAGCGTAGGGCAAGATGCCAAAGTTACTGCTAATAAAGCAACCATTGAAGGACAAGTACACAGCAGTGCAACGGTAACCGCAGATGAGCTGTCTATTAATATCCTAAAAGGCAAAGCTTTCGGAAAAGAGATTCATATTTCTAGGCTAGAGCATGGTGAAGTTGAGGGCGATAAAGTATTTATTACACAAGCAATTGGTGGAAAGATTCGAGCAAAAGAAGTGGTTATTGAACTGTTAGGTTCGCATGTAAAAGTTGTAGCATCTAAAAGTATTGAAATTAAAAAGCTTGTAGGCGGGGAAAATGTATTAATTATTGATCCTCTCTTGAACGAATCGCGTGAAAGCTTGAACGATGATGTTGCAAAGATGGATAAAGCGAAAAATTTACTAAATACAAGTAAAAAAGAGCTTGCAGATTATGAGAAAATCATGCAAGAAAATACATCTGCTTATGAGGACATTAAACAAAAGTTGCTTTACTACAAAAATAACGGTATTAAAGCTCCTTCAGCATTTGTGGAAAAATATCAGCAATTTCAACAGTTTAAGAAGAAACTTCAAGATTTACAGTTCCAATATAAAGCACAAGAAGACTCTCTTGTGCTTTTAAGTACAGATCATACTTCTTTACAAAATGAAATCTTTGATGCACGGATCATTAATCATGATCGTTGGCACAACTATAATGAAGTTATTTTTAAACTTATTGATCCTCCTATAGATGTTACCTATTTTCCTGCTGATAACAGTGATGAAAATGTTTTAGCATTGCATGAAGACGAAGATGGGGAATTTACAATAAAGGTAGTGAGTAAATGATTGTAGGGCTTATCGGTACTATTGAATCTAAAGAAGCAACAAAACTGCATTTAGAAGTTAACGGAGTTATTTATGAAGTATTTATTAGCTTGCATACCTACAGTGCATTAACCAGTAAAAAGATCAAGATTCATATTAGTCATATTATTCGTGAAGATGCTCAGCAACTGTACGGATTTACACAAAAATCTGAAAAAACACTCTTTGAGGGAATGCTAAAAATAAATGGAATAGGGCCAAAAGCAGCACTTGCAATATGCAGTACCTTTACGCCGGAGCAGTTTGCAGGTATTATTTCGTCCAAAGATGTGAATGCGCTCAAAAAAGTTCCAGGTATTGGTCCCAAAAGTGCTGCTCGGATTATGGTCGAATTGGCAGGATTTGATGCGATATTGCTTCAAGGTGATGTATACACTGCAAGCGCATCCAGCGAAGCATTAATGGCATTGGAATCACTTGGATTTAAAAAAGAGATCATTGTGAGTGCCTTAAGCAAGTGCAGTGCAACGGATACGGCAGCGCTAGTTAAAGAAGCGTTAAAACAATTACAAAAATTTTAAAAGGAAAATAATGAAATTAGCTATCTTATTCGGCGGCGCCAGCTATGAGCATGAAATCAGTATTGTTAGTGCTATTACAGTCAAAGGAAAACTGAGAGGATTTGATTTAAGCTTTATTTTTTGCGATCAAGACCATCGTTTTTATCTTGTTGAAGCGTCAAAAATGAAAGCGATTACGTTTTCTCGCGGTGAACACCTGAAAATGCCTCAAATTTCTCTGACCAAGGGTGGCTTTGAGCAACGAGGAATGTTCGGTTCGAAAATGCATACTATGCCTGTTTTAAATATCATTCACGGGGGTGATGGTGAAGATGGATCCATTGCAGCATTGTTTGATTTTTATGGCATCTCCTTTATCGGACCGCGTAAAGAGGCGTCAATGTTTAGTTTTGACAAACATTACACCAAATGGCTTGCTTCTTCATTGGGAGTTAAAACGCTTCCTTTTGAAGCTATTACACAAGACAAACGCAACTCTATTGCAACCCCATACCCTTTTATCGTGAAACCTTCCCGCCTTGGAAGCTCTATCGGAGTTAGTATTGTGCGTGATGCTTCCGAATTAGAGTATGCTCTGGATGTTGGATTTGAGTTTGATGAGGTATTGCTTATTGAGCCATTTATCAGTGGTGTAAAAGAATACAATCTCGCAGGTTTCAGTGCACGTGGTGAGATTACCTACTCTATCGTTGAAGAGCCTCAAAAAGCAGAATTTTTGGATTTTGAGAAAAAATATCTTGATTTTTCCCGCTCAAGTACAGTAGCAGAAGCCTCAATATCTGAGACCCTTGTAGCACAGCTGCAAGATGCATTTAAAAGAATCTATACCCCGTTGTTTGAGGGTGCACTTATCCGTTGTGATTTCTTTGAGATCGAAGGCGAAGTGTATCTTAATGAGGTCAATCCAATCCCTGGATCAATGGCAAATTATCTTTTTGAA
>JAYVLH010000064.1:0-2606 GCA_043759555.1 Sulfuricurvum sp. | reverse complement strand
TCTTTTAAATTATTGCGAAAGAATCTTACCATTATGTGAAGAATGCTGTCGAGTTTTAATTGATTTAAAAAATGGTGAACGAGGTAATTTAACTATTGGCGTAAATCCAACCATTGGTCGATATCTACTTCCTAAGGTGCTAGAATTATTTGTTACAAATTATCCGCAGATAAATTTAAAAGTTAAAATAAATTCCACCCGAAATATTACCAAAAGTGTTAAAAATAACGAAGTTGATATAGGTTTAATTAGTGGAGAAATTCCAACACAATTCCAGAAATCTATTTTAGCCGAGCCTTTTGTAGAAGATGAAATTATTTTAATTGTTCCAAAATCTCACGCTTTGGCATCTAAAAATAGTTTATCGAAAGAAGAGTTATATAATCTAAATTTTATTAGCTTATACTCTAGTTCAACTTTTCGAAAATTGATAGATACTGTATTAATTCAAAATCAAATTGAAATTAACCGATTAAACATTATTCTGCAACTTAATTCTCTGGAAGCAATTAAAGCAGCTGTGAATTTAGGATTAGGTGTTGCCTTTATCTCTTCTTTAGCTATTGAAAAAGAAATGGAACTTAAAACTATTAAAATTCTGGAAATTGAAAATATGCATATGACTCAACCACTTTCCATTTTGAATCCAGCAAAATCTTCAAAGACAAAAGCTTTGCAACTTTTTGCCATGGAACTAGCCAAACTCAAAACTAATTTAGAAAGTTAACTTTGGTAGTCATATTTAATAAAAATATATAAATTTTCATGAGCCAAGAAAAATGAGATAGTTAGAGACAGTTTTAAAATTGAATACCAGTTATCTTATTAAATGTATATTAAGTTTTATACGAATAACTCGTTAATAAGTTATGATCGTAAATTTAGAGTGACCAAGCAGAGCATAGAGTTAGAATATCGAAGAAAAAAAATAGTAATTATATAACAGACTTTGATCATAAACCATATTTTAATAAAACTAGAAAGTTTTGAAGATGAAAAATGATCCAAGAAGATTTGGAAAATGGGCTTTCAGCGGACAATTCCTGTAAATAAATGGCAATAGTCCTATTTAATTCGTTAAATTTACTATGTTAGAAACTTTAAAAAAACGTTTCTAACATAGTAAATTTAGAAAGCTATTTTTAATGAAATTTTTTAATTGCAAGATAAACTTTTTAAATTTTTTTTCAAATCGCTTCTAACTCTGATATTTCATTTTCATCAGTACATTTATCAATTTTTGATCATAAAGTAATCCTTCCATTCTCAGTGGATTAATAATTTCAGATAGTTGATCTATTAATCCCAAAAATACTGGTGATTCAAAATAATAAAAAACTTCTCTAATTGTTCTAAACCGTCTCTAATATTTCGCATTTTTGGAGCATCTTTGTAATAATCCATTACATTAAAATTCCTTACAAATTCAATGATTTTTTCCTTTAGAAAATTTTCTACTAGAGAACAATATTTGACACGGTTTTGGAAACAATATTAATTACGAATCATTATTCAATATAATTTTAATTCTCCACATTCATTTTCATCAAGAAAGTGTTTACCACTTTTTTCTTGAATTTTTCTTTTTTTAATACTTCCAAAAAGAGTTTACTATCGAATTTATTCACTTTAGACCTTTTTTGTTTCATTTTTAATAATTTTAAAAATAATATTAACATTTAAAAAAAAATTAAATGAATATTAACAAGATAAATTTTAATCGTTTTCGGCAGCTCTTAGAAATGGAAGAAATGTTTGAGGCAAGTAACCAATCTTTTTTCTATCTCAATCAAAAAGACTGGTATGAATTATAAAACTCCATCTTCGTTCATATGATAGACACAATTATTAAGCTTTTCAGTATTAAATAAAATGAAATAATTAAGATGATGTCGCCTGACTTTGGTCCACAAGAAATTAAAATAATAGTGAATATAATCCAAGAATTTCGGTTAAAAAAGATGACTGAATTATTTAATGAGTTAGTCTAAAAACTTTGGATTACTAAGTTTTTCGATTGTAATAGCAAGGTCTTTGATTAGCAAGCATCCTGACGTACTTTTCCTCAAGGTACTGAACTTCATTCTAACTATCATCGTATGTGAAACTCAAATGAATGATTTCAAAAGACACACTGTTATTATTTTTAACCTTGAATTCACTTCCAATATCGAGATTTTTTTATTGAATAAGTTTTTTTCAAAGGTCTTTAGTTTCCCATGATCGTAAAGTTCGTCTCGGATTTCAATCAGTAAATTGTTAAAATTTCTCGGAGAAATCCTTTTTTCTAGATAATTTGTAACTAATTTTGAAAAATTTGTTTAATTTAATAGATCAATTTTTTTTTGTCAAAATTTCCAATATCAATAAGGTGTTACTATCCAATGCTTTTCTAAATTCATTTATTGATTCCATAAATACAATCTAGGCTAAATAGTTTTTTTGTTGATTTATGCGTGTGTTAAAATGTGTTTCATTAAAAGTAGGAGTTTATTTCAACACTAAAATTTGAAGCGTGATACAATTTTAGTGTTGAAATAACTCCTTAAAGCTTATTTCTTTAAAATAAGTTTCAGTTTTTTTGTTTTAATTTTTGATAGAAAATT
>JAYVLH010000063.1:0-35027 GCA_043759555.1 Sulfuricurvum sp. | reverse complement strand
CGGAACAGTAAAATGGTTCAATGGCGAAAAAGGTTTTGGATTTATCCAACAAGATAACGGAGACAAAGATTTGTTTGTTCACTTTCGTCAAATTAACCGTACTGGTTATGGCCGTGTTTCACTTGAAGAAGGTCAAAAAGTAACTTATACTGTTGGCCAAGGTGACAAAGGTCCACAAGCAGAAAACGTTACAGCACTGTAATTTCTTCTATCTTGGGCAGGTTTCACCTGTCCATTTTCTTCCACTCATTCATTCCAATTATTTATTCGTCGTTCCACCGCAAATCATCCATTTAATTATCCACCTATTCAAGACCCACAAGGATTACCAAATGGAAAGTAGAGAAGCTGTTTTAGATGCTCTGTCAAAAGGGAAAAAACTCACCAGTACTGTCACAGGTCTGCAATATATTTATATCGATGGAAAACTTCATGCCAGACACGGTGAAAAAAATGACTGGAACCAAAGCGAGCTTTGTTTTGAGAATCCACCTTCCTGGCTTAACTTAAGAGATTAAAGAGACACTATGAACGGCAATGAACGCAAAAATATCCAATCCGGAAAACGAGTCTCCATTGTCCTCAAGCAGGATCAATCGAGCGGAAAACTAACAGAGGGGATTGTTCGTGATATCCTCACAAATTCAACTTCACATCCACATGGGATCAAAGTACGATTAATGAGCGGGGAAGTCGGTCGCGTTAAAGAAGTGTTTTAAGCTTCTTACCTAACCAATACATCATTGCTTCCCTAAAATCGGTAAAACATTGACTATCTTTGCTTTACTATTTTCCTTCACATACTCTACAATCATCCCGTGAAAATGGGCAAATGTACGCTGAAGCGCTTCGTCATCACAATGTTCTCGTATTCCCCGTTCACACCACTCTTGTAAATCATTATAACTTTCGAATTCATATCCAAAAGCTTTTAATAAACGTGCTGTATAACTGTCTACAACCATTACATCACGCATACAGGCATAGCAAAGAATCGAATCCGCAGTTTCGGGACCAATCCCTTTTTGTGCTAACAGCCATTCGCGATCCACACTAAGAGCGAATTCCTCGAATGATCCGAAATCTTCGAGTATCGCTTGGCAAAGTCGGAGTATATTCTGAGATTTCGCTTTGGTCAGCCCACTTGGACGAATTAATTCCATCAGGATTTCGAGATCGCATTGCGAAAGTGCCTCCAGTGTTAGCAGGTCGTGTTGGGCGAGATTGGCGAGGGAAATTGTGACTCTGGCCCATTGGGTATTTTGGGTGAGAATAGCGCCTATGACGACTTCGAACGAACCATGCTGTGGCCACCAAAGCGGTTGTGAGTTTTCGAGTAGATTTAATCGTTTAAGCGCACCAAAAAGTTCCCATGAATCGGAAAGTTCCATCAGGCTTCGATCCATGCATCCGTGCGGATGATTCTACCATCATCAAATATTTTGAGCTTAAATGCGTCAGTGCATTTTCCTTCTTCGAGTGTCATGATAGCAATTTGGAATATTTTTTTGCATTTTTCAGGAACTTCAAAACGTCCTGCAACACCCGTAAGAAATCGTTCCAATGGTACAGCAGAATCCATACCGATAACATTATCACGACATCCGCTTAACCCCATGTCCGTAAGATACGCTGTTCCTTTTGCAATTTGAAAATCATCACTGCCCACATGGGTATGGGTTCCGATTATCCCGCTGATTTCACCTTGAAGCAACATTAGCATAGCACGCTTTTCACTGCTGGCTTCCGCGTGGAAATCGATAAAAATATACTCAATTCCCTGTTCTTTTAGCTGCACTACGCTATCACGAGCGCATCGGAATGCATTGTCAACATACGGCATCCCATAATGCCCCATGATGTTTAAAACTGCCAGCCTATCTCCCGCTACTTCAAAAATACGGCATCCGCTTCCAGGTACACCCTGCGGATAATTATGCGGCCGAAGGAGGGGAAGTGATTCGAGAAGAGGAAGTATCTCTTTTTTATCCCAGGTATGATTACCGCCGGTCATCACATCTATACCGGAATCCAATAATTCTTGAGCATTCTTTAACGTTAGACCAAAACCGTGAGAAGCATTTTCATAATTGGCAATGACAAAATCGATTTCGTGTTCACGCCGAAGTTTTTTCAGATGTTCTTTGATCATCACCCGCCCAGGACGACCGACGACATCTCCAATAAATGCTATTTTCAAATCCATACCCTATAGTTTAATTCTGAAAGTGTATCATTACGTATGTTAAAGTACATCAACGGCTACAATCCAACTATCAAAGCTCAGATCGAAGCTCTTCTCCACCAAAATAAACTTGGCGAATATTTACGGAATCGTTATCCGGATGTTCATAGCTATACAACTGACAAAAGTCTCTACGAATACGTTACGGATCTTAAAAATACCTATTTACGCAATGCCGTTCCCATTTCAAAAGTACTTTATGATACCAAAATACGTGATTTACAATCTGCATTAGGCACGCATACCTTTGTATCCCGCGTTCAAGGGGGAAAACTCAAAGCAAAAAATGAGATACGGATTTCTCACCTTTTTAAAAAAACACCCGAGGTATTTTTACGGATGATTGTCGTCCATGAACTCGCTCATCTCAAAGAAAAAGAACATAACAAATCATTTTATAAACTCTGTACCCACATTGAACCAATGTATCACCAGCTTGAATTTGATGTACGGCTCTATTTGACACAACTGGAACACTTTGGTCCTCTTTACTAAAAATTCTTTTTATTAATTCAAAAGTATTACAATGTCGTATTCACACTCATAGGTAATATTCTCAATGCCAAAACAAACACAGATACCGATTTTTCGTATTCTTCTGCTCGAAGATGATTTTACGCTCTCAAGTATCATTCAAGAATTTCTCACGGATAAAGGGTATGAAGTAATATGTGCTTATGATGGAAATACAGCTATTGATTTAGGCTATGAAAAAACATTTGATCTTTTTTTATTTGATGTCAAAGTTCCCTGCACAAATGGCTTTGATGTTTTACGCGAACTGCGAAATAACAATAAAAGTTCTCCCGCAATCTTCATCACCTCACTTAATGGAATTGATGATCTTTCAAGCGCTTACGATGCCGGATGTGATGATTATCTCAAAAAGCCTTTTGAACTTAAAGAACTGGAACTGCGTATCAAAGCGTTGCTAAAACGCTCTTTTGCACTTACAGCTGATGTGCCCATCCAAATTGCTGAGAATATAGTTTTTGATGTAAAATCAGGACGCTTGCGTATCCAGGATAACGAAATTGTTCTTCCGCGAAAAGAAGCAAAAATCCTTAAAACACTGCTATCCCATCCTAATGAAATACAAAGCACTCAGACATTAATCGAATCGGCATGGGATTATGATGAAGAAGCAACAGAAGAAAATCTTCGTACCCACATCAAAAATCTACGCAAATATTTAGGCAAAGAGACAATCATTAATATTCGCGGCCAAGGATACAGCATTGAAAGGGCCTGAACGAAAAGCTCTTCTCCGGTTTGTATCCCTTTTTGTTGTTTTAAATACACTGTTTCTTTTAATCATTTCGGCGATGTATTATTCCTACCAAAAGAATATTTTCATCGACTTGAGACACAATTCTATGCTCTATTATACGGGTGCATTGCAAGATCATATTTTCGAGGCTAAAACACTTACGGAACTTCATCAGCATCTTAGCCGTGACCCCCGTTTCGATATAGCTTTTCTCGATCATAATAAAAAGATCTTCTATTCAACAATACCCAAGATGTCGTTTCCCTTTCATGAAGGTTTTTTTGAGTACCAGCATCACTATTACTACGTTGAAATTATAGAGTTGGAACATCTCACGAACATTCATTATATTGTTATACGAGCTAACACTGTCGATACACAACTCGAACAAACACGTCAAAGCATCTATCTCTTTTTAATTTTTTCCATTTTATTTTTATCGGCTGTCATTTATGCCCTTGCAAAACTTTTTTTGCATCCGCTTCGTGAAGCCATCGCAAAGCTTGATCTATTTATTCGTGATACAACTCACGAACTCAATACGCCTTTATCCGTGATTACGATGAGTATAGAGCAATTAGACAAAGCATCCTTGTCTCCCAGTCATCTAAAGCATATAGAACGGATCAACGTAGCTGCACGGACCATCTCCAATCTTTACAATGATCTTGCCTTTTTGGTACTGTATGAGCACACTAAAAACTATAATCTTTTGCTCAATATAGTAACCCTTAGCGAAGAGCGTATTGAATATTTTCGCCCTCTTGCTGAAGCTAAAAAAATCACCCTTCACGCTGATCTTAATCCATGCATACTCACAGCCGATCGTGAAAAAATAGCCCGTATTATCGACAATTTACTCTCCAATGCGATCAAATATAATAAACCCTTGGGTGATATTTACATTACATTGAATGATACTTCTTTGAGTGTTCGTGATACAGGAATTGGAATTGCCGAAGAAGACATTAAAGAAATTTTCAATCGCTACACTCGTTTTGACGAGGCCAATGGAGGCTTTGGAATCGGTTTAAATATCATTCAGATGATTTGTAAAGAATATGGTTTTTTAGTTCATGTTGAATCGCAAGTATCTAAGGGGACTGCTTTTACGATTTCATGGAATAAAAGTTCCCATTAACGTCTTAGCAAAAAGGTATTTAGTGTATTACAGTAAACTGCTGACGTCCGTTATACTCCTTTTAACTACCGCTGCTCTTCACGCCTCAAACATAGATGAAATCAACACGTTAATTAAAAAAAATACACTTTCCATCTATGGCCTGAATACCAAAAATACTCCCGTTGCTTCTAGATATGACATTCTAGGTCTATCGTATAATACTCACGACATAAACATAAAAGTTGAAGGTTCTGAAGACTCATTTAAAACAGCAGGGGCACTGCAATTTAATCCATTACAAAATAAGATGTACATTATTGTGGGTACGAATTATATTACTCAAAATTACAATAACCTTTACATCAATAATATCAGTCAATATTCTGGCACGCTTGGCGGTGGGTACATGATTGAAAACGATCTTTATTTTGAAGTTGGCGATTCTATTACACAGCTAAACAACCCATCTATTGATTCTAAAGAACCTTCTAAAAGCCAAAGATTCAATGATACCTATTTTGCTGTTGCCAAACGTATAGAATCCCCTATTGGTACTGTTGACACAAGTTTTAAAGGGGCGCAAATATATGAAACACTTTCGAAAAAAGAAATAAATTATATCAGTACTATTGATTACTATCCAAGAGATGATATTCATTTTGAGTATTCTTATACGAATGCCTCAAACAATATTTCAAACTATTATTCTCTCAATTATGGCTATTTTATAACAGAATTTATGGATAATCCTTCTCTCGATACATGCAATCTAAGAGTAGGTCTCAAAGCAAGTTTCAAAGACATCACCAATTTATCAAGCTATACATCGTCCAGACATACTAAATCGCACTTAACAAAATTACATAAACTCAAGGATGTCATCTTGCATGATAAGATGAATTTCCATCAATAAATTATTATTAGTAAATAACATAATATTTATTATTACTTATTATATATAAATATTATTTGGACCACTTTTTGCTTGTACTCATCGTGTTAAAAACATAAATTTTCGAAGGAGGTTATGATGACAGTCTCTAGCAGTTCGATAATGGCATCTCAATTGTATGCTAATAAAGATGTACAGGCCCAAAGTGGTGCTAGCGGTACATGGAATGGTACGAATCAAAGTACAGGGATAGATTTTAGCGCTATCGCGCAGCAGTTTATGACAACAATCGATACGAATAAAGACGGTACTCTTGATAAAGCTGAATTTTCTCAAGCAGCTCAAGCATTAGCTAAACATTCAAATAATAGCAGCAGCGTCGATGCAGCCTTTGCCAAAATGGATGCAAATGGTGACGGCCAAATCAGTTCTGATGAAATGCTCAATGCCATTAAACAAGCAACCAGCGAAACAAAGCAAAAGCATCATCATCAAGCAAGGAGCAATACAACCGATGGTATTTCGCAAGTAGCTCAAGCAAATACAGCTGTGCAAGAAGCATCTCCTGCCAATGAAATGCAAAAAGTTTTGTTTAACAAAATCATGGCAGCCTATGGCAACTCGACATCTACAACAGGAACAACTACTAATTTATCAGCCTAACCATGACTGTCACATTAGTATACTTTCGAGATCTTTACATCACTTTGTGAGCTTCACATCGAAGCTCCAGCAACATGCACATACCTCTAAGAATAAAATCTTCACACAAAGTTCACACTCGCTATCCTATACTGTCATTCAGATACAGCGATGTAACTTCCATACAGGTTCTTTTATAAGTCCTGCATAATTTTCTACCCTTTAAACTGCAAAACAAGAGTACATCTCATTGCTATCCGAATAGATACAGCAAGTCAATAAAAAAGAGTTACGTGACAAAAAATAGAAATACAAAAGTTTTTTTTACCATTGGAAATAGAAAGTTTATGATTGAATTTACAGAATTTTTGATCAATTCTTTAACGTGTGTACACATTGAATTCGGACAACGAATCGGCCCTTTTACAGCTCAGTTTACAATGAATAATATGGAAAAACATAAAGCTATCGCCGTACTTCGAAAAGTTATTGATGAAACACAGAAGCAATACAGTCATTTCAATATGGCTATTTTTACCTCTCTTGACGGAAATGAAAAACGGGATGCTATTTATGGCCGTATAGCCAGAGAAATGGCAAAACGTCACCACTGTGATCTCACCATTAGTCCAATTCATACTACTCATGGAAAACTATTTGTCATTCATCGCGGATGCTATAACGAGATAATCGATCAGGAACTGCAAGAGACTTTATCCAAACATGGTCTTTTAGTCATAGGAGGAACCCTATTGCTAGCACTGTATAGTACCTTTGATTATCTCGGTGGTCTTTTAGATTTTTTGCCTTTTTAGCAATTCTCATCACCTATAAAATACAAAGGAACAATAATGCAAGCATGGGTATTATTAGCAATCGCTATTTTGTTAGAAGTCGCAGGTACGACCTCAATGAAACTTTCAGATGGAATGAACAAAATCTTTCCAACAATTATGATTTTTGTATTTTATGGATTAACGTTTTCTATTATGCCCTTTATAATGAAAAAAATTGAAATGGGTACAGTGTATGCAGTATGGGCAGGTGTTGGGACATTCCTCGTTACCCTGATCGGCATTGTCTTTTTTAAAGAATCACTTTCTTTGGTTAAAATAATAAGCGTATGTTTAATTTGCATAGGAGTTATTGGTCTGAATCTTGTAAGTACGTCAGCACCATAATCTTTTTCACACTAACTTCACATTCATAGCACTATACTTCTTCAACTACAAAAAAGTAGATATACTTAGAGATAAAAGACGTAAAATAACCGTAGCAAAAAAGGATCGATTTATGAAAAAAATAATTTTATCAGCTTTACTCGTTTGTGTATCAACAGGACTGATGGCTCAATCTGACTATTATGGTTCACAAGCAACTAGCAACAGTATGAATGAAGTAGAATATGTACCGGTAACTCGGTCAGAACCTATCTATTCAAACGTTACCAGAAATATACCGCATGAAGTATGTCAAGATCAGCAAGTAGCCGTTCAAGAGCAATCTGGAGGGAATAGTGTCATCGGAGGACTTGTCGGTGCCGCTATCGGCGGTGTATTGGGACATCAACTAGGCGGTGGAAGCGGTAAAGTGGCTACAACTATTGGCGGTGCTGCGATAGGAACCATGATGGGTCAAAATGCTGACCGTACTACACAAACAACCGGATATCAAACGGTACGCCGATGTTTTACCCAATATGATACACAGACCGATACTATTCTCACAGGCTATATCAATTATGCAAAATTTCATGGACGTGATATTGCCAAAACAAGTTCACAGCCGCTCAAAGAGATTAAAGTCCTCAACTCTTATAGTTTCTAAGAGAGTTGATAGTCTTTTCTCAAATGAATTTTATTCTGTATTAAAAGCAAGGAGTCGAAGATGAAAAGAATAGTTTTACTGGTAACAGCTGCTTTACTGATGACAAATTCTCTGCAAGCTCGAAATTATGGCAGGTCTCATGGTCCTGTTGCTTATCATGGTCATGGCGGCTATTATGGCAATTGGTTTATCCCATTTGTTTTTGGCGGTGCGCTTGGTTACGCTGCTTCAAGACCGGTGATTATGTACGATACGGCGCCTGCTGTTATTTATACAACGGCCCCCAGAACAATGGTTATTGACAATTCAGCCGCTTATCCTGTTGTTCAAGAAGTAACTCCTGCCCAAGAGTCTCCCGTATATGAAGAACGCTGGGTCTATTTTGACGATTGTAAATGTGAACGTAAAGTACTTGTGAATATCCAGCATTAAACGATTTTTTTTAAGATTGCTTTTCTTTAGCTACGTACTAACTTTACCAATGTCTCATAATGTTGTGTATGGGGAAACATATCAAATAATTGGACTCTCGCAACACGATACTGACCTAAATACTCTAAATCACGTGCCAGACTCATCGCATTACAACTCGAATAGATAATATGCTCAGGGGCACTTTTCTCAAGCCATCGGCATAACTGCTCGCCTAATCCTCTACGAGGAGGATTGACAATAACAACATCCACATTTTTGCCTGAAACGGCTCCAAAACTTGCCGTGTCCATTGCCTCAAATCGAAGATTTTCAAATCCGATTAATGCAGCTGAATCACGAGCACAGGCAATTGCTTCGCTCTCAATCTCAATTCCGATAATCTCTCGATCGGCAGCTGCACAATGAAGTGCAAATCCGCCAACCCCGCAAAAAAGGTCCCAGATAACTTTAGGGTTACTGACCCCTACCCACTCAGCAGCCGTTTTATACAACTTGGCCGCTACATCCGTATTGGTTTGAAAAAAACTTTTAGGCCGTATAAAAAGTGCTATACCGTTGAGATGCTCTTCGAGACGGTTTTGCTGGGTCAAAAATATTTCTTCCTCACCCTCCAAGATTGCCATGTGTACACTTTGTATATTTACCGTAACTACTTTGAGCTCGGGAGAGAGTGCTATCAGATCGGCGAGTGCGCTTTGAAGTCGCCCGATTATCCCGTGAGAACGTAACACAAAGCGAAGCATCATTGAGTTATTATGTACACTTCGCGTGAGCAAAACGTATTTTAGCTCCCCTTTTTTCTTTTTGACATCATAAGCTTTAATACCCAAATCACGCAGCCAGGATTGTGTGTTCTCCAAAACCTTCTGCATCGATACGTCATAAAGAGGGCATTGGATCAAACTCGCTTCTTCGGATAGGCCCAAGACAATACCCTCAAGACTTGGAATGGCTACCATTTTTGCTTTATTACGAAATCCTTTTAGTGGACTGGGTGAAGGTTTAAGCCACTCCTGCGGCTCAAAAGGATCAAGCAATCCATGCAAAAGGTCACCTTTTTGCTTCAACTGTTCTGCGTAATAAAAATCGATCCATGAACACGATCTACAGACAGAAGCATCATAAAAAGAACAAAAACTCATCACAGCACCTTTGGCTTTGCGGTACGCAAATAATGCAATGCCGTTGCAATCAAATCATCATCGTCTTTACTTTTGCTTTGCAGGCTCTCTTTAGAACCATTTATATATTCAATCCCGATATTTTGATTGTAATTGCTTATGGTTTTAATTTTTTTCTCAATACACAGTACTTTCATTACCATAATTTCAAAAAACTGTTTTGTAGGGACATCAGGCTTACCGAAACGATCTTCGACTTCTTCTAATATTTCATAAATTTCACTCGGGCTTTCACAATGACTAAGGCGTCGATACAGTTCAAGACGAAGACGATCTTCCCTGACAACTTCATCACTGATAAATGCACTTATTGTGAGTTTAATGTCCACTTTTGCTTTTACAGCGGTCGTTTGATTCGTCAGTATTTTGATCGCATCTTCAAGCATACGTAAATACAGTGAATATCCGATATTTTTAATATGTCCGCTTTGAGCATCGCCGACAAGATTGCCGCCGCCACGAATTTCAAGATCATGATGTGCCAGCATAGAACCGCTTCCAAGAAATGAATTGGATTCGAGAGCAATAAGCCTTTTTTTCGCTTCTTCGGTGAGATGATCTTTATCATTCACGATAAAGTAAGCATACCCCTCGATATGTCCACGTCCAACACGTCCTCGCAACTGGTGCAAATCTGCCATACCAAAACGATCAGCTCCATCAATAATCATCGTATTAACGGTGGGCATATGAATTCCCGACTCGATAATCGAGGTTGCAAGCAGTACGTCATATTCGCGATTGGCAAATTTTGCGAGTTCCTCTTCTGTTTTAGCTGCGCTGATTTGTGAATGAAGGATTAAAATACGTAAATTCGGTAAAATCGCTTTAAGC
Source organism: Sulfuricurvum sp. (assembly GCA_043759555.1). GTDB lineage: Bacteria > Campylobacterota > Campylobacteria > Campylobacterales > Sulfurimonadaceae > Sulfuricurvum. Next base: position 24,578 of record JAYVLH010000063.1, on the reverse strand, counting down.
TCACCCGATTTAATGATCATCGAATCAATCGAATTGTGAACATAGAACAGTTGACCGCCACGACGAAGTTCTCGTAAAATGACCTCTTTGATAAGTTTCTCATCGTAGTTTTTTACAAAGGTCCGTACCCCTAACCGCTCACTAGGCGGGGTCAATAGTTCGCTCATAGTTTTAATAGAACTCATCGCTTGATTCAAGCTTCGTGGAATAGGAGTAGCACTCATCGAAAGTAAATGGACATTATCATACAGCGATTTAAGCTTCTCTTTTTGTTTCACTCCAAATTTGTGCTCTTCGTCAATGATAACCAGTCCCAGTTTGGCGCAACTCACCCCAAACAATGCATGTGTCCCCACAACACAATCAATTTCACCCATAGAAAGGGCTTTAAGGGTTGCTGTTTTTTCTTTGGCACTGACAAATCGATCGAGCTTGGCGATACGCAGACCAAATGCTCCCAAACGCTCCTGTAACGATTTGAAATGCTGAGAGCTAAGAAGTGTCGTCGGAACAACAAGAAGGGATTGATATCCGCCCCGTGCGCACGCGAAAATAGCATTCATTGCCACTTCCGTTTTACCGAAGCCTACGTCACCACTGAGAAGTCTGTCCATAATATGACCCGATGCCAAATCACTAATAATGGACTTAATGGCACTAGCCTGATCGGCCGTATAGTCAAATCCTGCAGCAGCTTGGAATCGCTTCAATTCACCCTCATCCACACGCATGACTGAAGCTTTAATGAGCGCACGACTTGCTGCAATACCGACAATTTCCGATGCTATCTCAAACAGCCGTGCTTTGACAGACTCTTTTAGCTTTCCAAAACTTCCTTTCCCCAGTCTGTCTAATACAGGCAGGGATCCGGAAGCGATATAGCGATCAATCGTATCGAGATTTTCAACAGGCAGCAGAAGTTTATCATCGCCCATGTATTTGATAACGACAAGATCTTTTATCCCGCCGAGGATTTCAGCCTGCTCGATCCCCTCGAAAATTCCGACACCATACTCTTCGTGAACTACATAGTCTCCTACTTTTAGATCATCAAGCAAAATGGATGTTTTACGACGGCGGCGTTTTTTCTCATGGCGATTGAGCGAGATAATAATCTCATCGGGAGTGATAAGACCTAAAACAATCCCGGAAGTTTTGATAGTCAACCCATTAAGGTCAAAAATACCTGCCGCTTTAAGCTGCGTTTCGCCAGCAGTTATGAGGGTAAATTTTTTATTCTTATGGACACTGCGAAGCGTTGCAAAATTGGGAGCGATGAGGGATTTAGTATATACAGCTTCAGGAAGAACACCCACTTCCAAATGGGCACGCGGTATCATAGGAAAATCCAAACCGTATGATTCATCCAGTATATTTTTCATCTCATGAAGACGTAAGAGAGATTTACCTAACGTAAAATCAGCTCCGTCGTCACCTAAAACCCAAAACCCAAGAGATGCCATGTCTTTGACAAAACTATCACTTTGTGCAGCTGCAATCGCTTTGTCAAAGCGTCCACTTTGCCCTTCATCCAAGGAGAAAAATGCACTTGTCACCTCAATACTGGACAACTCTTCTTTATCTGTCCGCTGTGTCTCAACATCGAACATCTTAATTTCTTCTACTTCGTCGTCAAAAAGGCTAATACGATAAGGATTTTCAGTATTTGGGATAAAGATATCAAGGATATCACCCCGGTGTGACACTTCACCTTCCATCTCTACCATATCCACAAAGGTATAGCCCCAACGAAGCAATGTCTCCTTTGTGACTTTTAAATCAATACGTGAAGCAAATTCGATGATCATACTTTGCAGTAATTCTGGCGTTGGGAGAGGATAGAGCAATGTTTTAAGCGGAGCAATAATCATTGGTTTTTTCTGAGAACTATTGTACGATCGTAATGCCGAAAACAACGCAAATAATTCTTCAGAAAATGGACGCAAGTCGTCCATATAAGAAGCTCTGAAATCAGGAAATACAAGCGTTTCTATCTCTAAAAATGTTGCCACATCGGCAAGTTCACCCGCTTCCTTAGCATCTTCACATACGACAATATCGCATCGTTTCTTTGGATTATTTTTTAAATATTCATAAAATCGTGGTTGTGACATTAAAGCATCCTTATCAATGGGCATCCCGCCGAAGGAAACTCAGCGTTAGCGTAGCTCATTGGGACTTTGTTCCAATAGCGTATAAAATTTAATAAACGCTTCGACTACACTAAAGGAGCCAAAAACCAAATACTCTTTATTCTCTTGTATTGCTTCAAATGTCTTATATGGTATCCCCGACTCTCTCAGTACAAGTTCCAATAATTTACGCTCAACAATACGAACTTCATTCACATTTATAATTTCAACACCTGTAAGAATAGGCGATAAAATCGATAAAATCTCCCGATAATTTTTATCCGCATAGGTATTATAAATCAGTGTTATCTTTTTTCCCGCAAACGCTTCGACTATTGCTCGTGCGGCAAGGGCATTATGCCCAACATCAAGCGTAATATTTTTCTTTATTTTGGTTAGTCGCCCAAAGAGCGCTGTTTGATCAAACAACTCAAGGTCTGCTGTATATCCCAAAACCTCAAATGCCGCCATCGCAAGTTCCAAATTATCACGTAAATAATCACTCAGGTTATTTTTTATGGTAATATGCAATGCTTTTTCTTTAATTTCAAGAGTTGCCATCCCATCAATACACATCATGGTGCAATTTTTCTGTGTAGCAATCTCTCGAGCAATGATTTTCGTCTCTATATACGGTTGTTTTCCCATCAAAGCCTGGGTACTCATACTGCGTAACTTTGTCGATGCAATAGACTCGATTGAATCTCCCAAAAAAGCACTGTGGTCAAAATCTATGGGTGTAAATATACTGAGTACTTTGTCAAAAGCATTGGTAGCATCAAACTCACCGCCCAACCCCGCTTCCAAAACAACATACTCACATGACTCAAAAACTATCATTGCTAAAAGTGTTGTGTACTCAAAATAGCTAAGAGAGTCTGCAGACGCGTCTGAAAGAAGCGTCAAAAGTTTTTGATGCGCTGATTCAAGTACCACGTCATCTGCATCAGTACCATCCATCCATATTCGCTCGTTGAACTGAACAATATGAGGTGATGTGTAATGTCCTGTACGATAGCCTGCACGATTAAGCGCAGTAGCCAAAAATCGTCCGGTACTTCCTTTTCCATTTGTCCCGACGATGTGAATGATTTTAGGTAAATGAAGTTTTAAACGAATCGATGTATACACTTCTGGAAAGCGCTTCACATCAATCACATCATAAAAAAGAGGTTTGTGGGAAAGAAAAAGCTCTAAGGTCATGCCGGCTCGACGCGATTACGCCCTTGTTTTTTTGCTTTATAAAGCTGTTCATCTGCACTCACAATCGTTCCATTAAGAGAGGTACAGTTGCTACGCTGTGCAACACCAACGCTGACAGTCAATTCGATACGTTTTTCTTGATACATAAAATGGGCCGATTGGACATGTACTCGTACTTTATTCGCAAAATTTTTGGCCCCTTCTATATCTGTCTCGCCTAAAATAACTAAAAATTCTTCTCCTCCGTATCGCCCAGCGATATCATTGGTTCGTCCATCCTCTTTGAGAATATGTGCAAAAGCTCGCAGTACCACATCACCTGCCTCATGGCCATACGTATCATTGATCACTTTAAAATAATCCAAATCAAACATCGCAATACAATATTCACGTCCATGGCGTTCATAATCAGCCTCTTTAAGTGCTATGAATTCATCTAGCGCTCGCTTGTTATACAACTTGGTCAAGAAATCTTCCCTAGAAGCATGTCCAGCCTCTGCCAATTCTGCTTCAAGAGCTGTAATCTTCGTCCCCATCCGAACTACTTTCTCATTATGAGACTGCAAATCTTTACTCAAAACTTCAACTTTTTCTTCCAGTAAACTTGCAATGCTGTACAATCGTTTATGAGCCGTTTTAAAATCACCGGTATGGTCTGAACTCAAATTTTCAAGATCGTTTTTTATCCCTTTAATCTCTACACTTGACATATCGCTACGCTCAATTAAATCAATCAGCTGAGCAGAGAGCTTGCCAAGCAATGCATCCAAAGAACGGATAATGTCATTAACACTTTTTTTGTCCAACGTAATTCGCATCGCTATCGCTGTCATAATATCATTTTCAAATGAATCGTCCATAATATAGTCAGGATTATCATGGACTTTTGCAGTAAGTGCAGAAAGTTCATCACTCATTTTTGGAGCAATTGAGGGAGATAGCCCTAACATCAATAAAGAGGCTATCTTAGCATGATTCCCAGTGTCAGAATTCACTACATGAGAATGCAGTCCCTCAATAGTTTTTTTCAAATTATGCTTATCAACATCACCATGTCTCGAGAGCTTCATAAAAAAGGCATCATCATACGTGGCAACAAAATTTTCCCATGCTTGTCTGAGCAATTCAATCTGTGTCTTGCTCCCTTGGGTTTCTAAAATAGTGATGGTTTTTTTAGCCAGAGCTGACGCTTCTGGATTATGCAATACATCAATACTTTTGGCCATCATTTTAGAAAGTGCTATTAAAAGCTCTACCAAAGCTGAAGATTCTGTTGGGTTCAACCGTGCCATTTTTGAAATTAAAAAGCGTATCAATTCAGCTGTTGTTTTTACCCGATATTGCTTCACTTCATCCAATGTTTTTTTATCAAGCCAAGGAGTAAAACGGTCGATTCCACCACAGTCTTCTATTTGAACGCCCGATTTTTTAGCTTCAGAACAAAATGTTTCGGCATAAACATCCGGTGTCCATGTCTTACCTTCAATTTTCAACCGTTCTATCGTATTGCGCACAATTTGATTGATAGTCATTGCATACGCTCCGTGAGATTTCCATCAACGATTGGTTTAATACCCTCGGCTGCTACTTGAGCAATAAATGAATCGATCGCTTTTTGTGCGCCTTGGCGAATCGCCTCAAAACGAGCTTGGTCAGAGATGATTGCATTGGGCTCAATATTAAAATCATATGTACCCGACACACCGTATGAGCGGTGTGAATGTTGCGAAGTCCTGTGCACCCCCATCGAAACTGTCGTTCGATAGGTAATCACGTAACCATTGGTATCATAGCGCAACGGTGAAAATCCTACTGATGAAATCAAAAATTTCAAATGTGTTTTTGAGATACTTTTACTCACCAATGCTGTTCGAAATTTTGTAATAATAGCAGTATCAACCGCATCTTTAATAATGACCGTATTTTGAGGATCTTCCATCGAAATGACAACTTCCGTGCTCACGCTCTCACCAACAACATTTTTGGCATAATGACTTGCAGGTGAGTAACCGCATCCTGCTATCAAAAGAACGAGTATCAGCGAGAGGAAAAGCTTCATATTTATCCTTTTATAACCAAATTGACGAGCTTTCCGGGGATAACGATCGATTTCACGATTTCTTTCCCTTCTAGCCATTTCTCAACCGAGGCGATGGCTGCTTCAATGACTTCACTCTCAGAGAGAGCAATATCAACTTCGATTGTAGCACGATTTTTCCCGTTTACAGAAACACCTAACATAAGGGCATCCATCTCAAAAACTTCTTCACATATTTTCTGTGCAGAAAGATTTTTACGTCCAAAAAAGAGATCCGAAATTTCCCAACACAAGTGAGGAGCAATAGGCTCAAGAATTGATGTCAAAATCCAATATCCTTCACTCCACACATCACGATTGGTTTGCTCATTGAGGGCATTCATGGCTTCCATCACACCCGCGATCATAGTATTAAAGGTATAACGTTCAACATACACTTCCTGTGCACGCTTAAGCGCTTCATACACTTTTTTACGAGCATGTTTTTCAGGCTTAGTAAGTGACACATGCTTAATAGCCGGTATAGTAAATATTTTATTAACATACTGTGTTCGATCAGCAAACCGCTTTAGAAAACGAAATGCCCCTTCAACAGCACTGTCATTCCATTCTAATTCTTGGGTAGGAGGTGCGGCAAAGAGAATAAAAAGTCGTGCAGTATCTGCACCATATTTTTCTATAATCGCATCAGGGTCTACCGTATTGCCTTTAGACTTGGACATTTTAGCTCCGTCTTTAAGAACCATTCCCTGTGTTAACAATTTCTCAAACGGTTCATCAAACTCTATGTAACCTAAATCTCGAAATACTTTGGTAAAAAATCGTGCATATAATAGATGTAATATAGCATGTTCAATCCCGCCGATGTAGTGATCCACTCCCATCCAGTACTTTATCTGTTCGCTGGAAAACGCTTCGCTCTCCCAATTTTGTGGTGATGCACAAAAACGCAAGAAATACCAGCTTGACTCGACAAACGTATCCATAGTATCAGTTTCTCGAACTGCATCTTTGCCACATTTTGGACAGTGACAGTATTTCCACGTAGGGTGCTTTTCAAGCGGATTTCCCTCACCTGTTATCTCTATATCGTGAGGAAGGGCGATGGGAAGATTCTCTTTTTTCTCCATAACCAAACCGCAATCATCACAATGAACAAAAGGAATGGGTGCACCCCAATATCGTTGACGCGATACACCCCAGTCTTTGAGCTTATAGTTGGTGGTTTTTTGTCCTAAGTTCTCACTCTCAAAATACTCGATTACTTTACTTTGCGCTTCTTTTGAATTGAGCCCATCAAATGATGATGAATTAAATAACACCCCAACTTCTGTATAGGCTTTACTTAAATCCAATTCACTGTCCATGGGCTTAATAACGGCATGTATGGGTAAATCATACTTCATCGCAAAGTCAAAATCCCGATCGTCATGGGCAGGCACAGCCATTACCGCACCGCTGCCGTAATCCATTAAGACAAAATTGGCGATCCATACCGGAATTTTTTCATTGGTTAACGGATGAAGTACACTAATCCCAAGCGGTACTCCACTTTTCTCTTTTTGTCGATCGATTGAAGAACTGGTCTTCATCTCTTTAATTTGAGCAATGATCTGTGCGCTTAGCAACGCATTGTCAATCATATACGTAACAATTGGATGTTCAGGAGCTAAAGCCGTGTATGAAACGCCATAAATGGTATCAGGACGTGTGGTAAAGACGTCGAAACCCTTAAAATTAGACCCTAATTTTACAGCACTCTCTTCATCAAACCACAAATCAAATGCCAGACCATTGGATTTACCTATCCAGTTTTCTTGCATGGTCAAAACTTGTTTAGGCCAGCCACCCTCAAGTTTGTGTAGATCTTCCAGCAGCTCATCACCGTACTGAGTAATCTTAAAATAGTACTGATTCATATCTTTTTTAACAATTGGAGTATCACATCTCCAGCAGCATCCGTCTACCACTTGCTCATTTGCCAATACTGTCAAATCATGCGGACACCAGTTTAGAAGCCCTTTTTTACGGTAAAGAAGCCCTTTTTCATACATATCAATAATAAAGCCCTGCTCGAACTTTGTATACAGTTCATCGCTGGTTGCCAGCATTCTCTCTTGAGAAAAGGAAAAACCCAATGCCGCAAACTCTTTTTTCATATAATCAATATTGTCGTATGTCCAGTTTTTAGGGTGCGAACCATTTTTTATTGCAGCATTTTCAGCAGGCATTCCAAAACTGTCAAACCCTATTGGGTGAAGGACATTAAAGCCTTGCTGACGATAATAGCGGGCAAAGGTATCACTAAGTGTGTAATTTCTGACATGTCCCATGTGAAGTCTTCCGCTTGGAAAAGGAAACATGCTTAAGATATATTTTTTTGTTTTCGAAAAATCTTCACTGGGCTCGAAACTTTTGTTCTCAGCCCAAAATTTTTGCCACTTAGTTTCTATGGTAGACGGGGAATAATTCAAACTTAACTCCTAATTACACTATGCCTTGCTCGAATTGAGCACGCATTTTCTCTTTTTCAACCCGATTTTTCACTTTGTCTGCCAACATTTGACGGTAACCTGCAACATTAAATCCTGTCCAAACTACCAGCTGTGCCGCAACGAAAATAGAGCTATAGGTACCAACAATAACACCGATTAACATCGGGAAGCTAAAGCCCATCATAATGTCACCACCAAAAACGAAAAGGGTCAATACCACAAAAAAGACCGTTAACGAGGTAAGTGTCGTTCGCGATTGTGTACGAGATACTGCTTCATTGACAATCATAATAAAATCAGTATTTTTAGACTCTTCAATATGCTCACGAATACGGTCGTAGACGATAATCGTATCGTGAATCGAATAACCCAAAATCATCAATAATGCCGCAACGCTTTCGATGTTAAAATCAACCTCAAAATACGATACAAATCCAAAAGTAATGACAATATCATGCACAATTGCAATAATCGCAGCAAGGGCAAAGCGCCACTCGTAGCGAAAAGTTACTGTTGCCATAATAGCCAGCAAGGTGAGTAAAAATGCAGTCAATCCCTTAACCCGCAGCTCATCACCCACTTTTGGACCCACCATATCAACACGGCGAATCTCAAAATCACCCGTCCCTTTTAGGATCTCTTTGGTTGTATCACCAATGTCATTGCTCAACCCCATCGTCGATGCAGGCGTTTTAATAACAACTTCTTGAGGAGACCCAAACTCGGTTACCGTAGCGTGTGCAAACAGCTCATTTTTTTTCAAACTTTCACGTATTTTATCGATAGGTGCCGCTTCAGTGTATTTAACTTGAACTACCGTTCCTCCGGTAAAATCGATTCCAAAAGAGAACCCTTTTACCGAAATCAGGGCAATTGCAAGAAAAAATAGAATAAATGACGCGATAAAAAAGAGTTTACCCTTTCCAAGAAAGTTATAGACTTTGTCTTCTTTAAAAAGTTCCATGCTTATTGTGCCTTTCTCGTCATACCAAACCACAAAGTGTAGTTTTTATTTTTCTCAATACGTGCCATAAACAATTGATAAATACCATACGATCCAACGATAGCAGTAAGCATAGATGCCAAAAGCCCCATACTAAGCGTGACCGCAAATCCTTTGATTGCACCCGTTCCATACACATACAAAATAGTACACGCCAAAATTTGGGTCACATTCGAGTCTAAAATCGCTCGCATTGCTTTAGAATATCCTTCGGCAATCGCACGACGCGTTGGAACTCCTGCTCTAAGACCCTCACGAATACGCTCATTAATAATAATATTGGCATCCACCGCAAGTCCTATGTGTAAAACAATACCTGCCATCCCCGGTAGGGTAAGGGTCGCGCCCATAAGAGACATTAATCCCAAAATAATAAAAAGATTGATAACAACCGCAAGATTCGCAATAACTCCTGCAAGACCGTAATAGAACATCATAAATAAAATGACCAATCCAAAACCACTCACAAGTGCCAAAAGAGACGCACGAATACTATCTGCTCCTAAACTAGGACCTACCGAACGCTTTTCCATCATATAAATAGGTGCAAGCAAGGCACCGGAGCGAAGAGCAATTGCAAGGTCATTGGCTTCAGCTGTCGTATAATTACCACTGATTTGCCCACTTCCTCCACCAATACGTTCATTAATTACTGGGGCGGAATACACTTTTCCATCCAACACAATGGCAAGACGTTTTCCAACGCTTTTAGCGGTGAAATCTCCGAAAATCTGCGCACCCTCTGAGTTGAGTGTAAAGTTGATGGTAGGATTATTGTTTTGATCGTACCCTACTTGAGCATTAGTAAGCATTGTCCCATCAAGGATAGGAATTTCACGTACCAAGTGTTTTATTTTAGGCTGCAAAGCATCTTCTAAAATTTTATCACCATAACCCATTGCTTCTGCATCGCCTAGCTCATTAACCCGCATAGAACGATCTTCATCAACAGCCATAAGCTCGAGTTTCGCTGCACGCGAGATCAATTCACGAGCACGCTGCTCCTCTTCTTGAGTTTTGATACCGGGAAGCTCAACCAATATTTTATCAACACCCTGCTTTGCCACGGTAGGTTCAGCAAGACCAAATTGATCGAGTCGATTACGAATCGTTTCAATCGCTTGATCGACGGCCTGTACTTTCAGTTTTTCAACCGCTGCTGGAGTCATTGTGATGCTATAGCTCTCACCTGATGCTCGGACGACAGTCCCTTGTATTTTTTTCAAATAACCATCCAGCAATACAGCGTCATCATTATCAAGTAATTCAAAAGTAACCGTATTCTTCGTAGCCGTTAGACCCTCAATCATAATATCATTACGTTCCGCAAATCGGCTTATACCTGACGCAGTCGATTTAAGCTGAGAAGCAACCGCTTCTTCAGTTTTAACACCAAGCAACATATGCAGTCCACCTTGCAAATCCAGACCTAAGGTCACTTTTGCACCACGCTCACTTTGCGTTAATGACGGTAACGAAAAAAGTATCCCAAAAATAGTAGCGGCGATTAATAAAACAAGACGAAAATTAAGCTTCATCCTCGTACTTTCGCGCGACGGCATCTTTAACCAAGCGTCCCTCTACGTCATTATTGAATTTTACTGCATAGAATTTTTCTTCGATTTTTTTAATCTCAACGATCAAGCCGCCTGTCGTAACGACCTTATCCCCTTTTGTCAGAGCATTGAGCATCTCTGCGTGCTTTTTAGCTTGTTGCTGTTGTGGACGAATAATCACAAAATACATAATTGCGATCAAAAAAACAAATGGGAGCAGTTGTGTCAACATTTCCATGCAAATCCTTAATGTAGATAAAAGTTTTTGCATTATACTCAAAAGAGATTAACATCGCTATAATTCGCCCATGAAATTACAGCTTACTCGCCCCTATAACCTTCTTGTTGTTCCCCTTATCATTGCCCTTGGATTCAGTTCTTTTATCTATTTTGAACACTTTGGAGTTACTAACCATTTTCTCAATACGCTCTTAGCCCTTGGTTCACTATATGGGCTTTTGCACGCTAGGCGTATTATGCTCCCTATCACAGGATTTTGGATTGGATGGCTTTGGTTTTATTGGATTGGCTACAGTTTTCAGTATTATAATCTCGCATGGGCACAGTGGCTTGTTGCCTTTGGATTTGGGCTTGTATATGCCCTTTATTTTGGAACATTAGGACTAACATCCAATCCTTGGCTGCGGGCATTAATGCTTTTTAGTTTAACTTTTTTTTACCCAGTAGACTTCAACTGGATGCAGCCGGAACTCGTTTTTGTTGAGAGCTATATTGGTTTTGAAAAATGGCAATTTGCTCTAGTTTTAGCTATTTTAGCCGCTACTGCATGGTTTTCAAACGGTAAAAAATTTCTTCCTTTGCTATTGCTCCCCTTAGCTGCGCAATCTGCCTACTCTCCCCCTCCAATGCCGCCTCTAAAAATCAAACTTATTTCCACAAATATTTCGCAAAATTTAAAATGGCAGGCATTCACGCAAGAAGATACCATCAACAATAATCTTACTATGATTGATAATGCAATAGCCCAAAACTATGATCTTGTCGTCCTTCCAGAAGCGGCATTTACCCTGTACATGAATCATAGCCCGATATTGATGCAAAAATTACAACAAAAATCAGCTTCTATTACTATTCTTACAGGAACACTGCATGAGGAAAACAACCTCAATTACAATGTTTCATACCTTTTTGATCACGGTAAAATCACCGTAGCTAAAAAAATGGTTCTTGTCCCTTTTGGAGAATATATCCCTCTGCCTTCATTTTTAAAAACATGGGTAAATCGACAAATTTTTGGGGGAGGATCTGATTTTGTCACTGCCGACAAACCCACTGACTTTAACATCAAAGGGGTGAAGTTTCGTAATGCTATTTGTTACGAAGCTACGCGCAAAGAGCTGTATACGTCTAATGCTCGCTATCTCATAGCTATTAGCAACAACGGATGGTTTCAGCCCTCTATCGAGCCTACATTGCAAAATCTTTTAATCCGATTTTATGCGCGAAAAAATAATTCTAGAGTATTTCATTCCGCCAATGGCGGAGGGAGTGGAGTTGTATATTGATTCGTCATACTGAACTTGATTCCGTGTCAAGCACGGAATGATGTAGATTACTAATGCTGGATGTACATTTCGTCATGCTGAACTCGATTCAGCATCTCACAAAATACTTTCGTACAAATCTTCCCAATGAGGATTTTGTTTATTGACTAACTCTACTTTCCACTCTCTGTACCAATTTTTAAACTGTTTTTCTCTTTTTATAGCCTCTTCAATCTCATCATACACTTCGTAATAAACTAAATTTTTTAAATTATATTGCTTTGTAAATCCATCCACAAAATCATTTTTATGCTCATAAACTCTTTTCACAATATCCGACGTAACCCCGATATATAAGACGCCATCTTGTTTATTAGACATCATATAAACAAAACCTTTTTTCATACGGTGCCTTTAGATTCCGTGTCAAGCACGGAATGACGTAGGTTTCAAGCATAGAATAACTTAAGCATATCATGCTAAATACACATATTGTCATCCTGAACTTGATTCAGGATCTCCCATCCCTATATCAAACCCTCAAAAACAGTCTCTATATCTTCCCCGTAAAAATACTCTTCCAAAAGCGGACGGATTTTATATTTCATAACAAAATCATGATCATGATTTCCCATAAAATAAGCATGACCGATCAGATAATCAAGGCCTCGTCGATCTTTAATAATCTCATTAATCTTTTTAACATTTTCAGGCAAAAATTCTTCTATCGGCTCCATTCTCACAAATGTAAAACGGCGGCGTAGTGCAATATCGACGAGTGCAATCGACTTGTCTGCCGTATTCATTGTCCCGATGATATAGAGGTTTTTAGGAACACCGAATTGCTCTTTCGAGTATGGCAATGTCACCATCAGTTCATTATCTTCACCGAGACGTTTATCTTCTTCGAGGAGGGTGATAAGTTCACCAAAAATTTTGGAGATATTGCCTCGATTGATTTCATCGAGAATAAGATAGTAGTTTTTTAGTTCATCGGTTCGTATCTCTATTTCATTTTGTGCCAAATATTCTAATAGTGCATCATAGTACGGTTGAAGACCGCCAATAATATGATTATTTCGACCGTTTTCATACATTTTTCTAAGCGTATTGATCGATAATGAATGTTTCGATTCACCAGTATCTTTATCGAAAAGAATCGACTTATCCGTTATCTCCGTGATATGAAAACGAGAACGTTTCATTTGAATAGACAATCGTTCTCCATCTGATACCTGATCTACAATCAAAGTTCTAAATAACTCACTAAAATCTCGTTTTATTTCTTTGGCACTGGAAGCTTCTTGATTCGTTTTTGCTATTTTGGCAATATCTCTAAAAATACCGCTTTCGAGTTGGATATTCCCCTCTTCGTTCGGTCGAAAACCTTCTACAAAATCCTCGTAACTATAACTTTGGTGAAACGTCAAAAATTGATAACGTCCTTCGATTTTGACAGTTTCAAAAGAAAGTGTTTTATAGTCTGGATTTTCCAACTCTTCCAAACTATCCCCATTTTCAAGGATGGAGATTAGTTTTTTATGCGAGTAGGTTTTACCAACACCCGGAGGGCCGTAAAGGATGATATTTTTTGACAACGAAGCATTTGATTTTTTCATTAGAGTTCCTTTTTCAACACTAAGAATATATTCGATAAGAGACTCTGGCAATCGCATTTTGCCTTGAATATTTCCATTTAAACCATGATTTTTCAATCTTTCATGACTCATTAAAGCACTTTCATTATTATTGAATACTTTTAGAAGTTTAAGCCGAAAATATTTTTTGACCGTTGTGATCTCTTCATTAAAAAATTCTTCATCATTACCTAATAACTCATCTGCGCCATAATTCGTTTTAATGACTTCTGTTTTTAATTTAATTTGACGTATGGGATCCGATACATAAATATAAACAATATCACCAATATCAAATTTATGATTTGTTGCGTTACCCCAATCAATTTCTTGGTGTTTATCAAATGCACTAAGCGCATCATATCTTTTAAGATTACTGGGGATAATCCAATACGTCATAAAATCACCTCAACCTTATTTTTTATTTTTTCTATATATTCTAAAAATCCATTTGCATTACTCTGCAATTCCACACTTTTCATTTTCAATACCACCCCTTCGCCACTTTTTCCCAAACACAACTCTTCATTTACATCGTCGATATGTTTCGGATACAAAAGCATCGTTTGATCGATATGGTAGTTTTTTCCATACACATACATCTGATATTTATCATCCCGTTTCAATTCATCTTTGCCATTGACCTTTTTATATTTGGTGTCGATGATAAGGCGATTAGGAATCAAAATATCGGGTTTTAGTTTGAGATTGCCAAAATTATTTTCCGCTTGAATAATGGCTCTCGGTTCAATGCTTTGGACGATTTTACCCATAAACTGCTCAAACAGCACATTCATATCAAACATAAATGCCCACTCGCTTGCCCCCACTTTGTCAAAACGGATATTGAGATTTTGGAGGATAAGCAAAGCGATTTTATAGAGGTGACGAAAGCGTTCATTGAGCCGATGCCAATGATAGGTTGCATGAGGATTATAATAGGGGGTGACCTCATCGAACATCAAATGAAGTGTCCCTAACTGTCGTCTATTATCAGAACTGTTAGTAATGCGACGACACACATTGACCGTATATGCGAAAAGTGCATTGAGAGAGTTATCCGGACTGAATTCGTCGTATTCGCAATAGATTTTATCCCGCACAAAATTTGTCCGTGCATCCATCCCAGCCATAAAACGTCCCCTCATCACTCGGAGGTTGTCTTGCACTGAGATATACTCACGATACATCCCTTTTTCCACTTCACGTATCAGCTCACGTGAGAAAATCGAGATCAATAGTTCTATAATCGGACTTTTTTCGGTATCGGTAGAAGCAATACTTTCATCCACTTTGAGATCATAAACATACGAGAGCATATAAGTGAGGTAACGAAGATTAGCGACATCATTGTGTTTGTCAATTTTCGGGAGAATTGTTAGAGTCTGATCGCCGATTTTAAGCGCACCACAATATTGTGTTGCTTTAACTTCACCCCATTTTTCAGAGAAATATCGGTGAAATTCGGTAGGGATAAAAAGATTTATTTTTTCATATTCATGTACAATCATTGTTAACTATTATACACTTTTTTTTGCAAAGCTAAATAACATAAATAGTCATGCTGATCTTGATTCAGCATCTCAGATTCCGTATCAAGTACGGAATGACTATATTTTTAGCGTTTAGTGTCGTACCGTTAAATTTTTAGCATTAATTGCAGCAATAACTTGCTCAATATGTTTCATTTTTGCTTCTTCGTCTTCCATATTATGGATAGCATCAAGATTAAAATGCTGTAACTTTGTATCCAAATACCCCGTATCAAGCTTACCATCGATAAAGTCTTGATCACGAACTATTTGTCGATGAAGAGCAATATTGGTGGGAACACCTTCAATAATAAACTCATCAAGAGCACGCTTTGCTTTACGCACAACATCTTTCCATGTCAGTGCTGAAACAATTAATTTTCCAATCATTGAGTCATAGTTTGAAGGAATTTGATAATTGGTGTACGCCATACTGTCCATACGAACACCAGGACCGCCTGGTGCCAAATATTTAGTAATTAGCCCAGGAGATGGGACAAAGCCCATTTTTGGATTTTCTGCGTTTATACGAAACTCGATGGCATATCCCTTCAGATGAATTTCTTCTTGCAAAAATTGAAGTTTGTCTCCCTCGGCAATTTGAATCATACGCTGAATCAAATCGATTCCCGAAATAGACTCTGTAACTGGATGCTCTACTTGAACGCGGGTATTCATTTCAATAAAGTAAAAGTTGTCATCTTGATCCACTAGATACTCTATAGTCCCTACGCTCTCATAGCCTAATTTGAACATCGCTTTCGTAGAAACGCGATAAAGTTCACGACGTGTCTCAGGGTTAAGCAAAGGTGATGGAGCAATTTCGATCACTTTTTGATGACGACGCTGAATAGAACAGTCACGATCTCCCAGATGAACAACGTTACCGTACTTATCGGCTACAATTTGAATCTCGATATGGCGTGGATTTTTAAGATATTTTTCAATAAATGTTTCGCCACGGCTAAAGAAACGCAATGCTTCTGCGGTAGCCGATTCATACATCTCTTTAAAATCTTCAGCTTTTTCGACGATACGCATACCGCGTCCGCCCCCACCAAAAGCTGCTTTAATAATAACAGGAAAACCTATATCTGAGGCAATTTTCTCAGCATCATCGATGTTATCAATCGGTTCATCAGTTCCCGGAAGCATCGGTACACCCACGGCACGCATAGCTACTTTCGATGCCATTTTATCACCAAAAAGGGCAATATGTTCAGGTTTTGGACCGATAAAAATGATTCCGTTATCCGCACACGCTTGCGCAAATTCAGCACTTTCAGATAAAAAACCATATCCAGGATGGATCGCATCACAATCTGCTTTTTTTGCCAAAGAGATAATACGGTCATAGTCCAAATACGCTGCAATAGGATCGCCCATAATCGGATAACACTCATCCGCTTTGTATACCCAAATGCCATTCACATCTGCTTCAGAAAAAACGACAACACTTTTAATTTCAAGTTCTTTACACGCTCGTATAATACGTAATGCAATCTCGCCGCGGTTGGCAATCAAAATTTTACTGATCTTTTTATGCTCCATCAGATACCTCGTCAATAATGAATTTTTAATACAATAATTATATCTAACCTAATATTAAAATTAATTCTTTGTTTTTTTTCTTTTTTTCGTTTATAATAAGAAAAAAAATGGGGAATGCATGAATATTGCCGCCAACATTACCGAACTAATCGGAAATACACCCCTTGTCCGCCTCAATGGAGTCTCTATAACATCAGGTGCAACCATCTTAGGTAAATGCGAATTTATGAATCCCACAAGCTCTGTCAAAGATCGTATTGGATTCAATATGATTAAAACAGCCATGAATGAGGGCAAAATTACCAACGATACCTTGATAATAGAACCTACCAGCGGCAATACCGGTATTGCATTGGCTTCCATTTGTGCAGCCTTGAAGCTTAAGCTCACCCTCACTATGCCTGAATCTATGAGCATCGAGCGACGTAATCTGCTAAAAGCACTTGGGGCAAATTTAGTTTTAACCCCTGCATCTCAAGGGATGAAAGGTGCGATTGATGAGGCAGAGGCCCTTCATCAGACGACACCTAATTCTATCGTTCTACAACAATTTTCCAACCCTTCCAATCCGCAGATTCACCGCGAAACAACCGCTCCTGAAATTTTACGTGATACGGATAATCACGTAGACATTTTTGTTGCAGCCGTAGGTACTGGAGGAACGATCACAGGAGTAGGAGAGGCCCTTCGTGCTTCTTTGCCAGATATTCAAATTATTGCAGTTGAACCTAAAGACTCCTGTATCCTTTCAGGAGGGAAAGCGGGACCCCATAAAATTCAAGGCATTGGCGCAGGTTTTATCCCTGATGTTCTCAATACTGCACTCTACAATGAAGTAATTACGGTCAGTAACGAAGATGCCATATCAACCGCCAAAAAACTGGCTCGTGACGAAGGAATTCTCGTAGGAATCTCTGCTGGAGCAAATGTTTTTGCTGCAATGACCGTTGCTTCTCGACCTGAAAATAAAGGGAAAACCATTGTCACTATTTTATGTGATACAGCTGAACGCTATCTAAGTACAGCACTGTTTGAAGCCTAATACTCTTTTAGAAACTATACGATGCGAAGGTGGCACAGCCCATCACCTCTTGTATCATCAGCGCAGATTAGATGCGTCATTGAATTCTCTTGGAATTGATATCCAATATAATCTTTCTAATCTTATTATACCTCCTGACAATGAGCTTTATCGATGCCGATTTCTCTATGATGAGTTGCATTACACGATAGAGTATCACCCTTATTCTCCAAAAAAAGTCACTTCATTACGTCTGATTCATGCAGACGCTATTGATTATTCTCTTAAATATGCCAATCGAAATACCTTGCAAGAGCTTTTTGATCAGCGCGACGGATGCGATGATATACTTATTGTCAAAAATGGTTACCTCACCGACACTACCATTGCTAATATAGCACTTTTTATTGAGAATCAATGGCTCACGCCTATAAGCCCCCTTCTTAGTGGAACAAGCCGTTTACGTCTGATAGATGAAGGGAAAATCATACCTGTACCATTACGTATTTCTGATGTGCGCAATGCTTCTAAAATTGCCCTTATGAACGCGATGACAGGCTTTGTTGAGATAGAAAATGCTATAATTAATTAATTATAAAAATAGGTTAACTAAAATGCTATACGATATTATTAAAAATCCCTCATTCGCCCGACTCATGGAAATACATGTTCGTGACATGCTCATCTATCTCTTTGAGAATGATCAAAATTTCGGAATACTGTGCAAAATCGAAGCCGCAACTTTTGATCCCGTTCTTCCCAAGCACATCGCGGATGAATTTAGATCGATGACCCTCTTTTTTCTCGCTGGCTACACTTTTGAGAGTGCACGTATCGATGATGATATTTTGATTTTTGAAGCGGGATTTGGACAAGAAAATATTGGAAGTTTTGTGAGTGTTCCATTGCTCTCAATCGTACAAGTTATCATCGATGATACGCCAGCGTTCATCAATCTTGCACTACCTTTTGAACGAACAACTCCTGCTAATATTGAAAAGGATGAAGGGATTCAAAACTCAATGAATACTTTTCTTTCCAATCCGGAGAATCAAAAGCTTTTAAAAAAATAAAAGCTTTTGATTTATTTATAATTTTAGACTCAATAAATACGTTACAACATTGTCGATAAATGCATCATGCTTGCGCTCTTTGCTGTACACGATGTAAAATTTGCGTTTGATTTTATAGTTTTTGATGCGCGCTTCGAATAATTTTCCCTCTTCTACTTCGTCTTGAATGACATGACGAGAGATAACCGAGACGATTGGACGTTCGGCATTTTTTGGTGAACGCAGAATGGACTCTTTTATTGCTGTTGAACCGGCAACAACACCGATAACATTAAAGCTTGAACATTCCACACCAATTTCTTCGAATACTTCAGATGTAAGTTTGCGTGTATGCGAGTTTTCGTCACGACAAATCCAGTCAAATTTATATAAATCTTCTTTACGAAGCTGCTTTGGAATAGGCTGATTGGAAAAGATTACCAACTCATCTTCTTCCCATTCACGGTAAATAAGCCCCTCTTGCGTTACAGGGGATTCAATTAATGCAATATCAATTTTTTTATCAACAAGCTGATCGATAATATCGTGGGAAATTCCAACACGGATATGAACTTCATTATTGATCTTATCTTTAAGAGCAGAGAGGTACGTAGGCAATACATAGTTACCAATTGCATACGATGCACCCACAACAAAAGTAAACTCTTTGTTAATGATTT
Organism: Sulfuricurvum sp.; assembly: GCA_043759555.1. Lineage (GTDB taxonomy): Bacteria > Campylobacterota > Campylobacteria > Campylobacterales > Sulfurimonadaceae > Sulfuricurvum. The sequence continues at coordinate 5,173 of JAYVLH010000063.1, read as the reverse complement.
TTAGCAAATCTTTCTCACTGGCAAGAATCGCTTTCTCAAGCCTGATAGCGATACGATAAAGATCTTCACCTTCCTTCGTGAGCTTGATTCCATTTTTTTTACGCTCAACAATACGTGTATCGAGATAATCTTCAAGAAATTTAATCTGCTGTGTTACCGCTGGTTGCGAAATTCCTAATTTAGCTGATGCTTTTGAGAAGCTCTTTTCTTTAACAACTGTCAAGAATGTCAAGAGTTTGGCAAAGTCTTTTAACATAATAATTCCTATAAGTAAAATCTATGATGGTATTATAACCTACAATTATGATCTTTGCAAGATATTTGCATGTTTTTGGTCTTTTGTATAAATTGGCTATAATAAAGTATCATAAAGGCAAGAAGGTGTGATAAATATGGATAAAATTTTTGATGGTCTCAACGATGCACAACGTTCAGCTGTAGAGCAAATTGATGGACCTGTCCTCATTCTTGCAGGTGCAGGGAGCGGAAAAACGAAGACCATCACATCACGACTTGCCTATTTACTTGATTCAATTGGTATTCCCTCAAGTCAAACACTGACGCTTACCTTTACCAACAAAGCCGCTAAAGAGATGCGCGAACGGGCTATGAGTCTTATTACACAAAACAGCTATCCCCCTCTTTTGTGTACCTTTCATAAATTTGGTCTTCTTTTTTTAAAGCTCCATATACATCTTATGGGGCGAAGTAATTCCTTTGTCGTCATAGACAGTGATGACAAAAAAAAGATACTCAAAAAAATCAATGCTGATCTTCCAACTGCTCTTATTGCCAGTGAAATTTCTCGCTATAAAAATTCACTTATTGACCCTGATGAAGCTTACAAACAAGCCGAATTAACCAACTATAAACACATTGCTAAAATCTATGAAGAGTATCAAGCGTATCTCGTTAGCAACAACTTAGTAGATTTTGATGACCTTCTATGCCTGACTTTCAAACTTCTCAATGAAAATGATGATCTTTGCGCACAAACCAGTGAAAAATATCGTTATATTATGATCGATGAGTACCAAGACACCAATGAATTACAACTTAAATTGCTGCAAAAACTCTGCGCTACTCATAACAATCTATGCGTAGTAGGTGACGATGATCAAAGCATCTATGGATGGCGTGGGGCGCATGTACGCAATATTCTCGAATTTGATCAGGATTTTCCAAATACAACCGTTGTTAAGCTCGAACACAACTATCGTTCAACACAACCCATTTTAACGGTCGCCAATGCCCTTATTGAACACAATCGTTCACGGTTGGGAAAAACCCTGATTGCCACAAAAACAGGGGGAGATGCTGTCAAAGTCATTACAGCACACGATGAGACAGAAGAGTCTCAAAAAATAGCCCGTGAAATACGTAAGCTATTAGACAGCGGGGTACATGCTAGTGAAGTTGCAGTCTTATACCGTATCAATGCCCTCAGCCGCTCGCTTGAAGAAGGTCTTAACCGTGCAGGAGTAGGCTACCGACTTGTTGGAGGGTTACGCTTTTACGATCGTGCTGAAGTCAAAGATCTCATCAGCTACCTGCGTGTTATCACCAATGTGCACGACAATTTTTCTCTCAAACGCATTATTAACAAACCCAAACGCGGCCTTGGAAAAGCAACCATCGAAAAATTGGAGCTCTCCGCTATGCAAGCTGAAAAATCAATGTTTGAATTTATCAATACACTGTCTGATAGTGAGCTTGAAGGATTGGCACGCAAAAAAAGCGTTGGAGAACTGCGTAGTTTTATTCGAGAAGTTCTCGATTTACGTAATATTGCTGATGAAGCTATATACAGCTTTATCGACCAACTTGAAGAGCGTTTTAAAATCAAGGAAACACTCAAAGGGCTTCCTGACGAATCCGATAAAATCTCTAACGTGGATGAGTTTTATGGATTGTTTCGTGATTATGTCAAACAAAATCCCGAAACAACACTTGCTGAGTTTCTCAACGACATTACCCTCCAAAGCGACCAAGATCAAGTCGAAGGAGAAAGTATCTACATTATGAGTATCCATGCTTCTAAGGGACTTGAATTCGAACACCTCTTTGTTATCGGGATGGAGGAAGGATTTTTGCCTCTCATCGGTGATGGAAGTGATCTAGAAGAGGAGCGACGATTGGGTTACGTAGCTTTCACACGTGCTAAAAGCAATCTTACCCTATCAAGTGTCAATAGCCGATTCTACAAAGGTCGCCGAACAGAATTGCAAAAAAGCCGTTTTATTAACGAGGCAGGCTTATGTGAAGGTTCTTTAAAACTCGAAAAGAATACTGCCTATAAAAAAGGGGATTTGGTACGCCATAAAATCTTCGGGGCAGGAAGAGTGGAAGGAGTGAGCAAGTCAGGACGCGAATTTAAACTTCTCATTAATTTTAGTGGGAGCAAGCGCGATATTCTGGCCTCCTTTGTGGAGAAGTTATAAGTTGAATCGTCTTTTTGTCGTTACGAAGCCTACGGGCATCAGTTCAAATCATTATCTAGGGCGTATTAAACGTCGTTATGGCATCAAAAAAGCGGGTTTTTCAGGCACACTTGACCCTTTTGCCAAAGGAGTACTCATCGTCGCTTTTGGCAATCACGGCAGACTATTTCGTTTTTTAAATAAAACACCCAAACGCTACCGTGCAACTCTGTGGCTAGGTGCCTATTCCCCTACTCTCGACATTGAAGGAGTAGAGCGCATTGAGTATGTCGAACCCGTTTCCTTAGACAAACTCAACGCTGTCATTACGTCACTTAAAGGTGAACTCACCTATCTTCCTCCAAAATTCAGTGCAAAACGACTCAATGGAAAACGAGCCTACGAATTTGCCCGTGCCGGCATCGAAGTAGAACTCAAAAGCGTTACATCAACCATCTATGACATCAAAATGCTCCACTACTGCCACCCTTTTGTTACATTTGAAGCAACTGTCTCTGAGGGAACCTATATTCGTTCATTGGGTGAAATGATTGCCGACACGCTGGAATGTACAGGCTCCCTTAGTGCATTGGAACGACTGAATGAAGGGGCATTTGTCTTTGATAATGAGAAAGAAATAGACATCAAAACGGCCCTGGCAATTCCTAAAAATTGCTATAATGGGACAAAAGAAAGTATTCTTTTAGGTCAACCTCTGGATCGCGTACTGTTTGAGATCCCTGACAATGGAACCTATTGGATTGACAACGATGAAACTATCTCTATTATTGAAATAGCCGATGACAAAGTTCACTATCTCCTAAATAAGGTTGAAGCATGTTAATACTCTCACGTAAACTTGATGAATCCATACTAATCGGTGACTCTATCACGGTTAAGGTGGTATCCATTGACAAAGGGGTAGTCAAACTGGGGATCGTTGCTCCAAATGATATTCGGGTTCTTCGAAATGAACTTATAGGAGCAGTAGCAGACTCCAATAAAGCAGCATCAAGCATGCAAGAAGACGACTCACTTTTACATTTACTTGCCCAAAAATTCAAACGATGAAACACTATAAAGCATTTGGAAAAGTCAATATCTTTCTAAAAATCACAGGCATGCGAGGTGACTACCACACTATTGCATCGCGATTTATGCGGACATCTTCCCTTTTTGACACTCTATGGTTTGAAGCAAAAGCAACACCTGAGTTTGAAATTCGGGGAAATTTTGACTGTGAAATACATTCTAACACCATCTATAAAGCCTATAAACATTTATTTTCTTTTACACATTCCCATAAACTCGCTGAATGGATGGAAAATTATGCCGTGTGCGTTGATAAAAAAATTCCTTCTTTTGCGGGTCTTGGCGGCGGTAGCTCCGATGCCGCGACTTTTTTAAAAATGTGCAATGAAGAACTCGATTTAGGGCTAAGCATCGATGAATTATGTGATATTGGAATCAATGTTGGCGCAGATGTTCCCTTTTTCATCTATGGCTACGAAAGCGCCAACGTCACCGGAATAGGGGAAATCGTTGAGCCATATCATGAGAAACTTATTGAGTTTGAAACGATTACGCCGCCTATCCAGATCAGCACACCTACTGTGTATCGCTATTATCGTGAACATCTCTATGCGCCAATAAGCGATGACGACGTCAGTCGATTTGAGGCAACATCTTCAAGAGAAATTTTGTCATCCATGAATCCCATAGACGCAAATGATCTTTATAAAGCAGCACTTGGATGCTACAGCGAACTCTCAGAAAAAGAGGGATGGTTTTTTTCCGGAAGCGGAAGCAGTTTTTTTAGAATCAAGGAACACTAATGGGCGAAAATATAGCTACTAACAAAAAAGCCTTTTTTGACTACCACATCGAAGAAAAGTTTGAAGCAGGATTAGTACTGCATGGATCTGAGGTTAAAGCACTACGCGCGGGACGTGTCAATCTCAAAGAGGGATTTATCAAAATAGTTCGAGGGGAAGCTTTTCTTTTTAATGTCCATATTGGTGTTCTTGACACGACACACCACTATTATGCACACGAAGAACGAGGAAGCCGAAAGCTTTTATTACATAAAAAACAAATTGCCAAGATGTTTAAAGCCGTCGAAAAAGAAGGATTTACCCTTGTTCCGCTAAGTATCTATCTTAATGAACGCAACATATTCAAAATGCAAGTCGCTATTGCTAAAGGAAAAAAACTTTATGATAAACGCGATGATCTCAAAGAAAAAAGTCTTAAACGGGATATGGAACGAGCACTCAAGGGAGAATAATACAATAGTGTTTGGAAAAATAAAAGGAGACAACTAGTAAAAAAAGAAGAAAGATTACGCCACTCAAAAGAGTAGCGCGACGAATTATTTAGCGCGACGAATTTCTTTGATACGTGCTTTTTTACCAGCAAGGTCACGAAGATAAAACAATTTCGCACGACGAACACGTCCACGGCGAAGTACTTCGATTTTTTCTAAGCTATCGCTATAGATTGGGAATACACGTTCGATACCGATTGCATTAGCCCCAATTTTACGAACTGTGATAGTACGACCAGTACCTTCACCACGAATAGAGATACATACGCCCTCATAACTTTGAGTACGTGTTTTTTCACCCTCTTTAATTGTAACAGCAAGACGAACGGTATCGCCTGCACGAAATAAAGGAATATCTTTCCCAGCGATTTGTGCTTGCTCGAAGCTAGCAATGTATTTATTTTTCATAAGAAGTCCTTATTGTATG
>JAYVLH010000062.1:0-18098 GCA_043759555.1 Sulfuricurvum sp. | reverse complement strand
CCGCTTCAACTGTTGTTTTATTAGTATCTTGCGCATTAGGCGCTTTTGGAGGAAAGAGTGTTGTGTAGCCGATAAAGAATGCGAACGAAAGCGCAACGGCAATCAATAAACGTTGGTTTTGAGAGAACTTTTCTAGCACTTGGAACCTTTGTATCTAAAATTTTTAATCAGAAAATAATTCTGTTTTGTAGGAATATACCAGTATTTTACCGTAATTAATGAGAGTTTGGATGGTTTCAATGTTGGTTTTGCAATAATCGGATAATCAATCCCGCCATTAAAGAGTTGATTGCAGCGCAAAATTCGTAAAAATGTTGACCAAAAAGCTCTGGGAAGGGAATTTTTTTCAAATTGCCAAAGGGCATATTCTGAACATGAAGGATAGTGACGGCACGACCCGCGCGTCACTAAAGAAAAAGAGTGTCGATAAAGCCAAAGGAGTTTAAGAAAAAAAATTCTTATCATTCATTACTCGTTAAGAGAGGAGATACTCGCTTTAAAACATATCTAAAGTCTCGCTGCACATCTTCGAACTCATTAGTGTGCAAGGGCTCTTTGGCAACCCATACATACCATCCATCGCCTAACAGCGCTGAATACTCACATACGAGAGCTCGAAGACGTCTTTTACAATGATTACGAATGACAGCATTACCTACTTTTTTACTGGCGGTATAGCCGACTTTTTTTTCTCCCGGCAAAGGGAAATAAAATAACGCGATTGAAGTGCTGTGAGCACTTTTCCCACGCTTATAAACTCGCTGAAACTCTGAATTGAGCTTCAACATTGAGAGATTGCTTAGACAGCCAATCTGCTTCTGCCTTTAGCACGACGAGCGTTCAATACTCGACGGCCATTCTTAGTTGCCATACGTGCACGAAAACCATGTGTACGTTTACGTGGCGTATTATGTGGTTGGTATGTTCTTTTCATAAGCCATTCCCCTTGTATGTTTTTAGCTTGAAATATTAGCCGATTCTTACTTAAACTGCTATTAAGTTTCAAGTAAGCTTATTTTTTTTTCTTGTTACAGTATCAATATTGTTACAAGAATAAATCAATAAATAGGGCATAAACCGGTTTCAGGTACTTCAGTAAATGCTTAGGGCTTCAAAAAATCTCTAAGTGTTGACTGACCTTGTGGCATCGTGTCGATTTTCAATGTCGTTTTAAGCTTCATATGACAATCTCGGCATTCACGAATAACCGCATGTTCTAGTACGTGTGCCGATTCGATCTTTACCACCGGATGACATGCAAAACAGTCACTTCCGCAATCTGCCATTTTAGCAGGATTGGCAGTGTGACATTTAATACACGTTGTCATCGGTTTGTGACGCATATCCGTATCAATATTTTTGAGAAGTGCCGGATGACAGGTCATACAATCTCCTGTACATCCAAACGCTTGTATTCCAAAAATAAAAAGAAAGGTAAAAATAATTTTTTGCATAATGAAATTATGCCACACTCACCGTTATCTCACCATTGATCGCATCAAAAGCGACTGATGCGCCTTCTGTTACTTCACCACCGAGAATCAAATCAGCCAGACGGTCTTCAACAATCTCATACAATGCACGTTTCAAAGGTCGTGCACCATAGACAGGGTCAAATCCTGCCTGAGCGATATATTGCTTTGCTGCATCACTTAATGTGAGCGTAATATCACGTTCTTCGACTTTAGCCGCAATATCTGCAAAGAAAAGGTCTACAATGCTCAGAATCTGAGCTTCGCCAAGCGGATTGAAGACTACTACATCATCGAGACGATTCAGAAACTCCGGTTTAAAATGCTGTTTAAGTTCACCTAGGACCATCTCTTCAAGTCCACTCTCTCCATGATGCGCCATGATTTTGTCACTGGCAATATTCGAAGTCAAAATAATGATCGTATTGGTGAAATCAACCACTACACCTTTACTATCCGTCAAGCGTCCATCATCAAGAACCTGAAGCAATACATTAAAAACATCAGGATGCGCTTTTTCGACCTCATCAAATAAAATGACACTGTACGGTTTACGGCGTACAGCTTCCGTAAGCTGACCGCCCTCTTCAAATCCAACGTATCCTGGAGGAGCTCCAACAAGGCGCGATACCGCATGCTTTTCCATATACTCAGACATATCAATACGAATCATCGATTCGCTGCTGTCAAAGAGAAATTTAGCTAGTGTCTTCGCCGTTTGTGTTTTCCCAACCCCTGTAGGTCCAAGGAATAAAAATGATCCGATAGGACGGCTTTTGTCCGAAAGACCTGCTTTATTACGCTTGATTGCACGTGCTATTGCATGAGTCGCCTTTTCTTGTCCTACAACATCACAATTGAGCTCATCTTCAATATGCAATATTTTTTCTTTTTCTCCCTGGAGCATTTTGTTAACAGGAATTTTTGTCCAACGACTTACTATGCCGGCAATAGATGCTTCATCAACACTGTTTTTGAGCAGTGTACCCTGTGACTGCATCACTTTCCATTTCTCTTGAAGTCTTTTTTCTTCTTCAAGCAGTTTAGGAATTTGACCGTGTGTGATCTCTGCTACTTTGCTAAAATCACCCTGCTGTTGTGCAGTGTCTGCTTCGCGTCTTTTTGATTCTATTTCACGCTTAATCTTTGAAACACTTTCAAACTCTGCTTTTTCATGGGCAAACTGGGTTTCAAGGTTTCGACGTTCTTCACTCACATCAGCAAGCTCACGGACAATTTCTTCGAGACGTTTGGTATTGGCAACGCTCTCTTCCATCTTTAATGCTTCATTTTCAACTTGCAACTGTGTCATACGACGCTTGACACTTGCCAGAGCATTTGGCTCAGATTCAATCTGCATACGAAGTTCTGCAGCCGCTTCATCGATCAAATCGATTGCTTTGTCCGGTAAAAATCGATCATTAATATAACGATCTGAAAGTTTTGCTGCGGCAATAAGTGCTGAATCTGCAATCGTAATACTATGATGGGCTTCAAGACGCTCTTTGAGACCGCGTAGAATCTGCAATGTTTGATTGACACTGGGTTCCTCTACGTGAACAGGCTGAAAACGGCGCTGAAGTGCCGCATCTTTTTCGAAGTATTTACGGTACTCTTTGAGTGTTGTTGCTCCGATGGTATGTAATTCTCCTCGTGCCAATGCAGGTTTGAGAATATTTGCCGCGTCCATTGAGCCCTCTGAAGCACCTGCACCTACTATAGTATGAATTTCATCGATAAAGAGAATGATATTAGCACTTTTTTTAACTTCTTCTATCACCGATTTGAGACGATCTTCAAACTCTCCGCGATATTTTGCACCGGCTATAAGCGCACTCATATCCAAAGCAACGACTTTTTTATTTTGTAAACTCAGCGGCACTTCTTTGTTAATAATCCGTTGCGCAAGCCCCTCTACCAATGCTGTCTTACCAACTCCCGGTTCACCCAAAAGAATCGGATTATTTTTTGTTTTACGTATCAAAATTTGCATCATACGGTTGATCTCTTCATCTCGACCAATAACAGGTGAAAGCTTGCCCTCAACTGCCATACGTGTCAAATCAATACCGTATTTATTAAGTGCATCGAGATTTTCATCTGCTGTTTGTGATTCAATTTTTTGCCCTGCACGCATTGCTTCCAATGTTTTACGAAGTTCAAAGACATCAATATATTTGTCTAAAATTTCTTTAAAAGGTGACGAATTAAGATTTCCGATTAAAAATATATCGATAGCAATGTATTCATCTCCATTAATTGCCATTTCAGCCGCAGCCCGTTCTAATGCTTGAGCAAAATTTCGAGATAATTTAATATTCTCTTTCGTGATACTGGAGACAGCTGGAAGCTTACTCGCTACACTTCTTACATCCAATTCTATAGCTGTTTTGTCTACATTCATTTTCATCAATGCTTGATTTAGCGGTGAGTTGCTATTAGCAAGTAATGCCCATAAAAAATGGATAGGCTCAACTTCGCTGTTTTTATTGTGTAATGCCAAAGAGATCGATGATTCGATCATCTCAGTCATTTGATGCGTTAGTTTTTCAAATATATTTTGCATTTTTAAATCCTTATTACTGAACTGTAAGAATTATAATACTTTGAGTCACTTGTTGTCAAGTCTTTTAAGCAGAATTATTTACATCGTTTTAGTTATTTTTGTCCACGGTTCGAAATTACAGAGAATATCGGGATCAAGAGCTTAGACTATCAAAGCCGATAGTAGGCCAATTACTCCACCAAAAACTCCGCCCCAAACAACAAGCCATCCTAAATGCTCTTTCATTAGTCCAAAAAGCATCTCTTTTATCATTACTGGGGTAAATTCTTCCAGACGAGACACAACAATGCTCTCAATTGTATCTGTTAGATGACTGCTGCCTTGATGCAGATGCGTATTCAGTGCATTAATAAATGATTCACTTTGAGAAATTTCGATAGTGGAAGCTTTGATTTTTTCTAAAAAAGGTTCTTTTAGTTTCCCAATAATAGCTTCTCCGCCAAACATTCCCAACATGCCACCTAAGCTTGACTCCATTACACTTCGAACCAATGCATCGTAAGCTGGAGTAAAATCAGTTACTTCAATAATCGGGGCTAAATCAAGGGTGCGCTCTTGCGAAGCGACAAAGCTTTCAATCTTTTCAGCGGTAAAAAACTGTTCCATAATCAGTGTTTTCAATGCCTCTCGAATCGATTCAAACTGATCAAGTATTATTCCAGAACCGTATAAAAAAGGTACTTTTTCAAACAGCATGTGAATCGCAAGCTGATTGGTCACCGCACCTGAAAGGGCAAAAAGTCCAGCGTATTTAAGTGCATTTGACACATTTCCCTCAAAAAAATATGACACCAAAACCAACAGTATTGCAATTATATTTGTACTCCAACCTTTATCCATTTTTACATCCTTTAGTATTAATGGAGGTATTATACAAAAAAGGTTACAGTTCCAAAAATTTAGGGAGAAAATATGATTTTGTCATCCATGACCACATTATTAAAATCTGGTAATTCTGCTGCGATAACCGGTGCTATTTCATCCACACTTGAGCGTAGTGACGAAGCTCCATTTTGGGCAAAAAAAACCATTCCTTTTGTTGAAGCAATTTTAAGCGTCCTTATCCCGCTGCGAGAACAGCATCTCCTTTTTGACCCTGAAGGAAAAGCATGTGACTCATTAACATCCGAATTATTTTTGCGCTGGTGCGACCTTATGAGTCTTAAAACACTCGCCTTTACTCTCTCTAAAAGCAATGATGCCGCTAAACTTCTGCGAACAAAAATTACTGCACCCCAGTATGTTCCTGTTGATTTAGAGATTTTAGGGAAATACCTTAGCGGTTACAGCGTCAATCTTGTTGATGAAAGTCAAGATTTTCCTATAAGCAACTATAATTTGCACATCGGCATTACATCACTTATAGAAAAAATCTTAAACGGGAAATAATCATGCAAGAATCTTTTGAAGTAAAACCGCTCAAAATTCATACCTATCTTTCAAAAAGTGAAATTCAGGACCATCTTAAAAATGTTGATTACATTATTATGGCGGCACCTTCGCTGTTGTCTGCACCAAAACTTCCATTGCATTTTAGTATTTTTTTAAATACACAAGATCGCATTCCTGAGGAAATAAAAGAGCAACTGTTAGAAAAATTTTGCAGAGAATATGCCATCACAAAAACCAGTCATGTTCTTAGTAATTTAGAGCGTATAGCTTTTGCCCGTACTGATCAAAACACACCTATGCCTCGCCATATCATTGATGATGCTGAAGCCAATACCATTCCCTGGATATTACTGCATATTATCGACTTTTTAGGGGAATCAGACGGATTTAAAGAGGCGAAAGACGGCTTAAACGGATGGAGTTATAGCTACAACTAGCTAAAACACATCGCTTCTATTTCGTCAACGGTTTTAGCGATCATAAACGAGAGATTTTGATATCCGCTTTCAGTCACCAAAATATCGTCTTCAATACGAATACCTATGCCACGGTATTTTTCTTCTACCGTTTCGTCATCGGCTTTGATATATATCCCAGGTTCAATGGTCATAACCATACCTGCTTCAAAAGAGAGTGAATCTCCAAAATCATCCACATAAGGACAGGGGTCATGTACGTCTAGCCCCATCCAATGACCTATTCCGTGTGGAGCGTATTTTTTATGGGCTTTTGCTTCTAGTAAAGCACTTACTTCTCCACTTAAAATTCCCAAATCAACCAGTGCTTGACACAGCAATTCTTCACTGTATTTTTGCAGCCAATCACGTTTTACCTTTGGCTTTATCGCTTTAATGACCAGCAACTGAACTTCTAATACTTTGTCGTACACACTGCGCTGTGCATCCGTAAATTTACCATTAACAGGAAATGTTCGGGTAATATCACTGGCGTAAAGTTCCCATTCGCATGCTGCGTCTATGAGGACTAAATCACCATCACACAAAGTCTCTTTATTACTAATGTAATGTAGAGTATTAGCATTGTTACCTCCCGCGACGATGGCACCATACGCCTCATGCTCAACGCCGTTAGAAGCAAAAATATAACTCATAAAAGCACTGAGCTCATACTCTTTCATCCCAGCCTTGCACCTACGCATAGCTTCATGATGGGCTGACGCGGTTAAGGACAGGGCATAACGTATTTGTTCTATCTCTTCAGGTGATTTGAGCAATCGCATAGAGCGCACATGATGAGTAACATCATGAAATGAACGAAGGGTTCGCTTTACACCACGAGTTTCCCGCAATTCTTTTGCACTCTCTTGTGCACATTTTAAATATGATGATTCATCATAAAAATCATAATAAAGGGCAATATGCTCACGTAAAATTTCTTTGATATGATTTTCATATTCAATTATGCTATAGACTTCATCGACAAGAAAACGCTCCCTTGCCCCTTCTACACCCAATCTCGCACCGTTCCAAAGAGCATATTCATCGCTGTACGGTTCTACATAAAAAATAGTTCTCTGTGTTTTACTTGTTTTAACTAAAATCAAAAGAGTATTCGCTTCTTCAAATCCGGTAAGATAATAAAAATCACTGCTTTGTCGGTAAGGATACTCGGTGTCGTTCGAGCGGGGTTTTAATGAAGAGGAAGAGAGAATCACCACTCCCTCTTCTATGTTGTCAAGAAGTTTTTGCCGTCTGGCTTGGTAATATGTTTCGTTCAAATCAGAAATTTCTTTCAAGTAGTTTGTGTACTTTTAAAATCGTAATAATACGATCCGATTGCTTACCTACTCCATCAATCATCGTTTCTGCTTCTGAAATCGTATCAGGTGCGGGTCCAATATCACGTTTGGGCATCCGAATAGCTTCCGTCAATCTATCGATCACAAATCCGGCAACATCATCACCATTTTTCATAACGATAACACGGGTTTCATCCGTATGCTTTTGTAGCGGCAACCCAAAACGCGCACGTAAATCAATTAAAGGGATAACTGAACCACGAAGATTGAAGACACCCAAAATATATTTTGGAATCTGAGGAACTCTCGTCCATTCAATTGGTTTAATGATTTCCTGTATACTTAAAATGGGTATCGAAAATTCCTCTTCACCTACGATGAAGCCAACCAACTGTACTACTTCATCCACTTTTTCATTATCTCCTCCGACGAGGGCTTTGTTTTGTTTATTGATGATTTGTTGTAATTTTTCACTCATGATTATAACCCCTCGTTGAATTTAATATTACGTTTTACGACATTCATCAAATATTCCGGAGAATACGGCTTGGTAATGTACTCGACCATCCCCGATTCTACGCCTCGCATACGATCTGCTTTTCCTGAACGTGATGTTACCGCAATGAGTGGAAGGTTTTTGTATTTGTTGTATTTTTTGATTTCTGATGCCAATGTATATCCATCCATGCGCGGCATTTCAATATCAATGAGTATCGCATCAAAATAATGATCACCCTGCTTCAAAATATTGAGTGCTTCAACACCATCAACAGCTTCTACCAGTGTAATTCCTAATGGTTCAAGTGATTTACGCATAATAGTACGATCCGTTTTTGAATCATCAACAACCATCACACAATAATCACTAGCACTATTTTTTACCCCTAGCTTTTTGGAGTCATTACTCTCATGGCCTACCGTCGATTTAACCGACTTTGCCATTTGCATCAAGGCTGCAACATCTACAATCAGGGTTACACCGCCATCTCCGCGAATGGTTGCTCCTGCGATCCCCTCAATACCTTTTAGATATTCACCGAGTGATTTAATAACGATCTCTTCTTGCCCGATCAGCGTATCAACAATAAGACCTATCTTACTCTCTGCAAGTCCCAAAACAACAACATAAGCATGTTCACTGTTGTCAAATACCCGTTCCACTTCAAATATATCACCTATATGAACCAGAGAAAGCACTTCATCTCGTAGACGCATAACCGAGCGATTTTCAACAGTATAAATATCATCTTTACTGATGCGCACCGTCTCTAAAACAGACGCAAGAGGAATCGCATAATATTCTTCTTGAACTCCAACCAGCAAGGCTTGAATGATTGCGAGCGTCAATGGAATTTTGAGTTTCATTGACGTCCCTTTTCCCACTTCTGAGTCAATGTCAATCATTCCGTTGAGTTTTTCGATGTTGGTTTTTACCACGTCCATACCAACACCACGTCCTGAAACACTTGTGACTTGAGCTGCTGTGGAGAAACCTGGGCGGAAAATAAGGCCAAAGGCTTCTTTTTCACTCATTACATCCGCTTCTTTTTCGGTAATGATCCCTTTTTCAATTGATTTTTGTTTGAGCATCTCAGCATCAAGCCCTTTTCCATCATCGATAATTTGAATAACGATGTGGTTACCTTCATGGTATGCTTTTAGCTGAATCGTTCCGCCCTCTTCTTTTCCGCTAGCGATGCGAACATCCCCGACTTCGATACCATGGTCGCATGAATTTCGAATGATGTGAACCAAGGGGTCCCCGATCTCTTCGACAATCGATTTGTCTAGCTCGGTATCTTCTCCTGAAATTTCCAGCTCAATTTTTTTATTGAGTTCACGTGACAAATCGCGTATCATACGAGGAAATTTGTTAAATACTTTACCTATCGGAAGCATACGCGTTTTCATAACCGCAATCTGCAAGTCAGTGGTTACCAGAGAAACAATCGATACGACTTGGTTAAGTTCCTCTAAAAAGGCTTCCCCTTCGTAACGTTCTTCAACATCGTCATTGATCTTAATCAGACGATTTTTACCCAGTACAAGTTCACCGATAAGATTCATCAAGTGATCGAGCCGTTTAACATCAACACGGATTGTTTGCTCTACCGTTGCGCCTCCCTTGCTCTCACCTTCGTCTTTTGGCTCGCTTCGACGTGGTGCCGCAGCAGTAGGAGCTGTTTTAGTAACAGGAGCTGCTTCTACTTTTGGCTGTGATACGGGAGCGGTAACAACAGGGGTGCTTTGGACTGCTGGTGCCTCTGGAGCGGTATTTTCGGCTCGTTTTGCCTTAGCTTCCGCATTTTTTTCTGCTAACAGCCGTTCAATCTCTGCTTCGACTTCAGCATCGCTCATATTCGAATAGTCAGGATCTTCGTCTTGAACACTTGGGTTTGCAGAATGTTTCGCTTTGGCTTGCGCATTTTTTTCTGCCACTAATCGCTCAATTTCTGCTTCGACTTCAGCATCGCTCATGGAAGAATAGTCTACGTCTTCTTCAACTGCTGCAACTGCACTCTCTTGAATCACAATTTCAGGTTCTACGGTCAATGGAGAACTCTCTCCATTCGCAACAGCATCCAAGCGTGCGACACATCCTGAAACATCCAGTCCGGAATCTTCTCTGCTGTCACGAATCCTGACTAAAAGAGCTTTCATCAGATCAATCGATTCAAGAATGACGTCCATGACATTCGCATCAATAATGAGATCTCCATGCCGTGCCATATTAAGAAGGTTTTCCATATGATGTGTCAGATGTGTCAACACATCAAAATTCAAGAATGAACTTGCTCCCTTGATTGTGTGGGCAACACGAAAAATTCTATTTAACAAATCTAAATCATCTGGTCGCGTTTCTAACTCTACTAAATCTTGATCGAGTTGTTCGATCAGCTCAAATGCTTCAATTAAAAAATCTTGCAATATCTCTTCAAATTCATCCATGTTTTACCCCTACTGAATATGTGCCTGCACAACGCGTGCAATTTCATCGAAAAATATATTTGCATCAAATTTGACCAAATAGGCCTCTCCGCCTGCCTCAAGACCACGCATTTCACTAAAATGATCGCTTATTGATGAGTTAAAGACAATCGGTATCATCTTAAATCTCGGGTCTTCTTTTACTTTAGCGGCAAAATGAAAGCCATCCATCCGCGGCATTTCAATATCTGAAGCAATAAGTCGTAATTTCGAAGAGAGGTTGTCGCCATATGCCGTGTAAAGATCTTCCAAAATCTTGAGACCCTGTTCTCCGTCGCTTCCTTCAATAACGTGGAAGCCCATTTTTTCCAAAGCTTCCTTGATGATACGTCGCGCCGTAGAACTGTCATCAAGAAGCAGAACATATCCATCAAAACTACTGGCGTGTTCACTCATGCTTGCGTGGCTTGGTTGATAAAGGCCTAATTCCTGAACGACGCTTTCAAGATCTAAAATCAATAAAACTTTATCATCTTCAATTCGTGTCACACCCGTTATTTTTGAACCATCAATACTGCTGTCAACAAAGGATGCAGGCTCAATATCTTTCCAATTGATTCGACGAATACGCTTGGCTTCATGCACAACAAAACCGATTTGAATGTTATTAAATTCGGTAATAATAACACGAGCAGCTTTCTCCATCTCTTCAGGTGCATCAATTCCCATCCATTTTGCAAGATTAATAACAGGAATAACGACCCCTCGAAGGTCGAATATCCCTTCTATGAAATTGGGAGTTCCCGGAAGTTCCGTAAGCATCGGAAGTCGAATAATTTCACGTACCTTGGCAACATTGATCCCATAAATACCTTCATAGACCTCGTCCCCGTCACGCTTAAAAATCCGAAAATCAACCAATTCCATCTCATTGGTTCCAACCTTTAAGACATCACTTTGTCCCTTCATTTGGACTCCTTATGAAATATCGCTTCATCGAGAACGAATTGATTCTGCAATGATTTTACAACATAATATCTTTCATTGCAAGCAAAAGCACCTAAATTAATATAACGGTACGTTTCGAAATCAAAAGATTGATTTTGGTGATAATGCCCTTCTATGACTACATCACATTCCTTAATCCACGCTTGACTTCTATGACGCTGGGCAACTAAATGAAAATTATCGATACCATGACAATGATTTTTTCGCTTCATTTGAGTAATGAGCCACTTGGTTATAAATTCATCGAACATCTCATTCAACCAATTAAGACATTGCAGCAAGGGACGATTTCGTATTAATGCTGTGTACATCTCATAACCAAAAGGAACTGCCTTGTCTCCGTGGAATAATGCAATTTTTTGCGAACCGTAAACCATTATAAACGGCTGTTTTGCGCGAGTAATAACTGTGATATTAGAAAAAATAGGCGTAAGTCTAAAATCGTGGTTTCCTTCCAAATAAATGATTTCTATTTTTTTTGAAAGGGAATTAAGCAGGATAATAATTTCTTGATTTAACTGTAATGTGGCATCAATAGGACCAAAAAGCAAGTCGATATTATCCCCCATCAAAATGAGTTGAGTGGTTTTAATATTACCCAGATCTACAGCTCGTAAAAAATCAAGAAAAGAGGTTCGCCACGGTCCATAATGGGAATCCGCAACGAGTATTGCACCAACATGAAGCTCTTTAAGGGACATACGCTATCACAGGAATGCCAAGTACCTCATCCAGCCCCATCATAATATTTGCATTGACAAGAGCTTGCGAACTGGCACCACGCATTAAATTGTCAATGGCACACATTGCTACAAGCGCATTGCCATGGCGTGCCGCATAGACATCGGAAAAATTTGTTCCTGTGGTCATTTTGGTGTGAGGGGGAGCATTGCGAACACGGACGAACGGTTTGTTGGCATAGAAAGCCTGCATTTGCTCAAGAGGTTGAATATCTGATTTTAACGTCGCGTATACACATGCAAGCATACCACGTGTCATGGGAACCAATGACGGAACGAAGGTCACTTTGATATCACTGCCGCATAAAAGTCCGGCATGCTGCTCGATTTCAACTGCATGACGATGCTTTATGATATTGTAGCAATTGATATTATCATTCACATTCACATAATGAACGCCAGCACTGGGAGATTTTCCTGCACCTGAAACACCTGTTTTGGAATCTACAAAAATAGGCTGCTTGGTATCAATATGATCCAAAAAAGGGGCAAGCGCCATAAGTGTTGCGGTAACATGGCATCCAGGATTCGCAACCAACCGTGCATTTTTTGCACTTTCTCCATGCAGTTCAGGGATAGAATAAACCGCATGTTCTAAATTATCCACATCTTCGTGTTCGCAGTAAAATGCTTCGTAGTTTTCAACACTTAGTCGATAATCGGCGGAGAGATCAACAACTTTTACACCGCGTTCTAGTAATCCTTTAGCGGTATTCATAGCCGTCTTATGAGGAAGTGCCAAAAATATCAAGGAACACGATGCCGCAGCACGATCCAAATCAACTTTTTCAACAGCCATGTCACATACACTTAAAAGAGCCGGATGAAGATCACTTAATAACGTTTCACCTTCGGTATTGGCACAATACGCTAAGGTGAATATCGGATGATTGATAAGCATTTTAACAAGCTCTAAGCCTGTATAACCGCTGACTCCGATAATGCCGACATTAATGGCATTCAAAGACTATCTCCTGATATTTAACCCCTAAAACTTCGAATTTTTTTACGCCTCCGGGGAGTTTCGCATTGATTTCATCTCCTTCTTCACGTCCGAGAAGCTGTTTAGCAAGCGGAGAATTAAACGAAATAAGTCCCTGTGCAGGATTGCTCTCACATCCACCGACAATCGTATACGTAATCTCAACATCCGTATCCAGATCACACAATACTACTGTTGAACCGAAACTTACACGAGCATGCTCAAGCTCGCTTGGATCCACGATCTGTGCTATAGAAATCACCGCACCCAGTTCTGCTATGCGTGTTCCGATAAAGGCTTGTTTTTCACGTGCCGCATGATATTCTGAATTTTCTTTTAGGTCACCATACTCTTTGGCACGATCTATCTCTGCGTTAACTTCAGGCAAATCAATATTTTTGAGCGTATTTAGCTCATCGGATAATCGTTGAAATCCGTATTTGGTCATAGGTTCTTTGTGTTCCACTGTTCTCTCCGCTCGATGTAATAATGATGTATTATACCAAACTAGCCATCTATTGGATTATTCTAGGTGGATATTCTGCAAGAATATTAAATTGTTACAAAGTTAAACTGAACATTATCAATCTCTTCTTTGAAGTCTTGCCCGAATTCTTCTGCCGTATCATCTTCTTCATGGTGTTTCCAGTTGACTACTACCGTGTTAAATTCTGAAATTTCATCAAGTGTTGAAAAAAGATTGAAAAAAACCTTGGTACTCGCACTGTTAAAATAGGTCAAAAAGAAATCAAATTGAATATTTGCATCATTTTGACTTTTCAGATGAGTTTTAAGTGGATCCATAATCGGATCAAAAAATGCGTTAACATCTTCAGGATACGATTCTCCCTCGAAGCTGTATACATTATTGTGAGTATCCAAAACTATTTTTGGTGTGGTTACGGTTGCGTGAATGGTTGTCATGGGTTTTCCTTTTTATTGTGTTAAATTACGACTTTAAGAGTGAAACAATCGAACGTCTCATCATTGTCAACAAAATCAAATTTGATAGGTTCGCTTGATTTTCGAGCCATCTCGATAAAACCTATACTGGCCCCTTTGCTACCTTCATCGGCCTCTGCGCGCATTTTTTCTTTGTAAAGAACTTTTAATTCTTCTTGGCTCATCACAGCAATGGCTTCGAGTTTTTCCTGAAGTGCTGGGACTTTTGTTTTTTCGATTCGGTTTGAACACATGATGTAAAACTTATCATCCTCTGTTCCGATAGCAATGGAACCATAGCTCATGCTGGTTTCTTCGGAATGTTCTATTTGGTCGGGCGAATAGCGTGTAATGTTTTGTGCCTGTTCAACAAACATGTATAAAACTTTTTGGCTGATTCCCATCTTCGTCTCATCAGCACTCAATTTTCCTTTAATCATCGAGCTAACTGCAACAATAATCTCTTGTGACAAGTACCCGTTGTAGCAAAAAATAACATTTTTAGATTCAATCATCTCTTTCAATGTGCGAAAGTCGTTTAACGTCATAAATTTTTTCCTTTAGTCTGATTTAGATTTGAAATGCAATCATCGTATTATCATCACGTTGTGATTCATTTCCTTTATAGTTGTAATACTGCTCCAAAATAATGGCTTGCTGTTCATCCATTGGCTTCATATGGTTATCGTAAATAACCTCCATAAGACGTTTTTTACCATATGCTATTCTTTTACTGCCACCGATCTGATCAATAATTCCATCGGTAGTCAGATAAAAACGCATTCCCTCTTTAAGTTCTAAAGTTTGGTTTGTAAATGTCAAATCGATATCACTGTGAACATATCCGATACTGTGTTTGTCGGGTTTAATATGGTGAAGCTGTCCATCTTCAACAAATAAAAGAGGTGTATTTGCTCCCGCAAATGTCAAGCGTTTATGTTTGAGATCAACATAACAAAATGCTCCGTCCATGCCGTCATTCGATTCACTAGACTCATCGTATTGTCCCAATGTTTCTTTCACAAGACGGTTCATTTGGCTCAAAAGCTCCGCAGGATCATCAAGATGTCTTTGTTGCGACAATAACCGGTCAAGAATCGAAATAACCACAAAGGTCATCAATGCACCAGGAACTCCATGTCCGGTACAATCGATAATGGCAACGAAAAATCCTTGATCTGTTTGAGCTACCCAATAACAATCTCCCCCGATGACATCCTTTGGTTTCCAAATAACAAATGAGTCCTTTGAAAACTTGCTCAGTATATTTTCTTCCGGCAAGAAAGAGCGTTGAATACGGCTGGCGTAATTGATACTGCTTCGTACCAGTGTATTGACTTGCTCTAACTCTTTGTTGTTGGCATTAATTTGCTCAAATGAATTTTGAAGTGCTTGGCGTGATAATTCAAAGCTTTTCCCCACTTGTCCAATTTCATCTGCACGTTTCCACACAAACGGTTTATCAAATTGCTGATTTGCCAATGCTTTTGATTGTGATAACAGTTCACCAAAAGGCTGCGTTAAATCATAGACAACCCTTTTTACCATTTTTGCCACATACATGGAACCCGCGACGATGATGATGATGATAAGAGCCAAAATTGCAAAAAATTGTATCTGTGTTGTTGCATAAATATTTTGGGCATTGACAATTTGAATTTGCATCAGTTTATTCAAAATAGGGGTTAATTCTATAATCGTATATTGTGCATCGTCTGTTGTCCATGACAAGACATCCATTAACTTTTTTTCTTTTGCCAGTTGAATGAGGGTATCCAGACTCTTAATTGAGAGCTTCATGTATTTTTGAGCATCGGGCAATAACATTTTTTCTTCTTTTGTCAGGTGACCGTGACTATAAGAATCCCATTCTCGGACAATTTTTTCTTTTTCAAGAATCAGATCATTAGCTACTTTTGAATAGTCTGTTACACTCCCATGCGCAATATCCTGTGCCGAAACAAGTACTTTTTGTTCGTAAGATTCTTTAATGAGCCGTAAGTGTCCCAGTGGCTCAAGAGCATTTCCATTGAGTGAGCGAATGGAAAAATTTGAGATCAACATTCCGATGATACCCGCAATGATGGCACTTATCGCAAGTATTTGCGTCAGCTTAACCAAGTAGTTAACTTTATCTTCTACTCTTGTATTTTCAAGTACTTCAGGCTCGAATTTCGACATCAATCCCATTAGATAATCCTTTTTTGATTCGTAAAGTTTTTTACGTTCTATAAGAAGTATATATACAAATTATTACAAATAGGAAACAAATATAGATTCTATTTTAGACTCTACTTCTTAATCAATAATCACACAAAGATGGTCAAAAGAGTGTTTGGCATTTTTCTTTTCTATCGCAAATATTTTTTGAAGTTGTTCTGCCGAATTGATCGATGAGTGAAGGCTTTTATGGACGACTACAGCACTGACGCTTAAGAGTTTAAACTCTCTGGTTACCCCTTCACGGTCTTCTGCCACGATGCAATTACGTTCACGATCCTCGGCACTGTAGAACTCGCGGACATCTTCACCAAACTGGTAGATCAGTTGACGCACCGACGCACAAAATTCATCAAACATCGTCTCATCTTTGATCACGCTACCGGCAAAAAAATCATCTCCGCCGATATGACCAATAAAATACTGATTCAAAAAAACCTTATGCATCAGTTCAGCAAACAAGACAATAACTCTGTCTCCGCTACGAAATCCATAATGATCATTGTAAGGTTTGAAATGGTCAAAATCAAAATAACAAAAAACGCTCTGCTGTCCTGAATCAAAGGAATGGGCTATGTGTTCATTGATCATAAAATTTCCCGGAAGTCGGCTGAGCGGATTTTGATCGCGGGCTCTGATCAGGTTACGTTCATGTACCGCTTCAATCATCACCCGTGCACTCAAATAGCCGATGTATTTGGAGGACTCTGTCACCAAAACACCTGGTGCATATTCATGAAGTGAATAAAGTTCCACAATTGTCTCAAGCGGCATTGTTACATCCACGACAGGGATACGCTCTATATAGGTTTCCAATACCGAAAAGTTTGAGGAGTTATTTTGAATCAGCGATCGTCCGAACTGGGAATATATCACCCCTTTTAATCGATGCTCATGAACTATCCCTACCGGAGATCCCTGCTTGTCGATTACCGGGATCAAAGAGAGATCCTGATCGCTTTTAAACTTTTCAACCACCAACTCCATCGAATCATGGATAGTGACTGTATCTAGCTTGTCCAACCGTTTACGTATAATAGTTTGATCGCCCGACGTTCGCTTCTCTAGCAAGGTAAGAGCATTAACAGCCATATATTGCAAACTCAACTGTTGACAATCACATGTTGGACGCTGAACAAAATAACCTTGTACTAAATGGCATCCTATTTCCTTGCACACTAAAAACTCCGCTTCGGTTTCTACCCCCTCTGCGATAACGCGACATCCCATCAAGGTGGAAAGTTGAACCATATTCCGAGCCAGTAGCTTTTTTTTCTGGTCGCTGTCAATGCCGCTTAGAAAAAACCGGTCAATTTTAATAATATTGGGCGTAGTGTGATAGAGCATCTTGTAGCCCGATTGACCTATCCCAAAATCATCAATCGCAACACAAAAACCCTCATGACGGTAATGGCTCATAAGACGTGTAAAATGGTCTAAACTTCCAATTTCATTATGTTCTGAAAGTTCAAATACTATACTTTTGTGGTCCAAGCCATGACGTTTCAAAATACGCGAGGTATTCCCTTTTGAAAAATCACTCATTTCAAAGAGACGATTATCAAGATTATAAAAAAGTTTAATCTCTGTGTATGATGCAATCGTGCAAAACTTTTTAATCACTTTTTCTCTAAGTGCAAGATCAAACGCATATAAAACATTTTCATCAAATAAACGATCAAAAAAAGACTCAATCGTCACAAACCCTAGAGTGTCTGTACCGCGAAGCAATGCTTCTACACCAAACAATTCACCTGAATGAATATCAACAATCGGCTGAAATGCCACATCTAAAATATCAAGATAACGTTCGTAAAAAGGGGTTAAAGGTTCCATAATGAGAGTATAAATCTTAAAGGTTTCCGAAATGTTACAAAAAAAGAGTCTATACCTTGGTAATCCGTCGTAGAGCCAGAGAACACATCGCTAAACCAAAGGCTCCTGTTACTGCGACGAAGCTTCCTTTTTCTTTGATACGGGGAAGTTCACTGCTGCAAATACAACTAAAATCGCCGTTAAATTTTCGCTTGCGCAGTTCGTTACGCAGTTTGGAAGCAAAAGGATCACCTTCGGTTTTCCAGATGGAACG
>JAYVLH010000061.1:0-3206 GCA_043759555.1 Sulfuricurvum sp. | reverse complement strand
AGTGTCCGAATAAACTCCGCTATAGGTGTCCGAATACAAACGTTTTTGGTGTCCGAATCAAAACGTCATAGGTGTCCGAATGTCTCCGTTTTTTGCATACACCCTTGAGAAAAACTATATTGACATGCTTTTTGGTAGTATTCTTCTATGTCATTTTGATCTCTCTTATTGCGTTCGCACCAGGATGATCCTGGATTGTAGGCGCACATAACTCTAGATCCGTTGTTGGCTATTTGCTGAGCTATTACATAACAACTCTCACCGTCTTGTAACTCACACCCTTCTTTATAATACTCACCTTCACGGCAAGCATCTTTATTGCCTAATTGACATCCTTTAGCCAATGCTTCATTTCTTTCTTTCTTTGAATATCATCAGATATTTCTTTATACGTTCCTGCTTGTATCTCCATACTAGGCGGTATTTGAAAGGTGCCTACATTGGGAATCGATACCATCTGCCAAATTTGTGTAGATGAAAATAATTGTACCGACAGAAGCAGTAGTAACATTGAGCTTTTAATTAGACTACTACTTGACACTTGCTCTCAACTCTTCTCTCTTTGATTTGTATCAATGTTTACATTTCTCGGTATCTAAGCCCTGAACCAGCATATCTGATCTTAACATCCGCATCATAAATACTTTTTGGCAATACTACTGAAGTTTTAACCATAGTTCCGGGAAGAATCATATTTGAAATTGATACATCTTTTTCAGCATTTTCAGATGAGATTTTTAAATTGATATTTTCCATAGCAACCGAGCTTGTGTTGAGTATTCCGAATGTGAATTTTTGTTCATCCAAGTATGGCTCAACCTTTTTTACTGTGATACTCAAAGCAGAATTTATATTTTGAAATTCAGTCATTTTCAGATTCAATGGTTTAGGTTTGAAACTATCATCAATATATTCTAAATCTGTTTTTAATTTATACACATCGATCCACATATCCGAAATGCGAGAACTTTGTTTAGATATGGCACTAATGAAAAGTATAATTATACCAATCAATACAACACTATTCAATATAGCTATTATCTTCCACTTGTCCCATTTACTCTTCGTTTGAGGAATAGATTGTTCTGTGGTGCTTGGGTTTTCGATAGCTGTGCTTTCTCTTTGCTCCATATTTCGTCCTTTAAAATTAGTATTGATTAGATTCTTATTTTTTTAATGACATTTCTCATAAAACTTTTCTATAGCACTATCTTTGGATAGCCAATAGTTATCTACCCATACTTTTGTTTCTCTATCTCGTGTTAGATTGTAAAGTGTTTTCATTCCAAATGATTCATAATCACCAACAATTACATCGCCTTTTGATGGAGTATTTCCACCAAACCATTCAAGTAAAGCAAAACCACTAGGCGTCTCTACTAGATACCAACTGCAACTTCCAGTGGTATATTTAACGGTACCTTTTGCACCGAAAACTGGTGTTGTTTCAATCAATAAAACACCCATGACAGCTAAAAATATATATATACTTTTGTTCGTTCTGTTAACTGAACTCATCTAAGATTGTATTTCTGCATAATTCGTTGCACTATGCCTTCTCCAAAAGATCCAGGGACAATGGATGACCATTCACCTTCACTCTTAGATGTGTAAAGGGGTGTCCCGTCGCAATTGTATTCCGTCATGGTAATTCTTCTGTTCCTCATATTTTCATAATCAATTAAATGTTGTTTTTTTTCATATCCATAATTACTGTAATTATCATATTGTCCCAAGTTATTAATACGCCATTGTCTTTCGATATTCGAAGCAATACTTATAATCCAGATTTTGATTATTTTATTATTTGAATCAATTTTTACTGTTTGATCATCTACTAAAATAAGAGGGCTTTCCTTACTGTTTGCCATATAAGTATATCTTTGAGCAGAAAATTCCGATAATTGGCTTTGACTACAAACAAGATCACCTGCTGATATATTGGCAGAATTAGCACTAAAATTCAAAATTAAAATTAATAAAAGTAAATTTATTAGTTGTTTCATATTTCCCACCTATTTTAGTTTGTATTTTTTCATAATTTTTATAATCATCCCTTCCATTACTGAATCAGGAACGGCCAGTGCCCAAGAGTTGCCATCGTTGAAAGTGTTAATAACATTTCCATTACATTCATACTCAGTCATGGAAGTTGTTTTTGAACGCATATTTCGATAATCGATAATATCTAAGGATTTAAAATATCCATAATTATTGTAGGAATTGCCATATTTATCAATGGATGATTGACGCACTTGTTCAGATGCCAACCATATAGTCCATACATTGATGGTTTTATTTTTATGATCTATTTGAATAGTTTTCGAATCTGCTCCAATTCCAGGATATTTTCCTGAGGCAGAAACTTTAAAATATCTGTTAGTAATGTAACTAGAGAGTTCTTCACTAGAACACGCATATGGCCAATCATTGGCTGGTACTACTTCCTCAGTTGCAGCAGGTGCTGCTTCAGTAGTAGCTTCTTCAGATAATGATACAATGTATTCTGCTACACCCCAAAGGTCATGATTTGACATTGATGCCGTTTGACCTTTCATTAATGCACCCATACCTTCTGTATTACGAGTACCTTGCTTGTACGCAATTAATTTACCATAAATGTCAGAAGCTGATTGACCATTAACAACAGCAGATTTGCCTAAAGCTGATTTCTCAAAAGCAGCACCATGACACGCAACACATTTGGTGCTCAAAGCTTCACCATCAGAGGCGAATAACGATAACACTGTAAAAAATAAAGATAGAAAGATTTTTTTCATATAATGACCTTTAAAATTCAGCCGTCAACCGACAAAGTAAAATAGACGATTCGATGAACGAATAGAGCGATTTAATCTTCATCTGCTACTTTCCATGGATTTGCAATATTCTTACCGCCTCCTGGACCGTAGCTATTGCCACCACCGACACCATAAGATTTTCCTCCACCTTCACCATATGATTGTCCACCACCTGGAGCGTAACTCTTTCCTCCGCCTTGACCATACGACTGAGATCCACCAGCACCATAAGGATTTACTTCTGATCCACCGTAAGTTACACCAGCTTGAGGCTTTTCATAAACTTTCCAGCCACTCCGATACCCATCAGCAAAACAATTTACACCTATTAACACAAGTGCAGCTAAAACTATTTTTTTCATAATATTGATCCTTTAATCTATGTCATTTTAAGTCAGTCTATAG
>JAYVLH010000060.1:0-27937 GCA_043759555.1 Sulfuricurvum sp. | reverse complement strand
CGACACAAGGACGTGCAAGTTATTCTATGGAATTCGATCACTATGCCGAAGTTCCACGTAACGTTGCAGAAGAGATTATCAAAAAGCGTAACAGCTAAGATATTCTTTTTTACTCTCCTTCGGGAGAATCTTTTATAATATTTTCATTGAACAGTCCAATTGCTTTCTATTAATAATCTACTATCACTCAATATTTTTCCAACAAATTTATCACCAGCCTTATAATTATTAACCCCCTTAGGTGTTCCGCTCATAATGATATCTCCGTTTTCAAAACTCATAAAACTCTTTATCTCTTGAATCATTTCCAGCGGTTTATAGATCATTAGCTCAACTGTTGCTTCTTGTATCAATATGTCATTGATATGCAGTGTCATTTGTAATGATGCCAGTGGTACATCCAAAGGAACAAAATCGCCAAGAACTGCTGAACCATCAAAACTTTTTGCTCGTTCCCATGGAAGTTCTTTGGATTTGAGATAATTTTGTATATTGGCTCTGGTGAGATCTAGCCCAAATCCTATTCCAGAAATTTTATCATCCATCATTAAAAAGCAAATTTCCCCCTCAAAACGGGTGTCGGGAGAGATAAAATGGAGTGTATCTGTAATGGCTGAATTCGGTTTATTGAATACGACCATTGATGAGGGAATTTCATTGGAAAGTTCATGTATATGCTCTACGTAGTTACGTCCAATGCAAACTATTTTTGAAGGAATGATGGTTATATTATTATATTTGACGCAATTCATGTAAACCTCTTAGGTTGAATGCAATATGATAACAAGGAACTATTTATGCTATTAAGTAAGTTGTTATACACTGACTGATACATCATAGCAAAATAAAGGATATTTATGAGAACCTTTTCATCATCATTTCGGATATGGCACTGGTTACAAGCCCTTGTTATCATCGGTTTATTTGTTACGGTACTACTGAGAGAGAGTGTAATGGATAAACAGCATATAGGTAAAATTGTTCAAGAGCAGCTAGTGTTAATAGGGACAGTGATTAGCGCTGAGCAAGCTGTAGTGATTGGGAAGGCAGTACGTTCACCTCTTTGGGATTGGCATATTTATTTTGGATTTGCTATTACTGCACTATTGATATTTCGTTTGTTAATGATTGTAAAAAATGGATTTGGATTCGATGAAAATCCAAACATGAAACTGGTATACAAACTTTATAAAATTGTTTATTTGATGATGATTGTTTTATCAATAAGCGGTCTTTCTCTTTATTTCAAATTGGTAGGCGGAATAAAAGGTACTGTAGAGGGTGTTCATTTATATATTGGCTGGACACTTTTCGCTTTTGTTGTCATTCATATAGCAGGAGTTATTCATGCAGAACTGAGTGATCAAAGTGGAATTATTTCTCGAATGATTCATGGGAAGTAGTAAGTAAGTTCCATAGTGGTTTCTCATTTTCTTCAGGTCTTCCCTGCAGAATATGTGAGGGTACGTAGGATGCTTTATACTCCAAGCTTTGGCATCCTTTAACATAATAGCCCAGATAAAGCCATTTAAGCCCCAGTCGTTTAGCAAGGAGAATTTGCTCAAGCAAGGTATATTTTCCCAACGAAAGACTTGAGCGATGGGGATCGTAATAGCAATATATCGAGGAGATTCCCTCGTCTAAAATATCGATGAGATCAACTGCTATGAGTGTGTCTCCTTCGAAATAGAGTACTTCATATCCAAAATCTCCATGGCCGTTTACAAAAGAAGCTTGGTAATTTTTGGGATCTATTTTAGGGGAATCCCAGTTGCGTGTTTGGTGTTTATAGGAGTGATAGCGGTAAAAAAGCTCTAAATGTTCATTGCTCATGCTTGGTGTACGTATGAAGGTCGTTAGGTGAGCGTTTTTACGTAAAATTCGTCGTTCAGATTTACTAAAAATATAATTTTCAACATCAATTTTTAGACTTTCACAGGCTGTACATGCAGTGCAGATTGGGCGGAAGTACATAGAGCCAAAGCGTCGCCATCCACGAAGTATCAAGGCTTCGCATTGTTCTTTAGTGCATGCTTGGATTACTTTGTAGTGGATTGTTTGGGAATTTCCACTGATGTAAGAGCATGGCTCGTGGAGAGCACACTCTTTTAAAATGGTATTTTGATTATTCGTCGTCATCTTTTCGGTTAAGGGCAATAAGAACACCTTCGATCATTTCATCAATATCACCATCGAGAATGGTGCTGATATTTGAATAGGGAATTCCAGATCTGGTATCTTTAACTTGTTGATAAGGGGCAAGAACGTATGATCGGATCTGATGTCCCCAGCCATTTTCACTTTTTTCGACACCATCAATGGCAGCTTTTTGTTTAGCCAGTTCGAGGTCATAAATACGTGATTTGAGCATTTTAAAGGCTGTTGCTTTATTTTTGTGCTGACTTCGGTCGTTTTGACATTGCACTACGATACCCGTAGGAATATGGGTGATACGAATAGCCGATTCGGTTTTATTGACGTGTTGACCGCCGGCACCTGATGCACGATAAGTATCGATACGGATATCACGATCTTCAATCTCGACATCAATATCATCATCCAGTTCCGGTGAAACGAGAACGGAGGTAAAACTGGTGTGACGTTTTGCAGCAGAATCATAAGGGCTGATACGAACAAGTCGGTGAATACCATTTTCATTTTTGAGATAACCGTAAACATTTACCCCCTTGATGAGGATAGCTGCGTCTTTGATTCCCGCTTCTTCGCCGGATTGATAGTCGAGCATTTCGACGGAAAAGTCATGACGTTCTGCCCAACGCGTGTACATACGCAGTAACATAGAGGCCCAGTCTTGTGACTCGGTTCCTCCTGCGCCTGGATGAATAGTGACGATCGCATTGTGTCCATCATGTTCGCCGTTTAGAAGTACTTCTACTTCCATTAGCTTAACTTCGTTTTCAAGTTTTGGTGCATCATCAAAAAGAGATTGAACGGTTTCTTCGTCGTTTTCGTCTTTCGCCATTTCGTATAAGTCTACAGCATCGCCTAGAATATTATAGGTTTTTGTGTATTTATTTAGACGACGTTCGAGTTGAGTTTTTTCTTTTTGTATAATTCCAGCATTGGTAGCATCATTCCAAAAACCATCAGAGTTTTCCAAATCGGTGATTTGGGCTAATCGGGCTTTAATGTCTTGAGGGCGTACCACATCGGTGACATTTTGCATTTTAATGGTCAATGTTTTTAATAATTCGGTGTATTCGTAATGATCCACTGTTTTTCCTGTGGTAGTATTATATAATTGCGATTATATTCTAATGAGGCTAAAACGATGATTATTGCACGCAGTGTAAAAGAATTACGGGAAGTTTTGGATCAGCTATCAGGTTCAATCGGGTTTATTCCAACAATGGGAGCATTGCACATAGGACATCGAAGTTTGATCGAAGCTGCGCGTCACTCAAATGATATTGTTGTTGTCTCTATTTACATTAATCCAACGCAATTTTTGCCAGGAGAAGATTTGAGTAAATATCCTCGCAGAGAAGAAGCTGATTTTAAAATTTGTGAGCTTAGTGGTGTAGATGTTCTCTTTTATCCCAAAAATATGTATGAAAATGATGAAGTGAGCATTATAGCTCCCAGTGTACGTGGTTTTATTCTCGAGGGGGCTTCACGTCCTGGGCATTTTGACGGTGTGCTTACTGTAGTTATGAAACTTTTGAATTCAGTTCGTCCTATGCGTGCGTATTTTGGAAAAAAAGATGCGCAACAGCTTTTTTTGATTACGCAAATGGTGAAAAATTTAGTGATGAATGTTGAAATTGTTCCTATGGAAACGATGCGTGAAAAAGATGGACTTGCTCTTTCAAGCCGCAATGTCTATTTGGATGAGATACAGCGAAAAGAGGCCTTAAAGCTTTCAGCTGCACTGAAAGAGGCGACGAAGATGGTAATGCAAAAAAATTTAAATACTAAAGCTATAGAAGCCGCTATGCTAGAAGTCTTAAAGCCTTTAGACGTTGAATATGTAGCGATTGTTAATCGTCAGTTTGAATCTATTTCCGAGGTTGATCTTGGGAATACGATCATTCTTGCTGCTGCCCGCGTAGGGACAACACGTTTAATTGATAATGTATGGATGTAATGAAATTAGTGAAGGTGTGATGCAGGATCACTGCGCTCAGCTGCTGCTGCCGCTATTGCAGCAGGGTCAGGAGTAAGGTATTTTTCTTCGATCATCATGTCAACAATCGCTTTGAAAACAGGGACAGCGGTAATCGAAGCAAAATAGACCGTTCGTGGATTAATGACGAAGATACCAATAGTATATTTGTGTTTTTTGTCATTAGCAAATCCAACAAATGAAGTGTGGTAACTGTTGCTGTAACCGCCATTTCTAGCGATATGGGCTGTCCCTGTTTTTCCGCCCACTTCGATTCCTGGTGTTCTTGCTACTGTTCCTGTTCCTACATTAACTGTTTTGATAAGAATTTGCTTCATTTGTTCAGCTGTTGTTGGAGAAATTACTTGAATGGGTTTGATAACTTCCATGGGCATTTTTCTGCCATTATCATCGATTAATGAATCAACAACCATCGGATTGACAAGACTTCCGTTATTGTTAAAGGCATTAAACGCTTTTAGTATTTGCATTGCATTAGCACGCATACCATACCCATATGCGGTGATTGCTTTATAAAGATAATTATTAAGTTGTGCAGTACTTGGGATAGAGCCGCGTTTTTCATACGGTAAATCTGCACCGCTGAAATGGGTAAATCCAAAACGGCTGAGACCTTCTGTGTATTCACTCCCGTTGAGCTTTTGGGCAAGTTGCGCAATACCGACATTGGAAGAGTAGACAATGACATCTTCAGCACTGATCATATTAAAAGGGTGCTCATCAACAATGGTTTTTCGTCCCATAGTATAGCGTCCGTTGTGTCCATTAACCATATCGTAGGGATTAATGAGACGGTGTTCAAGTAGTAAAGAAAAAATAATGGGTTTAATAACAGAGCCTGGTTCATAACTGTATTCAATCGCATTGGTGTTGAGTGAAGGATAGTCATTCTTGTGAATATGGCTGGGATCAAAACGATTTGAGCTTGCTAGAGCTATGATTTTTCCTGTTTTTGCTTCCATGACCGTGGCAATAATTTCATCAGCTTGCAACTTATCTTTAATTCTACTGGTAATTGCTTCGGCTCTGGCTTGAATCATTATAGGGATGTTAAGTTTGAGACTAAAACCATTAATCTGTGGCTTAATTGAACTTTGTTTATTGAGGATGAGATAGCCATTAACGTCGCGCATGGCCCGTTGACTTTTATTTTGTTGAGGATTCAGCTCTTGGTCGAAATATTTTTCGAGTCCTTTAATTCCATAAATACGTGTATACCCGTCTTCTTCCATTTTACGGGGATATCCGATAAGCGGAGTGAGTAAATCTTGATAAGGATACTCACGGGCTTCGCCGCTTTCAATAATGTTGAGTCCTTGCAACACTCTCTGACCATTAGGAAGCTCATATTCGATAAAAACACCCATTTTACGCAGTTCAAAAGCAAGTGTTTTGAGATACATGGCCTGTTTGGGCCCAACGTGATAGCTCAGTGTTACGGAACCGCGTCTAGAGTGAATACGTTCGCGTATTTCATCTGCTTGTATTCCACTGTAAATACTAAAGAGCTGAACGAAGAGTTCTTCTTTATTTTTGTCAATATTACGGGTGTTAACAACAACTTTATAGAGTTTTTGGATAGTGGCGATATGAAAACCATCGGCGCTAATAATGCTTCCTCGTTGAGCTTTAGCATTTTCTTCTGAGTAAATAGAGGGGATATCACGCTCATGAACGGCCGTGTAAAACATAACGGTTAAAAAGATTAAAAATCCAATGAGGAGTACGACAAAAAGGGCAAGAATTTTTTTGGATTTATTAGAATGCTGCATTTAATGATTAAAAGTACCCGTTACATTTGTGTACGGGTAATCTCTTTGTAGGCATTGATAGCTTTGTTACGAACTTCGAGCATTAGTTTCATACTAATCTCTGCTTTGTCGATGGCGATAGCAGCTTGATGCAGGTCTTTAACGGAACCAGTAGCAATATCACTCATTGCTTGGTCGCTTTCAACTTGCATTTTATTGACATCCCCTAAAGCATTACGGAGCTCTTGAGCAAAATCAACACCACTTCCTTCAACATTCCCCGTATTTTTTGACTTGAGCAAGTCGGAGGTTGAGAGTGGCTTTATCGCTTGAATATTAGACATAATTGTTTATCCTTAGTTTTGCAGGATGCTGATTGCACCGCTGGCTATATTTTTAGCACTTTCAAAGGCGGCTACATTGGCCTGATAAGAGCGTGTGGCTTCTACTAAATCGGCCATTTCAATCACAGGATTAATATTAGGATATGCTACATATCCTTTGCTGTTTGCATCAGGGTGTGATGGGTCGTATTTCATATTGGGCGCTTTATCATCACGTACCAGTTTGTCGACGATAACACTCATGACAGCTGGATTTGGTTTGAGTCCCGCTAGTCCTTCTTTAAGAGGATCTGAATAGCCAAGCTGATTTGTGTTTCGTTCGAGTGCTTGGTTGTAGACGCTGTTAAAATCAATTGCTTTAAATACTACTTCTTGACGGCGATACGGTCCACCCTCGGCGG
The DNA here is from genome assembly GCA_043759555.1 of Sulfuricurvum sp. GTDB lineage: Bacteria > Campylobacterota > Campylobacteria > Campylobacterales > Sulfurimonadaceae > Sulfuricurvum. Next base: position 21,294 of record JAYVLH010000060.1, on the reverse strand, counting down.
TTCGTGTGGTTTGAGCATTAGCAATGTTGGAACTTATGACATTGACACGAACACGTTGTGCTGATAACGCGTAACCGCTGATGTCAAAACTGTCTAAAAATGCCATTTATACTCCTTTAAGAGGTTTTAGATGATGCGTCAATAACACTTTTAAAGAGCATTGAATCTTTTTTGATTGTTGCCGTGAGTGCATTGAACATCATGGAGTTCTTTGCCATTTCAGAGCTTTCTACGTCTAAATCGACACTGTTGCCATCATTGCGTGCCATGTGTCCATCACGAAAAAAAGTGGTGGCTTTCATGGAGCTTGCGGTATCGGGAGCACTTAGATGTGCTCCTGACGTTCGTGTCATTTGAAGTGTTTGTGATTTGTCTGCGTAAAGCTCACTGCTTTTGCGAGCCAGTGCCTCTTCAAAACGAACATCTCGCGGACGGTAATGGGGGGTATCAGCATTGGCAATATTGCTGGCAATCATATCTTGACGCGCAGCACGATAATCCATTGCTTCTTTCATCAGTTCGTGTGAACGTGAAATATTCAATCCCATTTTAGTATCCTTTACCACATATATTTATAGTGAAAGCAAAATTTATTCCATTCTTGTTTTATGGACGCTTTAACGTAGCTCGCTATACTTATGCCTAATTATACACAAAGAATTTGTAAATTTTCTTCCTCTTGAGAGGTTAGTTTGAGTGCCTTAACGGCTAGCGTAGCCAAAGGGATATATTCCTTTGACATTAAAAATTAAGTAGACATATGGCTGATAAAAAATTATTTCTTTTAACTATTACACTCATTACGATCGGTATTATCTGTTCGTATACACTAACAGCTTATACCGTTATCTTTTTGGAAGTCAATAGTTTCCATTTTGTATTGCGTGAATTGCTGATTTCAATTATTTCAATTTTATTAATGTGGTCGATTGCTCAGCTAGATCCGGATAAATGGCTTCATCCACTGGGGTTAACCCTCTTTTGGGGAGGAGTATTCTTAATGCTGGTTATGCCGTTTCTTCCATCTTTTTTGGTGAGTGAAGTAGGCGGAGCGAAACGATGGATTAAAATCGCGGGATTCTCGCTTGCTCCGGTTGAGTTTTTTAAAGTCGGATTTGTTTATTTTTTAGCATGGAGTTTTTCTCGCAAACTTGGGCATCATGGAGGAATGGGTGTTTTGGAAGAATTTAAACGATTCGCTCCTTACGCTGCACTGTTTGTATTGGTCATGTTTTTAATTGCCGTGGTTCAAAATGATCTTGGGCAAGTTGTGGTCCTTTCGCTTACACTGGCGTTTATGCTCTTTTTCGCGGGAAGCAGTTTTCGTTTTTTCTTTAGTCTTATTATGGGAGCAGTCGCTTTCTTTCTTCTTTTTATTGCTATGGCACCGCATCGAATTGATCGTATTTTATCATGGTGGGCATCGGCTCAGAGTACGATTTTGGCTTTTTTTCCTGAATCAATCGCGAAACATTTGCGTATTGATAATGTTGAAGAGGCTTATCAGATAGGCCACTCGATGAATGCTATTCATAACGGGGGAATTTTTGGAACAGGTCTTGGAAATGGAACTTTTAAGCTTGGATTTTTAAGTGAGGTTCATACCGATTTTGTTCTCGCTGGGATTGCCGAAGAGTTTGGATTTATTGGTGTACTGTTTGTAACGCTTTTATTTATTGCATTGCTACAGCGCATTTTTAAAATTGCCAATCGTTCTGCCGAAGATACTGATTATCTCTTTAGCCTTGGGGTTGGGCTTCTCATTACTTTCGCTTTCATGATTAATGCGTACGGGATTAGCGGATTGACACCGATTAAAGGTATCTCGGTACCCTTTTTAAGTTATGGTGGTTCGGCAATGCTGGCTTCAAGCGTTGGGATAGGGATGGTTTTGATGTTGTCCAAAAAAATAAAATATCAATCTGGGGATAAAAAATGAATATTGTCTTTACGGGCGGCGGTACTGGAGGACATCTTGTTATTGCGCTGAGCCTCGCCGAAGCTGCAAAGGCTAGAGGTCATAGCGTTATTTTTATCGGTTCAACGTCTGGGCAGGATCGACAGTGGTTTGGGGATAGTACTTTGTTTGAAGAAGCCCATTTTTTAGATACAACGGGTGTTGTCAATAAAAAAGGCCTCGGAAAGCTTGAGGCATTGTGGAAAATAGTCAAAGCTGTAATGAAATCACGCGAGATTATAAGAGCATTTCAAACGGATGCCGTTGTCAGCGTCGGGGGATTCTCTGCGGCACCTGCTGCGATTGCATCCCTTAGTTTACGTCTGCCTCTCACAATACATGAGCAAAATGCAGTGACGGGAAAGCTTAATAAGCTTCTTCGTCCTTATGCCAAAGGGTTTTACAGCTCTTATGAAGAGGGTGAAAATCATTGTGATTATCCTGTTAGTGAAATCTATTTTCAAAACGCTCGATCGCGTCAAGAAGTAAAAACCATTATTTTTTTAGGCGGATCGCAGGGGGCAAAATTTATCAATGATTTGGCATTGGAAATCGCACCATGGCTGAAGGAAAAGAGCATAACTATTATCCATCAATGCGGTGCAAAAGAAGAAGAGCGGGTACGTCATGCCTACCATGAGCTTGGAATTGATGCTGAAGTCTATGGCTTTACGACCAAAATAGCAGAATTGATAGAACGTAGTGATCTTGCCGTAAGCCGTTCGGGTGCGAGCACGTTGTGGGAGCTATGTGCTGCGAGAGTCCCTGCTTTTTACATCCCTTATCCCAGTGCCGCAGCGGATCACCAGTATCATAATGCCCGTTATGTAATCGATCATGATGCCGGATGGTGTGAACGTCAGGGAAAGGGAATGGCCGATACGCTAAAAGAAGCGATCATGAGTGATATAAGTATGAAAAGCGAAGCATTAATGAAGCTGATTGCACCGCGAGGTGCTGTGAAGATTATTGAGAAGATAGAAGAAAATCGTTAAGTTTTTTAGGTTAAATGTTGGTAATTTTATGGATAATCCATAACCCGAATGCAAGAATTATACTGCTGAGTATGGCGATTGTAATTGTTCCTGTCTGAAGTTCCATTATTTATCCTGCAATATCGACCATCGACCACATAGGTAAAAAGATACCCAATGCCAAGACCAATACAAACCCTGCAATGGCAGAAATTAATATAGGCTCAATCATTGAAGCGACGTTATCGACAATATAATCGTATCGACTATTGTACACTTTATTGACTTTTTCTAACATTTTACCTAAAGAACCACTGCTTTCTCCTGCTTTAATCATCTGTAGAACCATTCCTTCAAATTGAGCACTTTCAGTAAATCCCTGTGCCAAAGAACGTCCATCGCTGATAGCAATAGGAATTTTTTTTAGTTCTTGGTGGATGTAGCTGTTATCAACAACACCCATTGCGATCTCCAGCGCATCAATCATCGGAATCCCAGCTTCTGTGAGGATGTTGAAAAGATAGATAAAACGCCCAATCATCGCATAATAGGTTACTTTTCCAACAATGTAGATACGTAGAAAGTATTGATCGGTTTTGAGCCTGAGTGCAGGGAATTTTGAATAAGCATAGCTGTATGCAGTTGCTATAATAATCGACGATATGAGGATGTAAGGACCATAAGCAGTGATTGCATGCTCTGTCCACAGGAGCATTTTGGTCGGAAATGGCAATTCCATTCCTGATTGTTCAAAGAATGATTTAAACTGAGGGACAACGAACGTAATAACAACGGTAAAAGCAATTCCCATAGCAATAATAATAAATATAGGGTAGCGAGTCGCTTTTTTTAGTTTTTGACGATTGTCAAAAATTTGCTGTAAAATGAGGGAAAGTTTGTTGATAGAAGTGCTTAGAGTTCCTGTTTGTTCGCCTAGTTCAAACATTGAAAGCGTAAGGGTTCCCAGTTGTTTCTTGAATACTTTTAGTGAATCGGTAAGGCTAAGACCACTTTCAATATCGCGTAATACATCTGTAAAAATAGCGCGTATCATGGGATCATACGTATCACTGATACTTTCAGATAAACAGGTATTAATGGGCATTCCAGCATCGAGCATGGTAGAAAGCTGATCAAGAAAGGTAATGTAAGGTTCATCTTTCACTTTGCGATTTTGGATGGGATTGGTGAGCTTTTTTTTAAATCGATCTAACTTCATTCCAAGAGGTTCAGAAGTCGCTTTTATGGTGATGGGAACACCAATTGATTTGTCACGAAATGTCGCGAGCGCTTCTATTTTATGAGCTGCCTCAAGGACAATAGTATATTTTCGCGGACCTTGTTTGTAGCGTATTCGAAAAAATTTCACAGTTAAATCTCTTTGGTGACGCGTAGTACTTCATCGAGGGTTGTGATACCGCGTAAGGCTTTATCGAGTCCATCAATGATCATGGGTTCAAATCCGTCATGCTCTTGCGCGTAATGAGAAATATCGTATTTGGAAGATTCATTAGAAATCATTTTGGCGATCGATTCGCTGATGACTAAGATTTCTGAAATCAACACACGTCCCGAATATCCTGTCATATTGCATTTAGGACATCCTTTACCGGAATAGAATTTAGACTCTTCTGTGGTCCATTTATCTACTTTTCGAAGCAGTGATTTATGGGGTTTGGTTTCACTTTTGCATTCGGAGCAAATTTTACGTACCAGTCGTTGGGCAACAATGCCTACGAGTGAATCAGCAATAAGATAAGGTTTCAAGCCCATTTGAATCATACGGCCAACAGCACTAGGGGCATCATTGGTGTGAAGTGTGGAAAATACTAGATGCCCTGTAAGAGATGCTTGTGCTGCAGCATTGAGTGTTTCAAAGTCACGAATTTCTCCAACGAGAATGATGTCGGGATCTTGACGTAAAAATGATTTTAATGCTTCCAAAAATCCGAATCCTACCCGTTCATTGACTTGTACCTGCTGGACAAGCGGAAGCTGATATTCGATTGGGTCTTCAATCGTTAGAACTTTGTTCTCGATACTTTTAACTTCGTTTAGGGCTGCATAAAGTGTTGTGGTTTTACCGCTTCCGGTAGGTCCTGTAATCAAAATAATTCCAAAGGGAGCATGGATAATTTCGTTAAATTTTTCTAAATTTTTGTTTTCAAAGCCCAATTCGTAGAGTTTTAATAATATTTTTTGTTGATCGAGTATACGCATGACGATCGATTCGCCAAAAAGGGTTGGAGTGCTTGAGAGACGAAAATCGTATTTTCCGCCAGCTACGTCAAGACTGAATCGTCCGTCTTGCGCTTTTCGGCGTTCAGAAATATCTAAATTCCCTAGTAATTTAATACGTGAAGCAAGAGCTGTATAAATATCCAGATCAAACACAAACGTTTCTTGTAAAATACCATCAACACGTGCACGAACCGACATACTACGAAGCTCAGGCTCGATGTGTAAATCGCTGGCACGTCGAAATATGGCATCTTTAATCATGAGAGTAATGAGCTGCATGATTGCGCTGGAATCACCATCTTCTGTTTTTGTTCCCTCGTTGCTCAGTTCTTTTTTGACCTCTAACGCGATCATTTGTGTTTTTTTAATGATTTCTAGACGTTGAAAGATATGCTTTATGTCATCAAGAAATGCAAGATAAATTTTGATCGGTTTGGTCGCAATGCTGCGCTCAAGTGCTTCAAGCGCATCAAAATTAAGAGGATCAGACGTTGCTATGTAAACATATTCATCATCTTCTTTAAAAGGGATGGCTTGCGCGGCACTTAGAAGAGAAAATGAATATTTTGCCAAGGATTGAAAATCGATTTTTTCGCCATAGAGGTCGATAAATTCAATTTTTAGGTGTTTTGAGAGTAAAAGAGCCATCTCTTTGTGCGATACGATCCCCTCAGAAATGAGTAATTCACCCAATTTTTTGGTAAATCCTGAATCTTTTTGTGCTTGAAGGGCATTGTCTAGTTGTTCTTGGGTAATAAATCCCTCACTGATGAGCAAGTCTCCAAGGCGTATTTGCTGACGAATCATTGTGTGTTCCTCATTGAGTTGATTTCCATGTACGCAGAAGCTCTTGTGCGATTTTTGAGTCTTTATAATTCAAATAGAGCATAAGCACATCTATTGCTTCATTTTTTCGCCCTTGTGCATAATACGACTTGGCATAAAGCAGCCATGCTTCTTCTGCTTCACGATTCATTTGATTTGCTTTTTTAGCCCATATAGCAGCATCGACAAAATTGTTTTTTGTGTAAAGATCACGAGCATTTGAGAGCGCTGTTTCGTATTTTGGAGATGCATCAAACCGCTCTTGCGGCGTCATCGATGAGAGTGCTTTTGAGGATGAAGTGACTTCAAAAAGTGAATTCTGTTTTGTTTTGGGAAGGATCGGTTGTGCTGCTACGGCTGCGGGTTCCGGCGGCTGAGGGGTTACACTAGCAGAGACTGGATGAGAAATTACAGCTGGTGGTTTAGGAATAGATTGTATCGCTGATGTATTAAGATCAGAAATGACAATGGACGGTACCGGAAGGGTTGCCAAAGTAACATTCGTATCGTCTTTCACGGTGGGCGTTAGGTTGACTGGTTTTGTAGGAAGATGAATCTGTTGTTGCGTATAAAATTGGATATAGGCAACAATAAATGCTACGACTAAGATCAACAGGGCGATTATATTAATAGTGATACGGATAACTTTTTTACGTCTGCGTGCCTGACATCGCAAAATCAACCCGTTAAAATCATCAATCATCTAAAAGCTCCGCATTCATGGCAGCCATAGTAATAGTACACGAGGACGGACGTAAATATTTAATATGGTTGTGAATGTTGGTGTAATGAAGCAGATGAAAGAGATGATAAAATATTTTTTTGAAATTACGAAAATTTCCCTGACTGATAGAGTGCGCTTGGACAATGAGTTTGGTGTTGATTTCATCGACCAGCTCAGAATAGTTGACGCGTAAAAGCTCTCGTTGCAGATAACTTTTTCCCTCATGCAACGTCAGTGAAGAGAGGTCAATGATTTTATGAGGGCGGCTTTTAAAATGGGGTGCACGTAAAATTGCTTCACCTTCACTGCGATGCATCGCCAAAACAAACCAAAAAGCTTTTGAATCACTTAATATGCGGATAAATTCTCTCATTTCTGTACTGAGAAGCTGTGCTTCATCAATCATGATAATATGACGGCTGTTTTGATAAAGATTGGTTACCAAAAGTCTAAAACGTTCAATGTCATCTCCATCGCAGCCCATATTCTTGTGTGTTAAAAGTTTTTTTAACAGATCAATCGGGGTTAAAAATGGTGTTTCGATCAGAAGGATGTCGCGATCAACGCTCCAAATATTTTTGAGATGGTGCAGAAGAAAACTTTTACCGCTCCCTGGTTCGCCTAAAAGAAAAATAGGCTGAGGAAAGGTAGTATTTAAAAAGCTGTGAATTTTTTCTATGGCACCCAACGATGCCTGAATTTCGAAATAATCATTGCTTTCTCGCTTCTCTTCAAACTGTCGTGCTGCTTCTAGCCATTTGGACATGTTTAGTTCAACCGTTTTAAAATGGCGTCATCGATGGAAGGGAAGACATCTTGTTTGATAAGTGTGGGGGTAATAAGAATAAAGAGTTCACTTTTGCGAACCGTATCTTCAGTATTGTGAAACAGTCGTCCAAAGAATGGAATATCCCCAATAAGAGGCACTTTGGTGTTATTTTTCGATGTTTTTCTCTCAATGAGTCCACCAATGAGAACTTTTTGGGTATCTTTTACTTTAACGATTGAGCTCATTTGTTTTACGCGTGTATCTGGTGGAAGCTGCCGTACTGTACTGCTTGTCGTGCTTGCATTTGTTTGTGATGATAAACTGAGCTCTGAATCATTCATTAATTCACTGGTTACGGGATTGATACGCATGATAATGTAGCCGTCTTCAGTCACTTCAGGGATAATATTCAGAGTCAGTCCGATGAATACTGATCCTAAAGTATTGGTTGTGGTTGCCGAAGTTTGGGTATTTGCGGATGCAATACTGCCATTTTGATAGAGATAGCTAAGCTGCTGTCCAACATTGATAACCGCCGGCTGATTACTCAACGTAAGAATTTTTGGATTAGAGAGGACTTCGACGTCACCGTAGGTTTTAAGGAAATTGATGAGCCCTTCAGGATTAAAATTCATACCGAACGAATAGACGGGGCCTGATGCACCCAGAGGATTGAGATTGTTTGTACTGTTATTGTAGTTGCTATAGCTTCCGTTTAATGCAATATTAAATTTGCTCCAATTTACACCAATGGAACTGTAGTCGTTGTAGGTAAGCTCAATAAGATGAGCTTCGAGTAACACCTGCGCATGCATTCTGGATTTTAGTTTATCAAGGTAACGTTTAACTTCCTCAATTTGGCGTTTATTTCCCGTGACGGTCAAGACAGCGGCATCACGATTTACCATGATTTTATTGAGTGTTTCATTGTACTCTTCATCCACATTTAGGACTTCTTGCAGTTGGCTTTGAAGTTGTTGCCAAAACGTAAAGGTTGATCTCGTAGTTACGGTTGTTAAATCACTATTGGAACCCGAATTTCCTGAACTTGTTCCACTGGTTGTACCACTGCTACCCGCATAAGTGCCATTTGTTGTACCTACTCCAGTATTCGCGGCTGAGCTTCCGGCACCAACGCTAATAGATTTTATGGTTTCTGTTTTAAGTTCAGACATATTGATATAGTCTACATTGAAATTGACAGTCTCTGTGTAAGCAACACGTACTACTTTTTTTTCTTTGTCATAGTGATAAAAGAGATTATGATCATTAAAAATAAACGTAAAAATTTCATCAACCGTATAGTCCTTAATATTGACCATATCTAAAGGCAATGAAAGCTTTTCTTTGGCTTTTTTATCTTCAAAGACAACACTGATATGACATGTTTGGGTTACATCACGCACCATATCTAAAAGCGTTAATGGGCTTCCTTGGCTTTGGTATGCGTTGAGACTGAAATGCTTATTTTCACATTCATCAGCATGAATGAGGCCTAATAAAAAAAGAAAAAGAAAAAAGATTTTAGTCATGGTGTTTCCTTGATGTCGAATAGACGGCGTTTTGAGCCTAAAGTCAATACGGTAAGATGTGATCCCTCTTGCAAGCCGACAAAGTTACTTTGGATATAGGCTACTTTTTTAGAACCAATGGACTCTCCGATACGATACCATCTTCCATTGATAAAAGCTTTGTCGTCTGTAATGGCACTGACGCTAAGTGCAGGGAGAAGTGGAGTCATCCTCATAGAGGGAGGGGGAAGAAGAGAGGAGAGTGAAGAACTTTTTTGTTTGGATATTTTTTGAAATGGATCATACATTTGTGCCATGATATCAGTGGACAAAGATAAACATAGAATAAGGGATAAAGGGATTTTTATCATAAAGCAACCCCCATATAAAGTACAACAGCATTAAAAGAAGGTTTGGCTTCATCAGAACGTATTTGGATTGATTCGATTTGTACCAAAGTATTTTGCGCTTCGATAAAGGATAAAAAATCAGCAACAGCGTTAAAATTTCCGCTTCCGGAAATGGATAACTTTTTGAATTGTTTGACTTTTCCAAAGAATGTTTTATTGCTGTCTTCGGATTCCATGAGCTCGATTTTTAGCCCTGATTGTACGGAACGTTCAAGAAGCAGATCAAGCATTTTGGCATAGTGGCGGTTATCAAAAAGAAGACCTTGAGAAGCTTGCATTTGTGTCATTAAAATTTGTTTTTCATTTTCGAGCACGGCGGTTTTATTTTTCTCTGTATTGAGTGTGTTTAGTGACGTGGCCATTTTTATTCGGTACGATTCGGGTGAATTTTCGGCAATTTGTTTTTCCAATTCGCTGTTTTGATCTTGGATGGCCGTAAGCGCATCGAGGCTGTCAGAGAGATAAAACATCCATCCCATTATAAAAACACTCAAAGCTATTCCGATATAAGATACCCATCGTTGTTTAGGTGTATACGCTAAAAGCTGCTCGTCTAAATTTTCGAGCTGTATATCGAGTTCATTCATCGTGTCACCTTTACAACACTGCCGTAGGTTGTCGTATTGTTATCAAGCCTTATCTCTTGCGTTTGAACATCTTGATATCCTTTGTCATATAAACCGCGCATAAGTTTGGCAATATCATCGCGCTTACGGTAATCAGAGACGACATGGATAGTCATGTTTTTTGAACTATTTTGTTCCATTAGGAGTGCACCAAGTTTATAGCGTCCCATTTCCATCGAGACATCTTGAAGAAAACGCTGTCGTTGGAAATGTATGTCGTCAATCAAAAGTGCGGTCTCTTGAGCACCGTGAAGAAGAGCGATGTTGTCTTTTAGTATTTGGTTTTTATTTTTTTGCTCTTGGAAAAGGTCTTTGTTGTGTTTTAATTGTGCAGCAAGCGGTTTTGTCTCATTTTTAAGTGTTTCCAGCTGAGAGTTGAGTTCTTGATGACGATCTTCTTGAGAAGAAATCATCCATGCAAGAGCAAGGGAAAGCACTAAAACAAGAGCGGCTGAACCACCGAAAAAAGTTAATAATTTTCCGCTTTCTCTTTTGTACCATGCGGTTTTACGCCCATAGGGGGAAAGATTTAGAAAAGTTGTTTGGGGTGAAAGGAGATAATCTGCACAAAGAGCATCATGAATATTTTGGGGTGCTGCATTGTCCCGTGCCAAAGGAGATACGCTAAGCAGCTCTGTTCCATAAGCTTTGAATGTCTCTTCGAGGCCGGGGATGGTTTCCCCTTCGAAATCAAGATAGACGCGATCAACTCCAGAGAGGGAAAAAAGACCTCTTTTATGGTTGATTGTTTGGACGATGCGCTCAATACTTTTACTAATACGTTCTTGAATAAGGTTGAATTTAGCAAACTCTTCAGGCGGATAATTTTCTTCTATAACCCCTCTTGTGGAGAGATATTTTTTCAAACGTACAAGATCAAGTCCTGTTTCTACCGCCATGGAAGCCAGTGTTTCGATAACACGATGGGCAATGTAGCTCCCATCTTGGTAAATAGCGGCGAACGCTTCTTCTTCCCCCCAATAAATAAAGAGATCATTTTTTGGCTCATGAGTCAAATAATAATGATGATAAATCATAAATCCGGGAGTAATGAGATCGATCGAATGTGTTTTGTTTAGTGATACGCTAAAAAATTCTTGTGCTTTGGTATGGGAAAGCGCGAAGATTTCAACCAATATAGAGTCATCAGAACTAATCTCATGACGAATAAAATCGATAGTATATTCATCTTCACTGTTGAGATTTCCCTCTTCGAACATCCGTATTTCAACTTGGATACGAAGGTCATCTGCATTTAATCGGTTTGAGAGTTTGAGTATATGGGTACTAAGAAGCGAAAGGGGAACGATGGCTCCACACGGTAGCTCTTTAATTTCAGAAGAGGTACTTTCAGTGAATATGCCATCTGTATAAGTACGGATTTTATCGTGTTCAAGAAAGATAAGTTTTTGATGTTCCATTGTCCTGCTTGCCACGTAATTTTGTTTTATCTATATCGGAAGTTATAAAAATATTATTAATTTTTACACTGGATTATAACATAACCTGTGCCATTAAGAAGGCGAATGGTTGCATTTTTATCACCATCTTTAAAGAATACATCGGTATTTGTGGATAGAAGTGATGACAAGGTAATATCGTTGCCATTATGGGGTCGGCCAAGGGCGTCAAAACAGACAGTTTGCTCTGCGGATAAATCGGCAATGAGGGGAATGGTCGATTTTATTTCCCGATGCATGGAATCGTTGTTGTCTGAAGTATTACTGAGCGCATCTTTGGTCAAGGTTACGCATCCATTATTGATCGGAGTGCCGTTGCCCGTATTATACCCGATTGCATGATAGCGCGCCTCTTTGAGTTTTAGCATCGTATACTGGGCATCTTGTTTTGTGGCATCGGGTTGGCTCATGTAAAAACCAATACCGCTAAGCACTCCAATGAGAACAATAACAAAGATGAGTTCGATAAGAGAAAAGGCATGTTTTTTCATGGGCGTTGCAAGCTCCTTCGGATCAGTTTTACCGGGCTGCCCACTTTTTTCGTCGTATCGGCGGTATTGGAGGTAACCGTTACGCTCATATCGATCATGCCATGTGATTCAGGGGTTTGGATCGAGACTATACGATTACAATTCCAAACAGCACCATCATTGTCCAGACCATTGTATAAATAGTACTGTGTAACATCAACATCGGCATGAAATCGTCCGTCGGCTGAGTCGATAGTGATAATGGGGATACAGGTGTTATTAGCTTTTCGGTCGTATCCGCTGATTCGCAACAGTGCGACTTCGGTAGCACTTTGCATAAACAGCTCCGCTTGCTCTCGAGTATAGCTGTCGCTGTAGTGTTTCGCTCCCAGACTGGCATATCGCATCGTAACAGTAACAATTCCTCCAATAAAGAGGAGAATAAGGAGTACTTGAGGCAGTCCAAAGGCGCGATGCATTAGAAGACCACCTTTTGTTTAGATAATCGCACAGGATTACCGGCTTTGATTACGCGGTACATATTCATTTTTAAGCGAACGGTTCCCCCTTGACTGCTGGCACGAAAATCGTTGATGTTGGTGGTTAGAACAGTTGCCTTGCCTGTTAGATCGGGATTGTCTTTATCCGCACAAAACGTTTTATTACCGGTTTTCCAAGGGCGATAATCATAAAATAGAAAGAGGGTATTGTTCATGTCTTCTATTTTCCCAAGTGCTGTGATACATGCTGCTGATTGATCGATATTTTCACCGCGAGCAATAGCATACGCACTGTCAACAAGATTGTACTTTTCATAAATAGTATCAGGAAGTGTACCCGTAAAAACGATTTTATTATCTATACCTGTATTCATGGTTATTGGATACGCAGCTACTCCCCCCTCATCAAAGGTTTGGGAAAAGACAAGGGCAAGATTGTTCCATACCGCTGCGGCCGAGGTATTCCATTTTGCACTTTGATTACCCTCGATAGCTGTTTTAGAGGTTTGCGGAGTAAAAATAGTTAGATTGCTTTTGTTGGTATCTGTATTATACATATCAACAAATCCGCTGTAAGCACCTCCTTGATAACTCTCGCTGGCCAATCCATACCACTCTAGGGCGAGAAATCCGGTATCGTCTTCATCCAGTGTATGCCAAGTTCCGTCTACAGCTTTTTCTTTTACCGATGCGGGAATACGTTCATAAAGCAACAGGCTAGCTTGATCCATGGCGCTTTGGGAATCGATCGAGAGAGTACTGAAAACCTTGGCTTTTTCACTTCGAATGGTGATGGCTTCAAACGCTTTAAACATCCCGATGGAGAGTATGCCGGTAATAGCAATCGTGATGATGATTTCTATGAGAGTATACCCGCGGCGTTTCATTACCAGTCGCCCCTTTTTTTAATATCCATTTGCCCGATGTTAAACGAATGATACTCAAAAATAGTACAAGAGCCTTTTTTAACAGCAACGTATTTGGTATTGGTCGTTGGCGTAGAGAGTGTATTGCTTAACATAATGGATCCGGTAACCGAGGGGTCACTTACATAATAAACACTGGTAGTTATATTGTAATCTAGGCTTTTAAGTGTGCCGTCACTGCATTGAATATCTGGTGTGGTGATATTGGCATCGTAATCGTCAATATCATTGTAATTAGCATCTTCTTTGCCTATAACCGAGGCATTGAAACTATAGGTTCCATCGATGAGCGCGCGGCAGTTACGTCCACCTACAAATCCGCCTATTCGATACCCAAGAGGTCCTCCAGATGCTGAGGATGTATTGCAATCGTAAATATTGTTCTGGGTTACATTTAAAATTTGGCTGTTTTGGGTGTTGTTATTATCCCAAGGGAGATTAATGATGGCTCCCATTTGTGCCATGGCGTTAAACATTGCTTCTTCTTTGATCGTTGTTTGGGCGCTTTGGTTCATCGACATGATAAGACGGGGTATGACGGTAAACACAATGGCTATGATGACCATAGAGAGTATCAGCTCTATGAGGGTTAATCCTTTTCTCATCGAAAGATTTTTACCCCTTTTTTGATGATGTTGTTGGCCGGAGCCATATTGAAATCGCTTCCTTTAAACCTGTCTGATGGTGTTACTGTTGATTCCGGATTATAGTCATATTGAAAACACGGATGTTGTGAGCAGTCGGTTGTTGTGTTATTATAAGGGTTTGAACCATACCATAGCCATGGACTGATGTCTAAATGAATGGTTTGGGGATTAGTATTGGCAGAAGTAACAGTGACGATTTGAAGGCCATTTTGTGGGGTGGCAACTGTATTAATATTGCTATCATACGGCACCCCTGAAACAAATCCGCCGCCGATTACTTTTCCTTCTGCGGCAGTATCATGATCGGTATTTCGATACCATTGGAGAGAATTTTGAGGCATACCGCTGACGAATGGTGTTGAGGTGCTACTATAAACTTCAAATTCGATCGGAGTTGAAGTCGTGGAAACATTTGTGATGATGTCATTTGTTCGTACTCGACCGTAGATAAAGGTGGCGTTATTATCTAAGGCAGTAGCATTGGTGTCAATGACACCGCTGCCATAAGTGGTATTGATATTGGTAAGGCGGAGATTAAAGGGATTAATAGGGGTACTGTTGGAGCGTAAGAAATTGAATTTCAAAGAAAGATTTGCATCACCGTTTTTAAACGATGTATTAGGTACTTGGAAATATTGTGTATTAAAGAGAGTCGAATAGGTACTATTAAGATCCTTAATAGCATTTTGAGAACCGGTCGTTGATGTGAGTGCTACATTGGTGCCAGAAATAGGAAGGCTTGAGGGAGTGAAATAAAATCCTAACGGTACGCTCGAACCCGCGCATCCGTCACTAAAATTTTTATTTTTTGTTCCGTCTTTTCCATAAGCACTTAGTGTGGCATTTACTTCTAGATACTGTTGTCTGCTGGCATCCAAATACAGCCATGGTATCGGTATGGACGATGGAGTATAGAAGCTATTTTTAGCCGTTCTAAGCTCATAGGGATTGATGGTAAGCGGTAAAGTTGAGTTAATATCGCAACCAACTCTTCCATTTGTTAGAGTTGTCGTGTTGCTGTCTTTGATACAATCCCATGTAGCACCGCTCGTGTCAGAAGGAATTTGATCAATAGCCGTCCATGTTTTGTCAGTTATAGTTACGTTGATTGCACCAATATCTTTACCGGTCAGTGTACTATTATTGGAGTCAGCAATAAAGGCTAGTGTTTTTGGTTCAGTATCGGCGAGAAAATTGGTTTGAGTAGTACAATTAACATTGGGTGCTATAAGAGATGTTGAGATATTGGCGGCACCGTTGTATCCCAGCCCTCCAGCTATCACAGATGCAGTTACGGTTTCACCGGCTTTGATGGTTGTTGGAGAAAGGGTAAATGATGTGGGGCGGATGGAAAAAGCGTCAGTAGAGCAGTTAAGCTCACCCGAATCTGTTTCAAGCATCAGCTTAATGTTTGAGTAGGCTTTTGTATTATTAGTGGCAGGAATTGTCAAGGTTATTGTTTTAAGGGTATCGTTAATGTCTGCTAACCCATTCCATAGTAAAGGCAAATTGGTGGTTACCGTTGGGCAAGATCCATTAAAAGCATATATATTTTTGATCTTTCGTGCGGGAATCGTTCCTGTTCCAGAACATGCAACAGAGACATTAATATCAAAGGGTTGCTGAGCCATTCGAGTCTGGAGATGGTTATTTGTGCTTGTCGGGTTATAAAGGTTGTAGCTAAAAGAGGTGCAGTTTACAGGTGGAATTACAGAAGAACATGGATGAGTTTCTTGTTGTATCTGATTCAGCAGTAAAGGTGTTAGGGCATATTGATAGGTATGTACTTCATCAATATTCCCGCTGAATCCAAAATTATTATTATTTTCACCCGCTGAGTTTGTTTCTCCTCCGATGGAAGCTATTCCATTGTCTGATCCAAAACTTGACTCCGTCCACGTTGCGTTGACAGCAGCTAATTGAGTTCCAGCTGTATTGTAAACATAAACCCATTTACGTTTATTTGGAATATCGGCAACAGCCGCTACGAAATACCACGTATTATTAGCGATTACATTGGCTGTATCGAGAATTAATGCAGAAGATGTTCCGCGGGAAAAAAAACGGAGTATCCCTGTTCCGCCGTCTCCTAAGCTAAATCCATATCCGCTATTGTCATGTTCATCATCGATTAAAATCCGCTGACCGCTTAAGGTGTTGTTTGTAGTTTTTATCCATGCAGTAATAGTAAAACTGCTTGTTGACCCTAGATTGGGAAAAGTTGTTGGCAGGGCAATGTAATCTTTATTGGTTCGGTTAAACACTCCATACCGGCAGGTTCCGGGATCGCCGCTGATGGCTGGAGAGGTATTGACAGTGGTAGGCTTCGTGGCTGAGAGGCTTGCTGCAGTAGCATTGTAGATTCCTGTGAAGTCTTTTACTTCACTCGTTGTTCCATTCCAGCTCGTTTCGTCCATCCGATATTCGGCGAGAGGATTGGGAACATCATCATTAGTAATGGTTCCTGTTGCCGTAGCCGTTGTTATGGTTGCATTGGTAGGATTTGACAGTGTAATAGTAAAAGTTTTATCATTTTCATATACTGTGTTACCGATTACGGTTGTATTTAGGAGATACGAACTTGTATTGGCAGGGATTGTAAAATTATAATTTGTTAAAGCAGTATAGTCGGTTGATGCTATAGCTGTACCATTCGTTGTATTGGCTGTTAATGAAATGGCTGCATTGTTTGGATTGGTTATAGTAATGGGAAATGAAAGAGTAGAGGTTCCACTATTTCCTTCAGGGACATTGGCATTAGCGATTGATACGGTTGGAATTGCGGGTTTTAATGCGATGCTTATAAATGCAGACCTGCTGTTACTACTCTTAGTTACTGCAGTATCCCCAGTTGCTCCAGCAGTACTCATGTTTCCATCCCATACTGCAAAACTGCCATCATTCCCATATGTGGTCAAAGTATCTGTTCTTTCAAATATAGTACTCAAATTGGTATTGGTTTCATTGCTGAAAGATATAGCTAGATCAGAGGATATGGCTTGAACAATCAGTGTATTATTGGTGGTAGTAGTGATACTTGTGACAGGAGTAGATCGGTTGTTATTGGTATCAGTTCCGCCATTAAATACATCCCATGGATTTCCACTCGCTATAGCTCCACGATAGGTAAGAATCTGAGCAAGTACATGATCACTTGGATTGAATGTGGTTGGATTTGACATGCTTGAGGATGTTGCCCTAGCCCAAAAAACGGTAATACGCGTATAACCGATTGCATCATAATTGCCAATTAATTGAAAGCCTGCAGGTGTACTTAACGAAGCAGTTTCTCCGCTATTTGTTTCGATAAATAAAAGGGCAATATCCCCTGTTTGATGGGTGGGCCATTGCGGTATCACACTCCCTGTTCCGCTGATTGCACTGCCTTGTGCTTGATAAGTGGGTATTGCCCCCCATCCTTGAACCGTAAAAAATATTATAAATAATATGACTGCAAGAAATTTTTTCATAAAAATATTCCTTCTCCATCCTAGTTCATATAAATTTGAATACATGGTAGTATCATAATATATAGGATCAATTATTGTTTATGAGTTTAAACGTTCCATTAACATCGTCGTAAATCCAATAGTCGTTTCCTTCAGGTTTATTCGGAAGATTGCGATCTTGGGCACCTTTGCCATCGGTTCGTGTGGCAGGACCGCGATAATATCCGTCAGCCCCTTTTGTCCAGTCACCATTATCGGTATTTTTGAGGATAAAATCAAGAGGAGTGGTGTCGCTTGATCCAAGTGCCGTTGGATATCCGGTCGCACTTAGCGGAGCAGTAGCGGTATTCTTTCCGTTTCCCCAGTTAAAATCGCACGTATTATTAGTAATCCAATCACCGTGAATAGCATCGAGTGCGCTTTGAACTGAAGAGGCAGTGGCAAGTTCGGAGGAAGTTTTTGCATTGTCCGTGAGATGGGCGAATTTTGGGATTGCCACCGCGGAGAGAACTCCGATGATGACGATGACGAAGATCAGCTCAATCAGCGTAAATGCATTTTTCATTTAGAATGACAGATTGGTATCTAACGTAGTTCCGCTTGTTATACCCAATGATGAGATACATTTAGATTTTTCAATAGAACTAGTAAAGCCATTACAGTCAATATGTGTATCCAGTGTTCTTGCAACGCGATTGAAAGTGATAGTTGCAAGCTGCGAAGTGCTCGAAGCATTGATTTCATATTGCCCATCTGATACAGTTGAATAATATGTAATATTTTTACCTGAAAGTTTGAGAATGTCACTGAGTTTATACGATGCATTTTCTTCTAAATCAGACCAATTGCTAGCAGCACTTGGTGTTGCGGATTCCGCGTCTTTGACGATCTTAATAAGATTGGCAACACTTGCCGACTCTTTAAGACTTTTGTACTTTGGAATGGCAACAGCTGCCAATACTCCGATAATAACGATCGCAAAGATCAGTTCTATAAGGGTGAATGCACTACGTTTCATGGAAACTCCTAGATTAATTTTTTGTATTCAATACAATTATATGGCAGCTATTATCGTCAAATCTAACTTAATTTATAATTTGAAGCATTAAATTCTCTTTATAAGGTGATAAATATAAAATAATTTTTTCATCTTGAATAGCCTTTTCGCTATAATTGCACCACTTATTGCCCTAAGCAAGAGCAGTAAGAAGAGAAATTTTCAAGGAAACCAAGATGAAAAACATGTCTACGGGCAAATATCGCCCTTATCCTCAAATTGATTTGCCAAATCGCATTTGGCCGACTAAAACCATCACGCACGCACCTATCTGGTGCAGTGTAGATCTTCGCGATGGAAATCAAGCCTTGATTACTCCGATGAACTTAGATCAAAAACTTTCTCTCTTCTCACTCTTGCTGAAACTCGGATTTAAAAATATTGAGGTGGGATTCCCCTCGGCGTCGCAGGTAGAATTTGACTTTTTACGTACGTTGGTGGAGCAAAAATTGATTCCCGATGATGTTACAGTACAGGTACTTGTGCAGGCACGTGAACATTTGATTGACAAAACGTTCGAAGCGTTGGCAGGGGTTAACAAAGCGATTGTGCATCTTTATAATTCTACATCTACTGCACAGCGTAAGATCGTGTTTGGAAAAGAGCAAGACGAGATTATTACCTTGGCGCTCGAGGGTGTTGAAATGGTGAAAAACCGTGCAGCTAAGCATGATGGCGAGATAAGCTTAGAATATTCTCCTGAGAGTTTTACGGGAACGGAATTGGAGTTTGCTGCTCGTATTTGTAATGCCGTAACCGATGCTTGGGGAATCAATGCGCAGCGTACGGTGGTGATTAATCTTCCTGCAACGGTAGAGATGGCAACACCCAACGTCTATGCCGATCAGATAGAGTGGATGGGACGTCATCTTACTAATCGCGAGCACGTATTGATCTCAACGCATACGCATAATGACCGCGGAACGTCAGTGGCAGCGACAGAATTGGCATTATTGGCAGGTGCGGATCGTGTTGAGGGGACGCTGCTTAGTAACGGTGAGCGTACGGGAAATGTCGATATCATTACGTTGGCCCTTAATATGTACACGCAAGGTGTTGATCCAGAACTTGATTTTGGCGATTTGGAAACGGTAGTACATATAGTTGAAGAGTGCACTGCAATGAAAACACATGAGCGTCATCCGTATGTAGGAGAATTGGTTTATACGGCGTTTTCCGGTTCTCATCAAGATGCAATTAAAAAAGGGATGGAGTATCAACGTACTAAAGAGGATGCATTTTGGGAGGTTCCTTATCTCCCGATCGATCCTGCCGATGTGGGGCGCAGTTATGAGGGGATTATCCGGATCAACTCTCAATCAGGAAAGGGGGGAGTGGCGTATATTCTTGAAGATACTTTCGGTTATGCGCTTCCTAAGAAAATGCATCCTGAAATCGGTAAAATTGTCCAAAAAGTGACCGATCAGGCAGGAAGAGAACTTTCTAGCGAAGAGATATTGGATATTTTTGAAAAAACCTATTTTGGGGAACCGCACGACATCGAATTTGTCGATTATTCGGTGATTTCGGAGAGTGCGAAAGAACATTCTGCCAAGTGTATTTTAGAATACACACACAATGGAAAAACGATCCGAAGCGAAGGGCAGGGGAATGGCCCGATTGATGCATGTAAAAATGCGCTGATGGTGGAATATTCGCACAGCTTTAATATCCTCTCTTACAGCGAGCACTCACGAGGCGAACTATCCACGGCGGAAGCTGTCGCCTACATCGAGATTCAAACCAAAGACGCGGAGAAATTTTTCGGCGTCGGGTGTGATAATGATATTACGGTTGCTTCGATTAAGGCAATGTTTGGCGCGTTGAATAGAGCATTTTCGTAGTCGTCATGCCGTACTTGATACGGTATCCATTTATTATTTTAGATTCCGTGTCGGTGCACGGAATGACGAGCCGCTATTATTCTAATTTCTCTTTAACTCCATCTTCGCTATAATCGCGACAATTTTACCCGAATGAGAGTAACCCATGATGGACGTACGCGAAGCTTTTTTAGCCTTTTTTGAATCAAAAAAACATACCCGAGTAATCAGTTCTCCACTCGTTCCTGACGACGCCACATTGCTTTTTACCAATGCCGGTATGGTTCCGTTTAAGTCCATTTTTACAGGGGATATTCCAGCTCCCGTTAATCCAAGAGCAACCAGCTCCCAAACGTGTTTGCGTGCGGGCGGTAAACATAACGATTTGGAGAACGTCGGTCATACGGCACGTCACCATACTTTTTTCGAGATGCTGGGGAATTTTAGTTTCGGGGATTATTTCAAAGAAGAAGCTATTGCGTATGCGTGGGAATTTATCACTCAAGTGATGAAGTTGCCTGTGGATAAACTCTGGGTTACGGTTCATGAAAGCGATGATGAAGCGGAAGAAATGTGGAAAAAACATATTTCTGCAGATCGTATTATGCGACTGGGGGACAAAGACAATTTTTGGCAAATGGGTGATACCGGTCCATGTGGCCCATGTTCAGAGATTTTTGTCGATCAGGGAGCGGAACATTTTAATGGTCCAGAAGATTATATGGGGGGCGATGGGGATCGTTTCTTAGAAATCTGGAATCTCGTATTTATGCAGTATGAGCGCAACGCCAAAGGTGAGTTGAAGCCGCTTCCGAAACCGTCAATTGATACGGGTATGGGACTGGAACGTGCTGTCGCGGTACTTGAAGGTGTTCGAAGCAACTACGATTCATCGTTGTTTATGCCTATTATCCGTAAAGTGGAA
>JAYVLH010000059.1:0-5410 GCA_043759555.1 Sulfuricurvum sp. | reverse complement strand
CAATAAGGACAAGGAAGACAATCAGTGTGCTGACTAACAGCATCGGACTTATATCTAACATACCACCTCCTAAAAGTTGTGTGATTATACAACTCTTAAATTGAAGGTACAGTTAAACGAAGAAAATTATGAAGAAAGTGTGGCTAAAAATGTATCAATTTGAGCATTGTTGTCAAATTCTAGGGTTAATTTCGATCCCTTCTTGGTCGATTTTAATCCCAAGCTATCTAAAAAAGATTGTAGAGCCTTAAAATCAAGTTCAGAAACCTTAGACATACTGTTCATAGGTTCAATGTCATGCACTTTCATTTTTTTGACCATTTGCTCTACATCACGAACACTCAATTTTTGACCAATGATAGAATCAATAATAAGTGATTGCTCTTTTGGTTCTAATCCGACAACCACCTTTGCATGACCTGCGCTTATTTTTCCATCAACAAGAGCTTTACGTCCTTTGTCACCTAACTGTAACAAACGAAGCGTATTTGTGATTTGGGCACGGCTTTTATGAACTGTCGTTGAGAGCTGCTCATGGGTTAATTCATGTATATCAATCAATTCCTGATAAGCTTGTGCTAAATCAATAGCATTAAGTTCGTCTCGCTGAATATTTTCGATAAGAGCATGTTCTCGCATTTGCTCATCACTTACCGAAACAATAATAGCTTTGATGGTTTTCAATTTTGCTAATTTACTGGCACGAAGACGTCGCTCACCAGCAATGAGAACATAACCATCAAAATCTTCTTTTATTACTATTGGTTGAAGTAATCCATGAGTTTTAATTGATTCAGCTAGTTCAGCTAGCGATTCAGAATCAAAATGTTTTCGAGGCTGATACGGATTGGGGCGAATTTTTGAGAGTAAAATCTCTTCAACTCCCCCTTTTTTTGGAAGTTCATTATCGTATGCTTCTTCTATTTCACTGAGTAATGCGCCCAAACCACGACCTAATGCAGATGCTTTTGCCATAAATATTCCTTAGGCAATAATAGCGTAAGCAAGATCTTGATACGCCATTGAGCCACTTGATTTTACATCGTATAAAATTGCCGGCTTACCAAAGCTTGGAGATTCTGCAAGTTTTACATTACGGGGGATAACGATAAAGTTATCTTCAACTGTTTTAAACAACTTACTTTGAAAGTGTTGTCGTAAATCAGCGAATACTTGACGAGAAAGGTTGTTTTGTGCACTGTACATTGTGGGTAAAAAACCTTTTATGGTCAATTTAGGATTAATGGTTTTACGCACAAGCTTAACAGTATTGAGTAACTGAGCCAATCCTTCAAGGGCAAAAAATTCACATTGAATAGGAATAATAACTGAATTGGAAGCTGATAGCGCATTGATTGTCATTGGTCCAAGAGCAGGCGGTGAATCAATAATGATATAATCATAATCATCTTTAACCTGCGCAATTGCTTTTTTTAAAATAAGCTCGCGTCCTTTGGCATTTTCAGAATCGTAATATTCTTTTTCAATACCAACGAGTCCAATATTGGATGGTGCAATAAAAAGTTTTGGCAATTCTGTTTTTAAAATAATTTCTCGAAGCTTTTTTGCCCCAATAAGGACATGATAAATATTAAATTCATAGTTATTGCGATGATACCCCAATGATGTCGTTGCATTCGCTTGTGGATCAGCATCGATCAGCAGCACTCTTTTTTCGGCAACCGCCAAGGATGCGGCTAAATTTACAGCCGTCGTGGTTTTACCAACGCCGCCTTTTTGGTTTGCAATTACAATTACTTCGCTCATCGTAAACTAAATATCCTTTGTCCATTGCATTCAAGTGAACCATCTTCTAATAAAATGGCATCTTTCAATTCAATCGTTGTATTTTTGGAATGGGTTGAAAATAATTTGCTTCTATGAAATTCTATCTCGAACTTACTAAAAATCTTCTTCCACGATGGAAAACTTTTTAACCGTGACATATATATTTTACTTAATTCTTTTGCTTCAATTTGAATATCAAGACGTGCAAAATCGAAAGGTGCCTGTTTAAGATTTAATCCTATGCCGCACACAAGAGTCTCGCCTACTAGATTAGTAATAACACCGCCTAATTTTTTCTCTTCTAAATAAAAATCATTAGGCCATTTCAGCCATATTTTTGAACCCAAGTCTGCTAAAAGATCTTTTAGTATATACGCAAAATAGATTGAAGAGGATTCAAGTTTTAAATCATTAGGCAAAGAAACCCGCTCAATAGCAAAAGAGATGAAAAAATTGCCTTCTTCTCCTATCCATTGATTTCCTCGAGATCCTCGGCCTAATGTTTGTGTCGATGCACCAACGCAACAAGGAGCCGAAATTCTTTTATTTTTGAGTTCATCCAAAAGGAACGTTTGTGTCGAATCAATTTCATCAAACCAAAGTATTTCCACAGCCCAATCGCTTTCCATTTAAGTATGCTACTGCAGAAGTCTCACTTTTTGAGGGAGCTTGCAATGTATACAATCTCAAAGAACCCTTTTTACACTGAACCACTATACCGTTTTCATCAACCTTTAGTATAGTCCCTGCATCTCCGCTACTCTCACTCTCTTCAAGAGTCAAAACTTTTAGCTTGAGTCCTGATTCCAAATATATCCCTGGCCACGGAGTAAAAGCGCGATAGTGATTGAAAATAGTGGATGCATTGTCAAAATTTGTCAATCCATGGGCTTTAGCAATTTTTGTACAAAGTGTTGACAGGGCATTGTCCTGTGCCCTAGCACTAACCCTATCCCATGTTCGTACTACATCAAGAGTTAAACTGCATGCAAGTTTTGTGAGTCGATCATAAAGCGATTCCGCCATTTCATCAGGGGCAATCTCAAGAGTAGCAATTTTAATAATTTTTCCAGTATCCAGCCCCTCGTCCATCCACATAGCTGTAACACCGCTTTGTCTGTCATCATTTAACAAACTCTGCTGAATAGGACTTGCCCCTCGATACTGCGGTAAAATCGAAGCATGCAAATTGATACATGGAACATAATCTAAAATTTTCTTGGGCAATATTTGCCCGTATGCGGCCACAATGATCAAATCACAAGGAATATTTAATACTTGTTCTACAACGTCTTTGTCCCGTAAGCGATTAGGCTGATAAACAGGAATATTTTTTTCCATTGCCAATACTTTGACACTCGGAGGAGTCAAAAGGGCTTTACGTCCTACAGGTTTATCAGGCTGTGTATAAACCCCTACTACTTGTATATCATTCGCATTTATTAACATATTAAGAATCTCCGTAGCATACTCAGGTGTGCCCATAAAAAGGATACGAATCATAAAGAGCTACTTGCTTTAAAAAGGCTCCCGCCTTTATGACTATCGTTCAGTAAAAATGAACGGGCATCGCTTAAATCAAATCCGCTTGCTAAAAACATCGCACCACTACGTTTGAGTAAAAAATCAGCCGCTTTGAGTTTGGTCACTATTCCGCCTGTTGCAAAATTATGATTGGGAGTAACGTCCATTTCAAGTTCTTCATCACTAATTGATTCGATATGTGAGCGGACTTGTGCATCACTATGATTACGCGGATCTTTGTCATAATAAGCATCAATATCCGAAAGAATAATTAACATATCGGCATCAAAATGATAGGTAGCATACGCAGAAAGCTGATCGTTATCACCAAGTACCAACTCTTCAGTTGCCGTTGCGTCATTTTCATTAATAATGGGGACAATATGATGGGAAAGAAGTGTTTCTATGGTATCTTTGACTTTTTGAGACTCTTCTGCTGTATTAAAATTAGCTGCGGTGACGAGAATTTGAGAAGGAATAAGATTGTGATGTTCAAACATCTTCCGATACTTGTTCATCAAAATAGGCTGACCAATAGAGGCAAGTGCTTGTTTGTTAGAGAGGACTTTTTTATCCAGTTTTAACTCGGTATAACCTGCTGCAACTGCACCCGATGAAACTAAAATAACTTCATATCGAACTTTTAGTTCGGCAATAAAATCAACCAATGCTTGCATTCGATCTTTTGCAATTCGATTTTGTTCGCTTAAAACTGCGCTGCCGACTTTTACAACGATGCGTTTCATTTTCGCTCCGACACAACCATTTGGTAAAGTGCATAAGTTAACGGTTTAATATTAAGAGCAATAGCTGAAGAGATAGGAACAATAAAAGCGGGCAACGTTTTATCGTAAAAACCTGTATCAAAACTCTCCTGCTCATACACAGGGTAATCACTGCTAAATCCAAAGCGGCTTTTGCTAACGGCATTTAATCCTACAAGTTTTAAAAATGCATTACTCTTTTCAATCGCTTCTTCAGGACTCATAGCATCCGCACGCGTCAGTGCAATTGCGTAGTTTCGCTCTGCTAACAATGGCGAAAAAGCTAATAATTCTTTCTTCAGTGTTTCATATTGATATTCTAGTTCATGATACGATGCTAGGTCAATCATGAAAAGTAATGTTTTTGTTCGCTCAATATGGCGTAAAAATTTTAAACCCAGCCCTTTTCCCTCAGATGCACCGCCGATAATTCCTGGGATATCTGCCATGATATACGAATCGTAATCAATATTGATTTGACCGAGTTTTGGGGTAAGGGTTGTAAACTCATAGTTTGCCACTTCTGGACGAGCATTCGAAACGGTTGAGATGAGTGTCGATTTTCCAACATTAGGAAAGCCCACCAATCCTACATCGGCAATGAGCTTAAGGTCAAGTTTAACGACTCTGACAACTTCAGGTTCGCCCGGTTGTGCATACATCGGTTTTTGGTTTGTTGACGATTTAAAATGAACATTACCAAGACCTCCGCGTCCTCCTTCTAAAAAGAGAACTTCTTTACCATCTTCAAGTAAATCCAGAAGTATTTCACCTGTTTCAACATCCATAACTTGTGTCCCAGGAGGTACGACAACAACAAGTCGTTGACCCATTCTCCCTGACATATTGGAGCCCATACCTGGTTTACCTTTTTCAGCTTTTAGGTTTTTATTTCCCTGAAAATGAGCAAGCGTGTGCGTATTATTGTCCACTCTAAAATAAACATCGCCACCTTTTCCGCCATCACCACCGTTTGGGCCACCTTGAAGGACGTATTTTTCACGTCTAAAAGCAACACAACCAGCACCACCTTTACCCGATGAAAGAGTCAGTTCTATACTATCAGTAAACATTAAAATCCTTTATTAGAAACCATGTCACAAAATGAGACAGAAGTTATTGTCTTAAAACTATATTTTCGATAACAAAACTTTAAACCAAAATACATTGTTAAAATAATAAATTATGTGAAGATACATTTGAATATCGAGCAGAATTGCCCGATAGAGTGAGAGTTTATGCAGCAGGTACGACTGAAACTTGTTTGCGTTTTTTGTCTTTGCGCTCGAAAGCAACAACACCGTCAACTAATGCATACAAGGTGTGGTCTTTGC
>JAYVLH010000058.1:0-5434 GCA_043759555.1 Sulfuricurvum sp. | reverse complement strand
TATATTGATTCGCTGGCATGGGGCTATTATAAAAAAGGTGAATGTAGCGAAGCGTTAAAACTTATTATGCAAGTAGAATCGATGATGGGAACGGATGAGGATGAGGTTAAAGAACATCTTAAAGCGATAAAGAGCTGTAAACAAAAGGATAAAAAATGATATTAGACGACATACTCAAAAAAACAAAAGAAGATTTAAAAGAACGTGAAGCCAAATTTAGTATGGAATGGCTGGGACGATCACTCGCATTTAATGCACGGGCTCCTCGTGATGTTCGCCCTTTTTTGACCTCTACGCCTGAAGAACCTTATCGTATTATTTCTGAAGTGAAAAAAGCAAGCCCTTCAAAGGGGATTATTCGTGAAGATTTTGATCCTGTAGCGATTGCACAAGCGTATGAGCGTGGTGGAGCTAATGCTATTTCTATTTTGACGGAGCCCCATTTTTTTCAAGGGCATCTTGATTATCTTGCAGAAATTCGTCGTTATGTCGGTATACCATTATTGCGTAAAGATTTTATCGTTTCTAAGTATCAACTTCTAGAAGCGCTCGTTTACGGTGCAGATTTTGTCCTTTTGATTGCTGCGGCACTTTCTAAAAGTGAGCTCAAAGAACTATTAAACTATACCCGCCATCTTGGGATGGAAGCATTGGTGGAAATTCATGATAAATCCGAATTGACCAAAGCGATTTATGCAGGCGCAGATATCATCGGAATTAATCACCGTAATTTGCAAACGTTCGATATGAATATGAATCTATGTTACGATTTGATGCCCTTAATCCCTAACGGTAAGATCATCGTGGCCGAGAGCGGTATCTATGAACATGGGCAATTAGAAGATTTAAATAAGGCAGGTGTAGATGCATTTTTAGTCGGTGAGTCACTAATGCGTCAGGATGATGTAGAAGAAGCTCTCAAAAAACTCAAAAATGGATAATAATTTCAAGATTTGCAATTTTGATTAATATTTAAGCAATATTTGAAATTACTTTAGGATATGATTTAGGTGATCCTATCTTCTACAAAGGGTGCTTATGATTGAGCCAGTAAGTCCAGAATTACAAAAGTTTTATGATATATTTGAAAGTATTGATCAAACGAAAATTTCGGAATTTAAAGATTTTTTAGAGGCCAATGCTGTTAACTTTAACCTTTTTCAAGAAGGTAATTTTGTTGAGCGGTCTTTCCCTTTTGATGTCATTCCTCGTATTATTCCTAAAAAAGAGTTCGATCATCTAGAAGCCGGCATTATTCAACGTGTCAAAGCATTAAATGCTTTTTTAAATGATATTTACGGCGAACAACGTATTGTTAATGAAGGTATTGTGCCTCGTGAGTACATTGATTCTGCAGTTGGTTTTCTTCCTTCTTTTATGGGAGTAATTCCTTCTAAAGGAATTCGAACGCATATTAGCGGTATTGATTTAGTAAAAGACAGCGTTACTAATGAGTGGGTTATTCTTGAAGATAATCTGCGTGTTCCAAGCGGTGTCAGTTATCCGCTCTCGATTCGACGTGCCTTTCGCCATACGTACCCAGAATTTTTTGAGTCGATGAAAATTTCGAAGATAAGGCAATACGGCGATCAGCTTAAAGCCGCAATGGATTATGTCAATACAGG
Source organism: Sulfuricurvum sp. (assembly GCA_043759555.1). GTDB lineage: Bacteria > Campylobacterota > Campylobacteria > Campylobacterales > Sulfurimonadaceae > Sulfuricurvum. The sequence continues at coordinate 3,809 of JAYVLH010000058.1, read as the reverse complement.
CGGACTTAACGTTATCCTTACTCCTGGACGGTATAATTCTGCTTACTATGAGCACAGCTATTTGGCAAAAATAACCGGGGCAACACTTGCTTTAGGGGAAGATTTAATTGTTGAGAATGATGAAGTTTTCTTAAGTGTTTTTAACGGTGAACGCCAGCGTATTGGAGCTATTTACCGTCGTTTAGATGATGATTTCCTTGATCCGAAAGAGTTCGATGAGGAAAGTTTGATTGGTGTACCTTATCTTGCGAGTGCTTATCGTGCCGGCAATGTTGCGATTATGAACAGTATTGGTAATGGTGTCGCTGATGACAAGGGTATTTATTATTTTGTTCCGCAAATGATAAAGTATTATATGAATGAAGAACCATTGCTTAAAAATGCACCAACATATCTCCCGTATTATGAAAAAGATCGCGAGTATGTATTGGCTAATATTGATAAGCTTGTCATAAAAGATGTTGCAGAAGCTGGCGGTTATGGTGTATTATTTGGCAATCGTTTGACTCCCAAAGAGCGTGCCAATATCATTGCTATGATTATGGAAAATCCGCGTCGTTTTATTGCCCAAGAGGTTATTGAATTTTACGATTTACCGTGTATTATAGAGGGTCAGACTGTTCCTCGAAAAGCAGATCTTCGGGCATATGTCATTTATGGGGAAGAGGTTAGTGTCAGTATGGGGGGATTGACCCGTTACGCAGTAGAAGAGGGGAATTACCTCGTCAACTCGTCTCAAGGTGGCGGATTTAAAGATACATGGGTGGTAGAATTATGATAAGCAACGGTATAGCTATTTCCGTTAATACAGCACAAAGACTTTACTGGTTTGGACGGTATGTTCAGCGTGCACAAACTCTTTTACGTGAATTACTCAACAGTTACGATTATGTTATTGACCGTGATGTAGATGACGGGCGCAAGCTGTATGCTAATTTAGGTGTGGAAATTGACTATAGTAATGCTCTTGATTTTTTGAAACAAGGTGTTTACGGCAATCATGGATCAAGCATAGAAAGAATTATTACATTAGCTCGAGAAAATGCGATCGAAACACGTCATTTATTGGACGAGAGAGGATTTTCAACACTTAATAAAATTTATAATCTGATTGTTGCAGGACGCGGTAAAGTTGTTTCACCTACCGTATTGGAAGAAATCATTGATGATTTTGCCCTTATTTTAGGTATTTTTTCATCAGAATTAGGACGCCCTAAGGCATATAATCTTATCCGTTTAGGTCAGCAAATTGAACGATTTGATTTGATTTTAAGACTTTATGATGGAATCGATCTTGTCAATGCTGAGCTTGATGTGATGAATACGATTGCCAGAAGGCTCAATCGTCGTTATCAGCCACTGAATATTACGTCGTCTAGTGTTGCTAAAGCGCTTGAAGCAGTAAATGGTGTCATAGCGTATGTTATTGAAGAGAATGAACCTGCTAACTATGTTGTAGAAGCATCGCAATTGCAAGGATAGGTATGGGGGTAATTGAAGAAGTATTGACGATTGAACTCCCCGTTGGAGAAAATTTTCGAATTCAGCGGTGTCGTTATAAGGGTGAAAAAAGTACAAAGCGTATTTCAGTCGTCAGCGGTATTCACGGTGATGAGCTCGAAGGTCAGTATGTTTGTTTTTTATTGGGCCAATGGCTGCGAAAAAATTCGGATAAAATTCGAGGCATCATTGATATTTATCCGGCCATTAATTCACTAGGTATTGACAGTATCACCCGTTCTGTTCCTTTTTACGATGTTGATTTGAACCGTACTTTCCCGGGAAGCAAAAATGATTTTCTTCCGGCACAAATTGCTGATGGTGTCGTGAATGTTATGAGAGGAAGCGATCTGGCGATTGATATTCACTCAAGCAATGTCTTTTTACGTGAAATTCCTCAGGTACGTATTGCAAAATCACAAGAAGATATCCTTGTTCCTTTGGCAAATTTATTGAATATTGATTTTGTATGGGTACATGATGCGGTAACGGTTTTGGAATCAACATTTGCGCATACTATGAATACAATGGATACGAAAACATTGGTTGTTGAAATGGGTGTTGGAATGCGCTTAGGTAAATCGTATGGGCATCAATTACTGGATGGTCTGTTAAATATAATGGCGCATGAGGGGATATTGGATATTGAACCTTTAAATGTTCGCTTTCCCATCCAATCCCACGTGGGTGAAGTAGCGTATTTGAATGCTGCATGTCCGGGTTTATTTGTCCCTGACATTGATCATTGTCAAATAATAGAAAAAGGTTCGGTTGTGGGTCATATTGTCAGTGCCCTCAGCGGCGAAATCTTGGATGAAGTAATTGCACCGATTGGCGGTATGCTATTTACAATCAGAGCCTATCCGATAGTGTATGAAGGTTCATTGCTTGGGCGTATTTTTGGTAAAACCAATGGGGATACTCAATGAAACGATTTGATATAGTTACACTAGAGTCTCCCAATCGCGCTCCCTTGCGAATAGAAGGTTTTTTATTTGGTGAAGAAAAGAGCAAAGCACCTTCGGTTGCCATTATTGGTGCGATGAGCGGAGATCATATCAATCAGCTTTATGTGGCATCAGGATTGGTTGATTATCTGCGTACCAAAGAAGAAGAGGGGAAGATAGTCGGGCGTATCCTCGTTGTTCCTGCTGTCAATGCATATGCCCTTAATATGGGTGAAAAAAACTGGCCATTGGATAAAACAGATCTTAATATGATGTTCCCTGGATATGCTGAAGGTGAAACGACACAGAGAATTGCGTCACGCCTTTTTGGTGAGCTCAAAGGGTATGATTATGGGATTATTTTAGAAGGTCGTCGTGATCAGGGGATGTGTCTTCCGTATGTAAAATTGGTCCAAAGCGGTTATGAAGATTTGGAATCTGCTAAAGATTTAGGGATGAGTTTTATCTATCATCGTCCGTACAATCCTATTGAGACGGTAATGTTGCAGTATAACTGGCAACTGTGGGAAACGAAAGCATGTTCGATTGTTTTTGGAAAAAATGGGGCACTTGATCAGGGATCCTGCGACGAAGTTCATACGGCAGTCGTTCGATTTCTGTCAAAGAGAAAAATGCTTGATTTCCATGTTTTTGAAGGACATACGAGCAATATTATCGATCCTAGCCGAATAACACTGATTAAAGCATCTCGAGCCGGTATCTTTATTTCTAAAGTTCATTCGGGTGCACATATTAAAAAAGGTGAGGTGTTAGGCGTTATTAAAGATGCCTTGAGCGGTGAGAAACGCGAAAAAATGATTTCCCCTTGTGAAGGAGTTGTAACATGTCAATATGCTCATCCTCTTATTTTCCAAAATTCGATTGCTTTTCGGATTGCATCACAATAGATCTGTGCTGGCAAATCGAGTCTAAGAGCAAATGCTTCTCTTAGCTTAAAATCTTTTTAGCACACTCATTGATACGTTTTCCATCAGCGGAGGCTCCAAGTGTTTTGGATGCTGCTCCCATCACTTTTCCGATTTCTTTGAGTGATGTAACACCTGCTTCGGCGATGATTGAGCGTAGTGCTTTCTCTAGCTCCTCATCACTAAGCTGTTGAGGTAAGTAAGCTTCAAAAATAAGCGCTTCGGATGCCTCTTGCTCATATAAATCTTCACGCCCGGCATCTCTATATTGTGTCATTGCATCATTGCGTTGTTTGACTTGTTTTTGTATGATTTTGATGACATCATTATCCGTTAGTTCTTTACGCTCATCGATTTCAATTTGTTTCATTGCACTGCTTAAAAGACGAAGCGCATCGCGGACGGCGTTATTTTTTTCTTTCATTGCTGTTTTAAT
>JAYVLH010000057.1:0-20087 GCA_043759555.1 Sulfuricurvum sp. | reverse complement strand
GAGTAATTGCTTCATCCAAAGACAAAGGTGCGGCATTAAGATGAAAAGCACTTAAGAGCAATACTGAGTATAAAGTCTTGGTAGGAAATGCCATTTGGTTAAACCATCCTTGTGATATATTTGTGATTCTTATAACTTATATAAGATTATTATACTGTTTAAAAGTTTAAAAGAGTCAAAAAATTTTTAAATACAGTAAGATGATACCATAAAACTATTCGGGTTTGAAATTCAAAGCCAATTCGGGTAAAATTCGATTAATTAAGTATTTAACACGAAGGAAAAGCATGGCAACCATTGGAATGAGCGATATCAAAAAAGGGGTACGCCTCGAAATTACGGGTGTACCGTACAGAGTAATCGATTTTCAACACGTCAAACCTGGTAAGGGTGCAGCATTTGTCCGTTGTAAAGTTAAAAGTTTTTTGAACGGAAAAGTAGTTGAAAAGACGATTCATGCGGGCGATAAATTCGAGGTGCCTAATATCGAACATAAAACAATGCAGTATTTGTACGATGATGGTGAAATGCTTCAATTTATGGACAATGACAGTTTTGAGCAATTGGGATTGACGTATGATCAGTGTGAAGATGCAAGCAAATGGATTAAAGACGGCACAAACGTTCAAATCATTTTGCACAATAATAAAGCAATCAGCGTCGATGCTCCTGAAATTATGGAATTGGCTATTGTTGAAACTCCGCCAAACTTTAAAGGCGATACATCAAGCGGTTCTAAAAAACCGGCAACGCTTGAAACCGGTGCAGTTGTTCAAGTTCCGTATCACTTGCTTGAAGGTGATATTATCCGTGTTAACACCGTTGAAGGTGAATATATGGAAAAAGTTAAATAATACCTTTTCTTCAACATGCGGAATTTTTCCGCATTCTCTCTTTTTAATTTTACTCCTCTTAAAGCTTTTACTCACTACCATTGTTTTTAATAATTGTATTCAAAAGGATATGTATGCTTAAAATTTTAGTCCCAATTGCAACAGGATTTGAAGAAATCGAAGCGGTGAATATTATCGATGTCCTGCGTCGTGCCGGTATTAGCGTGATTATGGGTGCATTGGATGAGCATATGCTCGTGAAAGGTGCCAACGGCATCACAGTGCAATGTGACCGTTGCATTGATGGGATTACTGCCGATGAGCTCGATATGATCGTTCTCCCAGGAGGTATGGGCGGGACAAAAGCACTTGCTCATGATGTAATAGTCCAGTCGTTACTCAAAGAGATGGATGCAAAGGGGAAAAATATCGGTGCGATTTGTGCGGCTCCGTTTGCTCTCTATACTGCGGGTGTCCTCAAAGAAGGATACACCTGTTATCCGGGCGTCGAAGATGAAATTCATGTTGCGGGATACAAAGGCGATGAAAGTGCTGTGGTACAAAGCGGCAATATCATGACATCTCGCGGGCCTGCTACAGCAATCTGCTTTGGTCTGGCAATCGTTAAAAAGCTTGTAGGAGATGAAGCTTATAATAGACTACGCGGCGGGTTGCTGGCAGAATATTGTGAAACAATTTAGCTAATCATTTTAGTATATATATTTTTAGTGTAAACTTATTAAATTTAATTTTTGGAGTACATTTTGAGCCATGATACAACGATCAATGAAAAAGCCTTACACTATCATGAATTTCCTTCTCCCGGTAAGATTGCCACTGAAGTCACGAAACCTTTTGCTACTCAAAGTGATTTAAGTCTCGCCTATACTCCCGGTGTTGCGGCTCCGTGCTTGGCAATAGAAAAAAATCCGGATGATGCCTATCGTTATACCTCTAAGGGCAATTTAGTGGGGGTCATTTCTAATGGTACTGCTGTTTTAGGTCTTGGAAACATTGGCGCGCTTGCTTCGAAACCTGTTATGGAAGGCAAAGCGGTACTTTTTAAAAAATTCAGTGATTTGGATGCTTATGACATCGAAGTGGATGAAACCGATATTGAGCGATTTTGCGATGCAGTTGCGGCGATAGCTCCAACATTTGGCGGGATTAATCTCGAAGATATTAAAGCCCCTGAGTGTTTTGAGATCGAAAAACGTCTTGTTGAACGATTAAATATCCCCGTTATGCACGATGATCAGCACGGGACTGCGGTGATCTCTAGTGCTGCAATTATGAACGGATGTTTAGTGACGTCACGAGAACTAGGAAATATTCGTGTGGTTGTGGTAGGTGCAGGGGCTGCGGCTATTAGCTGTGCGCGTCTTTATCGATTTATGGGCGTACAGAATATCTTTATGAGCGATTCAAAAGGGTTGATCCATACAGGACGCAGTGATTTGAACGAACAAAAAAGAGAGTTTTTAGCCCCTCTTGGGATGACACTAGCTGAAGCTTTTGTGGGGGCGGATGTCGTCGTTGGTCTCTCAAAGCCAGGGAGTTTTACGGTTGAGCATATTGCAACGATGAATCCTGAACCGATTATTTTTACCCTTGCTAATCCGACACCAGAGATTTTTCCTGAAGATACACGAGCTGCTCGTCCTGATGCGATCATTGCGACCGGAAGAAGCGATTTTCCTAATCAAGTGAACAACGTATTAGGATTCCCCTTTATCTTTAGAGGTGCGATGGATGTGCGGGCTCGGATTATTAACATTGAAATGAAAATGGCAGCGTCAAAAGCATTGGCGCAGCTGGCTCGTGCAGAAGTGCCTGAATATCTTAATGACATTTATGGAACCAAACTGGTTTTTGGAAAAGAGTACATTATCCCTAAGCCTTTTGACAAGCGGTTGATCGTCGAAGTATCCGCAAGCGTGGCGCAAGCTGCTGTGCAAAGCGGTGTGGCACGGGTTGAATCGTTTGATTTAGAAGAGTATAAGCGCATGTTGGCTACACGATTGAGTTAAAACTCGCTATAATGCGGCTATCAAAACGGAAAAATCCGTAAAGCCGCTCAATATCTGCACTATTTAATAACCTTGCATTGTTTGTCTGCTTGAACCACCCAAAGGAAACTTACTAATGTTATTTACAGACTTAAAACTCTCAGAGCCGCTTTTAAAGGCTGTTGCTGACCAAGGCTATACAACGCCATCCCCTGTCCAAGCACAGGCAATCCCTTTTATTTTAGAAGGGCGAGATATGCTCGCAGGTGCTCAAACGGGTACGGGTAAAACAGCAGGGTTTACCTTGCCGATGCTGGAAATACTTTCTCGTAAAGTACACAATCCAAAAGCACCGCGACATGTACGTGTCCTTATTTTAACGCCAACACGCGAGCTTGCAGCTCAAGTAGGCGAGAGCGTAAAAACGTACGGAAAATATCTTAAATTTAAAAGTACCGTAATCTTCGGTGGAGTTGGACTGCAACCTCAAGTTTCTGCTTTGCGTCAAGGGGTTGATATTGTTATTGCTACTCCGGGACGATTACTGGATCATATGTCTCAAGGGACTATTGATTTACGCAATGTTGAGATGCTGATCCTCGATGAAGCTGACCGTATGTTGGATATGGGATTTGTCAAAGACATCCGCCGTGTTATTTCGGTGTTGCCTCAAAAGCGCCAAAACCTTCTTTTTTCTGCAACCTATTCTGATGAGATCAAGACGTTGTGTGAGTCGATTTTACGCAATCCTGCTATCGTCGAAGTAGCACGACGTAACACTTCAAGTGAACTGGTAACTCAACGTGTTATTTTGGTTGACTGTGCTAAAAAAAGTGCTCTTTTCGGTCACTTGGTAAAAGAAAATAATTGGGAGCAGGTTCTTGTGTTTACACGCACCAAGCACCAAGCTAATAAACTCTCCGATTATCTTCAAAAAATCGGTATCAGTGCAGCAGCAATCCACGGTAACAAAAGTCAAGCAGCACGAACGAAAGCCCTGGCAGATTTCAAATCGGGTTCGGTTAAAATTCTCGTTGCAACGGATATTGCAGCACGCGGTTTGGATATCGATCAGCTTCCTCACGTTGTGAATCTCGAATTGCCAAACATCCCTGAAGATTACGTTCATCGTATTGGACGTACCGGACGTGCGGGTAATGAGGGTGAAGCAATTTCACTTGTGTGTGTGGATGAGTATGATTACCTTAAGGGCATTGAGCGTTTGATCAACCGTAAACTCGACCGGGATATTATTCCTGGTTTCGAACCTGATCCTTCCATCATGGCAATGCCAATTCTCCAAGGACGCGGCGGCGGAGGCGGACGTGGAAACAGTGGCGGCGGTCACTCTCCAAGCGGCAAGCCACAAGGGCAAAAGCGTGATAGTTCCAGTCATAGAAGCGAAGGACGCAGTAACAGCCAGCGACGTGAAGATAGCCGAGGGCGTGGCAGATAATTTTCTATGAAAATTCTTGTCGATGCAGATGCATTTCCCAATGCACTTAAAGAAGTACTGCTTCGCGCGGTACACAAACGTCAAATCCCCACCATTTTTATTGCCAATAAAAACATTTCAATCCCCAATGTTCCTTATATTTCCATGGAAGTCGTTCCTCAAGGCCCTGATGAAGCCGATCATCGGATTACAGAGCTTTGCAATCCGCAGGATTTGGTGATTACGGCGGATATTCCCCTTGCGGATCGTATCGTCACGGTCGGGGCGATTGCTCTTGATCCGCGCGGAACGATTTACGATGAAAACAACATCAAACATCTCCTCGCCATGCGTAATCTGATGGAAGAACTGCGCAATAACGGTGAAATTACCGGAGGTCCCAGTGCCATTGGAGCCAAAACGGTGCGAGAATTTGCCGATGGACTCAATAAGTTGTTATCCCGAAAAAAAAGCCTTTGACGAGCTGTAATCAATAAGCATTATAGAATTGACTATAATTACTTGAAAACGGATTTAAGAGGAAGATTAAAATGGTCGAAAATATATTAAAAAATTTAGAACGTACCAATTGCGCGATGGATGGGACCTTTATTCAAGCGGTGAGTGAAGTGCTCAATTCATTAGGACCGATACTGCAAAGCGATACAAAATACGAAACGTATGCGATTTTGGAGCGTCTTATAGTCCCTGACCGTGAGATACGTTTTAAAGTTCAATGGGTAGATGATAACAATAACGTCCATATCAATAATGGCTACCGAGTCCAGTTTAACAATTCACTTGGACCCTACAAGGGTGGGCTTCGTTTTCACAGCAGTGTCAATTCGGGAGTATTGAAATTTTTAGCCTTTGAACAGATTTTTAAAAATTCTCTCACTGGATTGCCCATCGGCGGAGCCAAAGGAGGATCTGATTTTAGCCCTAAAGGGAAAAGTGATTTCGAGATTATGAAATTTTGTCAGGCTTTTATGCGTGAACTTCATCAACACATTGGTGCCAGAGTCGATGTGCCTGCTGGAGATATTGGAGTAGGTTCCCGTGAAATCGGATTTTTGTTTGGAGAATACAAGCGAATCACGCATAACTATGATGGGGTATTAAGCGGTAAACCGTATGCGTTTGGGGGATCGTTAATGCGTCCTGAGGCAACGGGTTATGGTGTTGCCTATTTTGCCGCTGAGATGCTAAAAGAGGAATGTGGTGACACACTTTTCGGTAAAGTATGTTGTGTGAGCGGTGCGGGTAATGTAGCGTTGCACGCGATCGAAAAACTTCAATACATGGGTGCTAAAGTAATCACGTGCAGTGACAGTGAGGGGACGATTTATGATCCCAATGGGATTGATCTTGTTTTACTCAAAAGCCTAAAAGGGGATGGAAAGCGATTGTCATTGGAAAACTATAGACTTCAGCGACTGGACTGTGTTTATACCCGTAATGAGGACTATCCTTACGAAGGACATACAGTTTGGAGTTATCCATGTTACGCGGCGTTTCCGTGTGCTACACAAAATGAATTAACCTTTAACGATGCAAGTGCATTGCTAAATAATGGGGTAAGTGCAGTAGTGGAGGGGGCAAATATGCCAACAACTCCAGAAGCAATAGATCTGCTCCAAACCAATGGCGTTTTGTTCGCGCCCGGTAAAGCCTCCAATGCGGGAGGGGTTGCCGTGAGTGAGTTCGAGATGTCTCAAAATGCTTCAATGGAAAAATGGGATTTTGATAAAGTGGATCGTAAGCTCAACGAGATTATGTGTCAAATCTACAAACGCGTTTCCTTGACGGCTAAAGAATACGGTCGTGAACGAAATTTTGTCGATGGTGCTAATATTGCGGCATTTAAGCGACTTTCTGAGGCAATGATACTTGAAGGTGTTTAGCAAAAATTTGATCTTTATATTACTTTTACTAATTTATCGATAGAATAATGTATAAATAAAAAAGTTGATTAATTTATAACATAATTAATAATAATTAATAATAGTGAGTAATGATATGCCAAATATACCTGTAAACTGTTTATCGCTTGAAAGTGATAAAGAAGTTGCCCTTACTTCTAATGAATACAGCAAAATACTCGAAATACAAGAAACGATTTTTGAATTGCTGGCCATTGGCAATAATGAATCGCTAGTTCTCTCAACACTATGTACTTTTGCTGAAAAATTGCTTCCAAATTCTGTTGCTTCCATCATGATTTTAGATGCTAAAAGCGGGCTTTTGAATGTTATGTCGGCTCCTTCTATCCCTGAAGCAGGTCATCAGGCATTGGCGGGTCTTCGTCCAGGTTCTGGTGGCGGTTCTTGCGGAAACGCTGTCTTTCATAACAAACCTCAATATGTACAAGATACGAAAACCGATCCGCGTTGGAGTGACCTTAGAGATGTCGCTTATGATTTTAATCTTTGTTCATGCTGGTCAATGCCGATACAAAATCACGAGCAAAAACCGCTTGGTACTTTTGCATTGAGCTCATTTGAGCATCGTTCCCCTTCAGCATTTCATAAACGTCTTCTTGAAATTTGTGCTTTTATTGTTAATATCGTTCTAAAGCGAAGTGAGCATGAAAAACTGCTGCAAGAAAATCAACATAAACTCGAGATTTTAGGGCTTGCTATCAAATATGCCTCAGATGGGATGATTATTACGGATAGTGACAACACTATTATTGAGGTGAATAACGCCTTCATGAAAACCTTTGGCTATGATGATGAAAGTGAAGTTATTGGTAAAAATCCCCGGATACTCTCTTCTAAAATACATGATCAGCCTTTTTACGCGCAAATGTGGATGGGGATTTTAGAAGAGAAGCATTGGAGCGGTGAAATTTGGAATAAACGAAAAAATGGTGATATATTTCCCGAATGGATGAGTATATCAACGATCACTGATGATAATAATGCAGTAAGAAATTATCTTGCCATTTTTACTGATCTTAGTGAATTTAAAGAAAATCAAGAAAAATTGATACATTTAGCGTATTATGATCAGCTTACCGAGCTTCCCAATCGTCAAAAAATCATTGCAGATATAGAAGTCAGCACTCCTAAAGGGTGTGCAATCTTTAATATTGATAATTTTAAAGAGATCAATGATTTTTTTGGACTGGAAGCGGGTGATGAGATTTTATGCCAGCTTGGGGAATGGTTCGGCTCCATCAATTGTCATCCTTACCGTATCGGCGGGGATGAGTTTGCGGTTCTTTTCTTTGAAGAGATGAAGTGGAGCGATATTGAACTGCGCATTATTACTGTCCTTGCTCAATTGGGAGAAAAATCGTTTATAATCTTAGATGAATCCATTAGCATTGGACTAAGTGTAGGTATAGCGATTGGTGGGAATAAACTTTTAACCCATGCAGACATCGCCTTGCACAGTGCCAAAGAGAAAAAAATACCTGTAGCTCTTTATGAAGAACATCACAATGTTGAGGAAGTCTATCGGACGAATATAGCGATGGCCGGTTCGATCCGTAAAGCGCTTGCAGAGCAGCGAATAATCTGTCATTATCAGCCCATCTTAAATATTTCTACCGGACATATCGATAAATACGAAACTCTTGTACGTATGATCGATGAAGATGGAGCCTTGATTCCTCCTATGTCATTTTTATCCATTGCCAAAAAAACAAAACTTTACCCGCAGATTACCCGTGTAGTGGTTGATCAGGCGTGCCGACTTTTTGCTAATCGAACTGAAGATTTTTCCATTAATCTATCAGACAGTGACATACGTGATCCGTTTACGGTTTCGGAGATTATTCGTATTGTTACTGAGACAAACACCGGAAATCGTATCATTTTTGAGATTTTAGAATCAGAGGGAATTGAAAATTTTGATGAGGTGGCACGTTTTATTTTCCATGTAAAAGCTTTGGGAGCAAAAATTGCCATTGATGATTTTGGAACAGGTTATTCCAATTTTGAAAATATTCTCAAACTTGGCGTCGATTTTATCAAAATCGACGGATCCCTTATAGTGGGAATTACTGATAATGAACGTCATCGTATTATTGTGGATACAATCGTTGATTTTGCCGGTAAAATTGGTGCAAAAACGATTGCCGAATTTGTCAGTGACGAGGCAATATATCACGCGGTAATAGGGCACAAGATTGATTATTCTCAAGGGTATTTTACCGGTAAACCACAACTTTTATAACATTTTAAACAGATGCTTTTAGCTCTTAACCTAATTTAGGGTTTAGGGTATGTAGGTATTAACACTGAATTAACATATATTTACCTAAGTCCGACTACAATTGCACCAATCTTATCACGACAGGCTCCTAATGAATAAAATTCACTCACTATTAAGCTCAATGAAAACAATGGTTGGCTTGATGCTGCTCTTTGCTATTACCATTGGGTATGCGACATTTGTCGAAAATGACTATGGAACGATGACCGCAAAAGCTGATATTTACAATGCAAGATGGTTTGAGATAATGCTAGGATTTTTAGCACTCAATCTCACGTTAAATATACTCAAATTTAAGATGGCTCGCAAAGGTAAATGGCTTGTATTTACCTTTCATATCGCTTTTTTGATTATTCTCATAGGCGCTGCTGTAACCCGTTATATGGGATTTGAGGGTGTGATGCACATTCGTGAAGGTGAGAGCAGTCATGTGATCGTCAGTGCAGAGCCTTATGTGACGTTTGATGTTGAAAAAGGGGGAAAAACCTACAGTTTTAAAGAACCGCTGTATCTTTCTAAGCGCTCCACTAATCATTTTGAACGTACTTTGGCATGTGACACAGAAGCCGTTGATGTAAAACTGGAAAATTATATGGGGGATGCGAGTTACGAGCCGGTTGCTGATCCTAAAGGATCACCTATTTTGAAAATGATGATTACTTCAGGCGGCAGCGGAGAGCAGGTTAACCTAAAAGAAGGTGATGCCTTTGAAGCAAATGATGTTGTGATTGATTTTGGTTCGAATAAGAAATTTGATAAGCCTGTTGTCTCCTTAACCGTAGAGGGTGATAAAGTGATGATGAATCACTCTGGCAGTTTTCATACATTGAGTATGAACACACAGCAATCAGGTGTTGCCGATGCAGGTAAAAGTGAATTGCTAACCCGTACTCTGTTCCAAACTGCCCAAAGCGGATTTGTACTACGAGAATTTATTCCTAAAGGGATTATGAAGCTGCAATCTTCATCTAAAAAGTCTGCTAAAGGGCCAATGATGAAGATGAATGGAGGGCAAGATGCCCTAACGCTTAATTTCACCAGCGGTGACAAAAAAGGTTCAGCGGTTGTAATGGGAAGTGTCGGTGATATTGGAGAACCACAAACCGTTAAACTGGGAGATACGATTATAAAAGTATCTTACGGCTCGATTGAACGACAGCTGCCATTTTCGATTATGTTGAACGATTTTCAGCTAGAACGCTATCCAGGCTCTATGTCACCTGCATCGTATGCAAGTGAAGTGACACTTATCGATGAAAGCGCAGGGGTTAACATGCCATTTCGTATCTATATGAATCATATTCTTGATTATAATAACTACCGATTTTTCCAGTCTTCATTTGATCAAGATGAACAAGGTAGCGTTCTTTCGGTCAATAAAGATCCGGGAACATTGGTTACGTATCTTGGCTATTTATTACTGGCTATAGGGTTATTTGGTGTTTTGATTGTTAAAAATGGTCGTTTCAACGGGCTTAGTGAGAAGCTGAAAAAACTGAATGTTCAAAAAATCGCTGCGTCATTAGCATTAATCGCAGTGATGCTGAGCACAACAAACATCTATGCTGCGGATGTTGAAAACCCTGTTATACAAACAGCAAAAAGTTTTGATGCCGCACATGCGGATAAATTTGGTCACTTGGTGATACAAGATTCCAGTGGTCGTATGAAACCTATGGATACGTTATCCCATGAAATTGTAGCCAAGCTATGTCGTAATGACGAAGTACTAGGTCTTTCTCCAAATCAAGTTGTTTTGGGAATGATGCTTCGTCCTGATGCGTGGCGTGAAATCGCTATGATAAAAGTAGGTGATAAAGAGATCAATAAGCTTATCGGTCTTCCTGAAAATGCTAAAACTGCCGCATTTTCGCAATTTTTTGACGCTCCTGACGAGATTTCGGGTTATAAATTGGCAAAATTGGTAGAGGAGGCGACACGAAAGGCACCTTCTTCTCGTGACAAGTTTGATAAGGCCTTGCTGCAAGTAGATGAACGGGTTAATGTCGCATATATGGTTTATACAGGTACATTGATACAAATGTGGCCAAAACCCAATGATAAATCTAACAAATGGAATGCCACCATTGAATCACTTCAGACGTTTGCGCCTAAAGATGCGCAGATGATACGACTAATGGCTATGGGTTATTTCAGTGCTATTGACGGTGCTCTTAAGAGCGGTGACTGGTCACATGCGGATAAAGCATTGGGTATGATTGATAAGTATCAGCACTTTGCAGGAGCAAGTGTTTATCCAAATGAAAAAAAACTGGCGGTAGAGATTTTCTACAATAAATCTAATATTTTTGAGCAACTGTGGCCTTTGTATTTTCTAGTAGGTTTTATTCTATTGATGTTATCGTTTGTTAAAATATTGAAACCAAATTTTAAACTCGAGTTTTTTAGTAAAGCAACCTTGGGATTATTGATTTTATTTTTTATGGCGCATACTGCAGGTCTTGCGATGCGCTGGTACATATCTGGTCATGCACCATGGTCAAATGGGTATGAATCAATGATCTACATCGGATGGGCAACGGTATTGGCTGGATTTATCTTTTCAGGTAAATCGCCAATGACGTTGGCTGCTACGGGAATTTTGACAGGTCTTATTTTGTTCGTTGCACATCTTAACTGGCTTGATCCACAGGTTACAAATCTGGTACCGGTATTACAGTCTTATTGGCTTAGTATTCACGTATCAATGATTACAGCGAGTTACGGTTTCTTGGGTCTTGGAGCATTGCTTGGAATGATAACTCTCATTCTCTTTATACTCAAAAATCCGGATAACGAAGCGCGACTCAATCTTGCGATCAAAGAGCTTAATGCCATTAATGAGATGAGTCTCATCTTTGGTCTCGTGCTTTTGACTGTTGGAAATTTCCTTGGCGGTGTCTGGGCGAATGAAAGTTGGGGACGTTATTGGGGTTGGGATCCAAAAGAGACATGGGCATTAGTTACTATTTTAGTTTATGCGGTGGTTATCCATTTACGTATGATTAAAGGTGCATATAATGATTTTTCATTCAGTGTTATTTCTCTCTTGGCATTTACCTCTGTATTGATGACCTATTTCGGAGTCAACTACTATCTTGCTGGGATGCACTCATACGCCAAAGGTGATCCGGTGCCGATTCCTGATTTCGTGCCGTGGGCTTATGCCGTAGTAGCTATCGTTATTGCGATGGCATATCCGAAGAGAAAAACAGACTAACTATCATGAAATCGATATTGCTGGTGTCTCTTTTGGCTCTTGTCGCATGCGCGATAGAGTTAACTCCTTGGACAGGTAAAATTAATCAGTTAACTAATGAAGAACGAAATGTCCTTATTGATAAAGGGACAGAAAGACCTTTTAGCGGTCAATATGTAAATACCATGAAAGAGGGTGTTTATACGTGTAAAATATGCGGAACCCCTCTTTATAAATCTAATGATAAATTTAAATCAACGTGCGGATGGCCAAGTTTTGATGATGCTATCAAAGGTGCTGTCAAAAGAATCCCAGATCCTGACGGAGATCGTACAGAGATTGTATGTGCTAAGTGCGGTGCACATTTGGGGCATGTATTTGAGGGTGAAGGATTTACGAAAAAAAATACACGTTACTGTGTCAATTCTATTTCACTCAATTTTCATCCTAAATCTGATGCAACGATCACAAAATACGAAAAAGCTTATTTTTCAGGAGGATGCTTTTGGGGAGTAGAATACTATCTCGAAAAGCTCAAAGGGGTAAAAGAAGTTAACTCCGGCTATATGGGCGGAACACTCAAAAATCCAACATACGAGCAGGTTTCCAGCTCAAAGACGGGGCATCTGGAAACGGTTGAAGTCCTCTATGACAGATCTGTAATTACATACGAGCAGTTAGCTAAAGTATTTTTTGAAATCCATAATCCGACACAAAAAAATGGACAAGGACCTGACATTGGCGATCAGTACCACTCAGCCATTTTTGTACGTAATGATGACGAAAAAAAAACTGCAATGGCACTTATTAGAAAACTAAAAATCAATGGCTATGACGTTGCAACCAAAATTTTGGATGTCCAACCTTTTTATAAAGCCGAAGAGTATCATCAAGATTATTATCAGAAGAAAGGGAGTACACCGTATTGTCATACTCCCGTTAAGCGATTTTAGAAGTTACTTAAACCATCCTTTTACTTTTTCAAAAGTTGATTCAAAAAGAGACTCATGAGGTTTTGATTCGATGCCGAAACTCTCTTGGAGTTTTTGTAATAGTTCTGTTTGTTCAGCTGTGAGACGTGTAGGATAGGTGAGGGTGATTTGAGCGATCATATCCCCTTTTCCTCGTCCGTGAACATCTGCTACACCTTCGCCTTTAAAACGATACTGCTGCTTGTCTTTGGTACCTGTTTCGAGTTCTAGTGTCACTTCACCTTTGAGAGAAGGGATAGTAATATCTTCACCAAGAACGGCTTGGGTAAAAAAGATAGGGACTTCAAGATAGACATCATTGCCGTTACGGATAAAGTGGCTGTCTTCCTCGACTTCAAAGGTAACATACAAATCACCGCGTACACCGCTTTTACCCATATTTCCGCGTCCTGAGACACGTAATCGGTTACCATTATCGATGCCTGCTGGAATCTTTACGGTTACTTTCTCTTTTGCTTCGCTGTAGCTTTTACCTTTACAATCGGGACATTTTTCACTCGGCATGGTCCCCTCACCATGACACGCAGGACAGGTCTGTGAGAAAGTCATGAACCCTTGACGTACATATACCTGTCCTTTGCCGCCGCATTGGCTGCAACTGGTGACTTTTGCGTCTTTGGCTCCGGTTCCTTTACAGGTTTTGCATGAGGTTTTTGCACTGAAAGTGACTTCTTTTTCGCATCCGAAAACTGCTTCTTTGAAATTGATACGCATATCAACGCCCATGTCAAGAGGAAACTTGTCACTTGGGGCACGTGATCGAGTGCTACGACCACCGCCGGCAAAACCATTAAACATCTCTTCGAATACACTTCCTAAGTCATCAAATCCGCCACTTGAACGGCGACTGCTACCACCTTGTAACCCTTCTTTTCCGTAACGGTCATATACAGAGCGTTGTTGATCGTCGCTAAGGACTTGATAAGCTTCATTGCAGAGTTTAAACTTATGTTCCGCGGTTTCATCATCAGGGTTACGGTCGGGATGGTAGAGTTTTGCCATCTTACGGTATGCTTTTTTGATTTCATCACCATTGGCACTTTTTGTAACTTCTAAAATTTCATAATAACTTAAATTTTCCACACATAATCTCCAGGAATTTTTTGCGAATTATACCACAGCTTACTTGAGCCACAAAGACTAAAGATATTTTGGTACAATGCTATTATGAAACGTTCACTGGATAAATTTAACCGACTTGTCGATGCACTGCAGCAACTACCGGCTATCGGACAAAAATCAGCAACGCGACTCGCCTACCATTTGGTGATGCACGATACATTTGGTGCACTTAAATTGGCCCACGCTATCGAAAGTGCGATAACGAGTTTGAGAAAATGCCGCTCATGCGGAGGACTCTCTGAAGATGAACTGTGTGAAATATGCAGCGATGAACGGCGTAATCATGAGATTTTGTGCATCGTTGAAAATGCTAAAGAAATTTTGATGTTTGAAGAAAATGCCCTTTTCGATGGGCGTTATTTTGTCCTTGATTCAATCGATGAACTGGATATCGGACATCTAAAAGCAATCATAAACAGTGGAATAAAAGAGGTGATTTTTGCCCTCACACCCTCTATTGCCAATCAAGGGGTTATGCTGTATATCGAGGATAAACTGATTGAATGCGATGTCCGGTTTAGCCGTATTGCACAGGGGGTGCCTACAGGAGTGAGTTTGGAGAATGTGGATATTCTCTCACTCACAAAAGCGCTGGAAGATCGAGTAGGTATTTAAGCTCTTATTCCTAAAATGACTATGATACAGGTCTTTCCGCGACTTTATTAGCCGTTCGATCAAGACGTATAAGTCCAGCACCGGTGTAGACATTACGAGGATTCCATAGTATCCATCCGCAGCTGCCAAAATCTTCACTGGCCCGAATCTGATCACGGATCTCTTTGTCACCATAAACACGGCGATCAAATGCATAATCTTTGAATGCTTGAAGCCATGGACGGTAGCATAACGGAGAGTTGGCTGACTTCGTAAGAGCTTTATCGAGTGAGTGTTTGACAATCTCATAGTTAGCTTGTACAGGATTTGGAAATCCTGGGATTCCTGCATTAAATCCGCTAGGGTAAAGCATAGGAGAGAGATAATCGACATAGGGTGCGAGAGCATCTACTCGTTGTCCGATTTCGATGTCAGCATCATGCCAGCTTACATAGCCGAAGATATCCGCAGAGATAAAGACGTTGTACTTGGTTAAACGTGTGCGTGCTGCTTCTAAAAATCCGGCAATGGCTTTAACACGATTGGCTTGGTTGTTTTCAACGGCAAATTTTATCCCTTTACGATCAGGAAAACGGACATAGTCAAATTGTATTTCATCAAAACCTGCTGCTGCAGCATCTGCTGCTATACTGATAATATAATCTTGAGGCTCTTTGTGAGAGGGATCAATCCAGTAAAGACCTTCTTTATCTGTGAACAATGTACCATTGTCTTTCTTTACCCCCATATTTGGGTGAGCCGTAACATACGGTGTGTCTTTAAAGGATACTATACGCGCAATGACATAAATGCCTTCCTTATGCAAATCAGCCACAAATTTTTTGATATCTTTGAATAAAATAACATTTTGTGCACCGATTTTATTAGCGATAGGGTTGGCTGTTTTAAAGGCTATTTGCCCGCGATCCATTTTGACATCAATTACTAATGCATTGATTTGTGTTGTTCGGATGAGGTGTTTCGCATTTCCCATGATTTTACTGCTAGTAGCTCCGAAGCTGGAGAGATAAAGTGCTTTTGGAATAAATCGGCTTAAATACATTTTTCCGCCGGTACTGTAAAATTTACGTTCGTATCCTATAGCGCGGACACCGATAATAGCAGCTGAAGGAACGTTGAAGGAGCCATTGGCATCACTTCTGTATTCTTTAGCTCCAGAGATAATAATAGCGTTTTCGATGGGTTTATTGGTGGCTTTGTCATAGATGGTTCCCATCGTCATAGAAGAGCTCCAGCCTAGAGTAATAGTGAGTGCTAAAAGTACGAATGCTTTCAATGGGTTTCCTCGGGAATAGTCTTATTGCGCAATAGTAGCAAAAAATGATCCATTCTAAGTACAATAATGTTAAAATTAATAACAAATTAAGTAGAAAAGGGGTTATGATGCCTTTTAGCAGTCTAAACCAGCAACTCCGAGCCAATCTTGAAGCATTAGAATACACTACACCGACGCCTATACAAACCAAAGCAATTCCTTTGATTTTGAGGGGACGTGATATTTTGGGCGCTGCTCAAACGGGTACGGGCAAAACCGCTGCTTATACCTTGCCTATCTTGCAAATGATGGGTAAGTCAAATCCAGATGAATTAGCCCGCGTTCGAATGTTGGTTCTTGTTCCTACCCGCGAACTTTCTGAACAAATTACTTTGGCCATTCGCTCGTATGCATTGGAATTGGACCTGCGGATTTTGAATATTTCCGGCGGGGTCAATATGAGCAAACAGATTGCGTCGCTTGAAAAGGGAGCCGACATTATTGTAGCTACTCCTGGACGATTGATCGAGCTCAATAAGCAAGGGCATATTCCCCTCTCAAAAGTCCAATTTTTGGTTCTCGATGAAGCCGATACGATTTTGGATATGGGTTTTATCCGAGAAGTAGAGCAGATTATTGATTTATTGCCACAAAAACGGCAAACGATCCTTTTTTCTGCAACTATGACGGGTTCGGTTAAAAAACTCAGCGAGAAAATTCTTAACAAGCCGATGTTGGTTGAAATAGACAATCTTTCTCCTGCAGATTTAACAATACGCCAAATTGTTCATCCTGTTGAAAAAGAGCAAAAAAGTGAATTGCTTTCCTATTTAATCGGTTCGAATAACTATCCGCAAGTACTCGTGTTTACACGTACAAAAGCTGCTGCAGATGAGGTGAGTGACTATCTGCGCAGCAGTGGTCTGGAGTGTGCTACGATCCATGGTGACAAAAAACACGGAGCACGCGATCGCGCTTTGAGTGAATTTCGCGAAGGAAAAATGAAAATCCTTGTTGCGACAGATATCGCGGCACGCGGATTGGATATTGAAGATCTAGGCGTCGTCATCAATTATGATATACCTCATATCGCGAGCGATTATATTCATCGGATAGGACGCACGGGTCGTGCGGGTAAAGACGGTGTGGCAATCACTTTGCTATCGACGCTAGAGCATATCTCATGGAGAAAAATCGAGACAATGCTGGGCAAACAACCTGAGCGTATAGTTGTAGCTGGATTTGAACCGCCTGCAGTACTCGAATCAAAAAAAACACATGGTAAAAGTATGAGCAAAGACTCAGAGAAAAAAGAAAAAGTTGACGGTGCCTTTGGTAATAAACGTAAAAAAGCACCTGTACAGCCAAAGTTTATCGGTAAACGCGGACCGCGTGTTGCACGAGAAGAGCCTGTAGAAAAGTCAAGTGATACAGGTAGAAGCAGTGCTTTTGGGAATAAAAAACCGGCCCCTAAAAAATCGGGCGGACGGGGGAGATAAATAAGCCTTGTTGGCTTATTTAGTGATTATGCTGATAGGTTAATATCTCTTTGATCTCTTCTTTGGAAGCTTCATGGATATCCAAAACAGTCCCCTCGAAAACGAGATCCATACCCGCTAGCGGATGGTTTCCATCCAGTGTTGCTTTTTTCCCTTGTATCTCTTTTACAGTGTAGATGATAACATCATCACAATCATCTTCCATATATCCGTCGATTTCCATTCCCACTGTTAAGTCTTCTGGAAGCTCACTTAAGTTTTCGGTAATAAGCAGTTCAGGATCGTATGCGCCGAATGCTTGTTCGGAAGAGAGGGCTATTTTAAAGATACTTCCAATACTTTTTCCTTCTAAAGCGTCTTCGACTGCTTTAAAAATTTGAGCATAATCCCCCTGCAAATAGATGAGAGGTTCGGCCTCTTCGTGAAGAAGATTTCCTTGACTGTCATTGATGTGATAATCGATGGTGACGATGCAGTTTTTTGTGATAGTCATGTGTGAGTTCCTTTTAGGTATTGATGGGAATAAGAATGGGATTAAACGCTTTGGTCGAGATTATAGCGTGCCCACCTACACACAAGGCTGAAGCTTCCGTGGAACTTATGACTGTGCGTACTACGGAAGAGCCCACAAGCAAGGTTACGATGACTACAGGAGCATCTTCTTCGATTTTTAATACTTCCCCTATAAGCTGAAGTTTACCGCTGAGCGTCTGGGAGCTAAAAAACTCTATAGGTTTGGCAATACGGACAATACGTCCAAGCTCAATAGAGGCCATTTTGTCGGAGAGTTTGACAGTTTCGGCGATGTCATGGCTTACGAGCAATGTTGTAACACCCAAGCGCTCATGCACACGTGCCAGTTCGTCTTGAAGTTTTTGACGCATGGACGGATCAAGGGCAGAAAGCGGCTCATCAAGGAGAAGAATCTTGGGATGGCGCACTAAGGCACGGGCGAGGGCAACACGCTGTTTTTGTCCACCTGACAATGTGGCAGGAAGACGATGGCTAAGGGCTTCAAGTTCAACAAGTTTGATGAGTTGATCAACATTTGCACGTTGTGTAGCAGTATCGGCGGCAAAGAGTAGATTTTGTTTGACGCTCATCGTCGGAAAGAGAGCGTAGTCTTGGAATACAAATCCGACACTGCGTTTTTGAGGGGTTAGATTTATTTTCTGAGTACTGTCAAACCATATTTCGCCATCTACGATGATACTGCCACTGTCAGGTTTGTCCAATCCGGCAATAAGACGCATTAATGTTGTTTTACCAGCGCCTGAAGCGCCAAAGAGGGTTATAAACTCCTTATCGTTTATGGTGAGATCATAATGAGCTTCAAGAGGACCTTCGGCAGTGTCGAGATGTTTAGTAATATTTACTTCTATCATCGAATCCCCCCCAACGATTTTTTATTGAGGGTGTAGACGAGAAGGAGGATGGAAAAGGTTACGACAAAGAGGGTAAGGGCATATTGGTGTGCCAACGCATAGTTGAGGGATTCGACTTCATCGTATATCGCGATAGAGGCGACACGGGTTTCGCCCGGAATATTTCCGCCGATCATGAGGATAACACCAAACTCTCCGACTGTGTGAGCAAAAGCGAGAACGATTCCAGAAATAAGTCCATGTCGGATAGAGGGAAGTATAACGTGTATCATGGTTTGCAGTTTTGATTTTCCCAGCGTGTAGGAAGCTTCAAAAATAGAACGGGGTACTTGTGAGAGAGCCGACTGTATAGGGTGAACCATAAAGGGCAAGCTAAAAAGAACAGAACCTATAACTAACCCCTCAAAGCTAAATGCTAAGCGGATACCGTGTTGGGTGAGAAAACTTCCGATAGCGGATGCCGGACTAAAGGCTAACAAAAGATAAAATCCTAACACGGAGGGTGGCAGTACAAGCGGCATCGATACTATAGTTTCAATAACACTTTTAAAACGGATACGTCCAAAGACCAAAAATGCAGCGAGAGGAATACTTATGAATAACAGTATCACAGTGGTAACGCTTGCGAGTTTAAATGTTAGGACCATTGTACTTATAAATTCAGATTCCATGTGTTCCTCTCAATAGTGATATTTCACTTGGGCTCACTAGCCAGTAAATTTCGTCACCTTTATTTATTCCTAGAGCATCAAATGTCACAGTCGGGACAAGAGCGCACATAATCGTTTGGTGATAGGATAGGGTGACTTGTGTGAGGATGAACCCTTTTTCAATATTTTCGACCAGTGCTTTATGTATATTTGCCGTTGCGTAAGCAAAAGAGTTAAAAAGAATTACTTCGGTTTCTTTAAATGCCAAAGTGACAGCTGTATGGAGTAAATCGTCTTCGCTCGATGCTTCGGCTAGGAGAAGGTAGAAGGGTTCATCTCCTACGCGTACACATATTGAGGAGAGGTGCTGTGATGAGGTAACGGAGGTAATAGTGGCGGATAGCGTGTTCATAATGCCTCAATAACGATGTGTTTAATAAAAGTAATCATTTGATTGTTTTCCATGAAATAAATGCCCATGTAAAAGGTTTTGGAATACGGTTTTCACCGACAATAAAGTTTTCATAATATTCACGCGCTTTGCGTTGTTGTTCGTCGTCTAAGCCACCCAAGCTCCAGATTAATGATTCGATGAATTCATCGGCGCTGTTATAACGTAATGAACCGCGCTGTGTGGCAATGTAGTCGATGGTAGGAAGATAGCCGTATTGGTAAAGCAGTACAGGAATGTACCAAAAATCGGGTTTTGTGATGATTTTTTTGCCTATGAAATCAAGGATATTTATGTCAACAAAACTTCCTCCGGCTTTATAGGTGACATAGCATGCTTTACGCGCATGCGACGACATTTTAGAAAGTGCTATATCTATATCTTTGACTTCCATGCTGCGAGAGGCAATAGCAATATC
>JAYVLH010000056.1:0-33407 GCA_043759555.1 Sulfuricurvum sp. | reverse complement strand
ACTGCAAACGTTCATACGCTCCTAGCCTCGAGTGGTTAAATGCCATGATGGCAACATCTGTATTAGGATCACTGACTTGTACAGGGTGCGAACCGCTGGGACGATGAAATGCCCAAAGCAATCGTGCCTCATCATCCTCATGATACAAATACAAAGCATCTCCCTGCTCTTCAAAATTAAAATCATCTTTAAGCATCTCAATATGATCTCTATAAGTCAAAGTAGACAACGTCTCCATAGCGTTCAAACCTTTTGATATTTTTTTTCTCACTCAGTAAAAAGAGGGTCTGCATTGCAGGGGCATTTTCTACTGTAAAAAAGCCATCGCTCAATATAATGGCAAGATTTTTTTCTCCCGCATGGGTACGTATATACTCAAGTACAGGGGCAAACTGTGTTCCGCCATTGCCTTTATGAAAACTGATATTAGGTAATATTGCCTGTGCATCATAGCTCACAATCTCATCATCTGCTATTTGTTCATCAAAAGGAACTACACTTACTTCAAAATCGTGGCTCATACGGACAATTGCATCAATTATCCCAAGAAATCGGGCGAAAATATCCTGTCGAATACTCATAGAACGATCCAAGAAAATAAAAAGACTCAGCCGATTTCGGTCATAGCGATATCCTGGGAGATAAATCCCTTGATGTATAAAACGTCGATTGGGATGTGAAAAATCAGATTCTTTATCAAAAAAACTTTCAGACATATAACTGTGCAATAGTGTGTGTAAATCAATGGCTGGTTTCGTGATCTCATCAAACATCTCTAACAAGGAAGCAGGAATATTTCCTTGTTTTCGTGCAGCTCCCATCGCTTGGATAATCAGTGCATCGAGTTCCTCTTCTGCGACACGGGTATCCCCCTCATTTTCAATGATGTCCATTTTTTGCTGGGAAGGGTTTTTATCACTCTGTGATCCTTCTCCCTCATTACTCTCACGATAAAG
Organism: Sulfuricurvum sp.; assembly: GCA_043759555.1. Classification (GTDB taxonomy): domain Bacteria; phylum Campylobacterota; class Campylobacteria; order Campylobacterales; family Sulfurimonadaceae; genus Sulfuricurvum. The sequence continues at coordinate 32,451 of JAYVLH010000056.1, read as the reverse complement.
TGTATTGTAGACTTCTTCGACACTTTTGTCGCGAAAGGATTCGATTATGATAGCATCATCATCTGCACTCCCAACACGCTTAAAATCACCAAGCAACAATCCTATGACAATATCACAACTGCGGTTCCATGTCGGATTATCACGTCCTCGCATGCGAAAAGGGTGTTTAAGCAAGATATGAAGCAGTACATGAGCATAAAGGTATTTAAGTTTTGAATCGTCAATCCCACCCATTTTGCTCTCATCCATACGAATCGATACGCCATCTGTTTCATAAAGACAATGCTGATTGGTTTGTAGTTTATGCGGAATAGAAAGGGCTAAAACACTTAAAAAAGGATGGTCAAAAAGAAACTGAACCCTAATTTTTTCGAGACGGCTTTTGATGGGGTATCCTTGGCGATTTTTGATACCGATTGCAACTTTCGTACCATACATTTTTGGAGTGTACTACATAGAATTTGATATTTTCTTTATGCTATAGCCATTTTATTTGAGACTTTTTTGACCAACTTTAGGGATATTATTAGAGTTGAAATTTGTTCTGTAATGGAGTTAGAGATGATGGTTGATATGATTGTAGGCGCAACGCTTGCTGTTTCATTGCTACTGTACTTTATTTATAGCCTTGTAAAGATTGAGGAGCTGTAGATGGAAGTATTGGATATGGTATTGTTCGCGTTATTCGCGTTCACGGTAGTGGTTTTCGGGTTCTTTATCGGAAACTATGTTTATAAAATTTTTGATGGAAAGAAAACATTTCTTGACCCAATCATTTCCCCGCTTGAAAATTTTTTGTTTCGTATCAGCGGGATTAATACAGAAAAGTCACAGAGTTTTAAAGGGTATACCCTATCGATGATGGTGTTTAATCTATTCGGTATTTTTATCCTCTTTTTTATCCTCTTTTTTCAAAGTGCTATGTGGCTTAATCCACAAAACTTCTCAAATTTAAGTTGGCATTTGGCACTCAATACGGCGATCAGTTTTGTCACCAATACGAACTGGCAAAGTTATGGTGGTGAAAGTACGATGAGCTACTTTTCACAAATGGTCGGGTTAAGTATTCAAAACTTCCTTTCTGCAGCTACTGGTACGGCAGTGGCTGTAGCTCTGATGCGCGGTCTAACGGGGAGAGGAATTGGCAATTTTTACGTTGATATGACAAAAACGACATTGCGTTTGCTTTTGCCGATTTCAATCATTTATGCAATATTCTTACTCTCTCAAGGGGTAATTCAAAATCTATCTGCGTATGTGGATGTAACAACGATTGAAGGTGTAAAACAAACTCTTGCTATGGGACCGGTAGCGAGTCAGGAAGCGATCAAGATGTTGGGAACCAACGGCGGCGGATTTTTCAATGTCAACAGTGCCCATCCGTTTGAAAATCCCAATGAGTTGACCAACTTCATCCAAATATTCTCAATCTTTTTGATCCCTATCGCCTTATTATTTGCCTACGGTAAATTTGCCGGAAACAGACGTGAAGGGATAGCGATCTTTGGGGCTATGGCACTCTTATTTGCTCTGACTTTAGGAGCAACTTATTATGCCGAATCACAAGGAAATGCGATGTTGACACAGCTTGGTGTGGAAGCTGGTCCTAGTATGGAGGGTAAAGAGGTACGGTTTGCTCTGGGAGCGTCGAGCTTGTTTGCAACCGTAACGACGGCGGCATCGTGCGGTGCGGTCAATGCGATGCATGATAGTTTCTCGCCACTTGCGGGCGGTGTATTAATGCTGCAAATGATGGTGGGAGAGGTGATCTTCGGCGGTGTCGGTGCCGGATTTTATGGGATGATGATCTATGCGTTGCTGTCCATGTTTATGATCGGTTTGATGGTCGGAAAGACACCTATGTATTTGGGCAAAAAGATCGAAGCGTATGAGATTAAAGCGGTTATCATTGCTTTACTTCTCCCCTCGGCAGCGATTTTGGGCTTTTCGGCGATCGCGGCAAATTGTGCCGATGGATTGGCGGGTCTGAACAACGCAGGACCGCATGGATTGGGAGAAATACTCTATGCCTACACCTCGGCGGCGGCGAATAACGGGAGTGCGTTTGCGGGATTGACTGCCAATACACCGTTCTATGACATTACGTTGGCTATTGCGATGTTTATTGGCCGTTTCGGGGTGATTATCCCGATGATCGCGATTGCGGCGAGTATGTCGAACAAAAAAACGTATGCCCTCTCTTCAGGTTCAGTGAAAAGCGACAATATGACCTTTACGATCTTTTTGGCGTTTACCGTCCTCATTTTGGGAGCGTTGACCTTTTTACCCGCGTTAACGTTTACAGCGATTGCCGAGCATGTCCTCATGCTTTCCGGCAAGCTGTTCTAAGGAAATAGAATGAAAAAAGCAATTGCAATTAATAATAATGAAATATTTAAAGAAGCCTTGAGGGAGTCGTTTATTCGCCTCAATCCGAAGCATCAGATTAAAAATCCAGTGATCTTTGCCGTGACGCTGAGTTCAGCGTTTTGTACGGTTCTTTTTTTTACAGGACATTTTGATCCTGCGGATTTTTGGTTTAATCTACAGCTCTTATTTTGGCTGTGGTTTACCGTATTGTTTGCCAACTTCGCCGAAGCATTGGCCGAGGGGCGAGGAAAAGCGCAAGCATCGAGTTTACGTCAAACGCAAAGCGACTTAAAAGCCAATCGTTTGATTGGAGATAAAACAGAATACGTCGATGCTTCTTTATTGGTTAAGGGAGATGTGGTCATCGTCAAAGCGGGTGAGTTGATCCCAATCGATGGTGAAGTGATCGAAGGGGTCGCCAGTGTTAACGAGAGTGCGATTACCGGAGAATCTGCTCCCGTCATCCGTGAAAGCGGTGGGGATCGTAGTTCGGTTACAGGGGGTACTTCAGTTCTATCCGACTGGATTAAAATTCGTGTAACGGCGGCGAAGGGTGAGAGTTTTCTCGATAAAATGATTTTATTGGTCGAGGGTGCCAAACGTCAAAAAACTCCGAATGAAATTGCGTTAAGTTTGATTCTTATCGGATTCAGCTTGATTTTTTTACTCGCTGTAGCAACATTGCAACCATTGGTAGGTTATTTTCACGGATCATTCTCACTCCTCGTTCTCGTAGCGTTGTTTGTATGTCTGATACCTACGACGATCGGTGGATTGCTTAGCGCAATCGGTATAGCCGGTATGGATAGACTGCTGCAAAAAAATGTTATCGCCACCAGCGGTAAAGCGGTCGAAACGGCAGGGGATATTTCGGTATTGTTACTTGACAAAACAGGAACGATCACGTTCGGGAACCGTATGGCGAGTGAATTTTTCACCGTTGGCAGTGTGAGTCAAGAAGAGCTACTCTCGTATGCAGTCCTTTCCTCTAAAGCAGACGAAACACCTGAGGGGCGTAGTATTGTGGCGCTTGCGGAATCTATGCATGCCAAAACATTAGTGCTAGAAGGTGATGAAACGTTGATCGCCTTTAGTGCTGATACCCGTTTGAGTGGTGTAAACATCGCTGATGTCCATATCCGAAAAGGGGCGATGGATTCGGTCGCTGCATTTGTCGAAATGTATGGTGGTATGTTCGATGCCCAGTGTAGAGGAATCTGCGAAAAAATTGCTAAAGAGGGAGCTACACCGCTCGTTATTGCGGTTAATGCAAAAATCTTGGGTGTAGTGATGCTCAAAGATATCGTAAAACCGGGGATTAAAGCCAAGTTTGCCGAATTACGATTAATGGGGATTAAAACGGTGATGATTACCGGCGACAATCCTCTCACGGCAGCAGCGATTGCGGCGGAAGCCGGAGTAGATGATTTTGTCGCGGAAGCAACTCCTGAGACTAAAATTCGTCTTATTCAACAGTATCAAAAAGAGGGGCATCTCGTTGCGATGACGGGGGATGGTACCAACGACGCTCCGGCATTGGCGCAAGCCGATGTGGGACTGGCGATGAACAGCGGAACACAGTCGGCGAAAGAGGCGGCGAACATGATCGACCTCGATAGCAGCCCTACAAAACTGCTTGAAATCGTCGAAGTAGGTAAACAGCTCCTCTCGACGCGCGGAGCATTAACGACGTTTAGTATTGCCAATGATGTGGCGAAATATTTTGCGGTCATTCCGGCTTTGGCAGTAATTATTTTCCCATCCTTAGCGGTGCTTAATATCATGGATTTGGCGAGTCCGAAAAGTGCGATTCTCTCAGCGGTCATTTTCAATGCCCTTATCATTGTGGCACTAATACCTGTTGCATTACGAGGCGCGGCATTTAAAGCTCAAAGCGAAGAGGCAGCGTTGCGTCGCAATCTCGCTATTTACGGATTAGGGGGGATTATTACCCCGTTTATCGGGATCAAACTCATCGATATGGTGATTAGCGCCCTTGGTTTGGCATAAGGAGAAAAAGATGTTTAAAGAATTAGAAAAATCGGTACTCTTATTTAGTAGTTTGACGGTCATCTGTGCTCTTGCGTATCCGTTTGCGATAAAAGCAATCGGAGATGGTGCCTTTGCAGACCAAGCGAAAGGCTCTTTGGTGTATGAGAGGAAAACGGTGATTGCTTCCACCCTTATAGCGCAAAACTTTACAAAACCTTTTTATTTTCACCCCCGTCCCTCAGCAGCGGGGGCGGATGGGTATGACGGCGCATCCTCAAGCGGATCAAATCTAGGCTACACCAGTCAAAAGCTTCACGATGCGGTAAAAGGGCGCGTTGAAGCGTATCGTGCCGAAAACAATCTAAGTGCATCGCAAAAAGTGCCGATGGATGCGGTGACAACGAGTGGAAGTGGGCTTGATCCTCACATCACTGTGGCAAATGCAACGATTCAGGCAAAACGGATAGCCCTATCACGCGGGATTGAAGAATCTAAGGTAATAGATACCATTCATAAAAATACTCAAAAGGCTTATTGGGGTATTATAGGGGAAGAAAAAGTAAATGTCGTAACGATAAATTTAACATTAGACAGAGAATTTGGAAAAGTTAAAATCTAAGGCCGAAAGGCTCCTCGAAGAGATACAAAAAGCCGAAGAGGGAAATTTTATCCTCTATCTCGGTGCCGCCGCTGGAGTCGGTAAAACCTACGCCATGCTCTTAAAAGGGCGTCAGCTTCAACAAAGCGGCATCGATGTGGTTGTTGGGTATCTCGAAGCGCACGGGCGTGTGGAAACCGAATCATTAGTCGAGGGGTTGGAAGTCATTCCGATCAAAAAGATCCGTTACGGCGGTGCGGAATTCGGCGAAGTGGATGTGGATGCTATCCTAAAGCGTGATCCGGAAGTGGTACTGATCGATGAACTGGCGCATAGTAATACGCAAGGCTCCAGCTACGAAAAGCGCTATCAGGATGTCCTCGAAATTCTCTCTCACGGTATTGATGTCATTGCGACGATGAACATCCAGCATATCGAGAGTCTCAACGACATCGTCCATTCATTGACCAATGTACGAGTAGTCGAAACGGTGCCTGATAGTATTTTGGAGCGAGTCGATAGTTTTCGCCTCATTGACACCCCTCCTGATGAGTTGATTGAGCGGCTTAAAAACGGTAAAATCTATCCTCAAGAGCGTATTAAATCAGCACTCAACAACTTCTTCACCGAACAAAATCTCAGCAAACTGCGTGAGCTCACTTTGCGTAAAGCGGCCCTAAAAGTGAGTGATGAACTCAACGAATACTCAGTTGCCAAACGAGATGGCAGGCGGAGCCAAACGAATACGGTTATGGTCTGTATCGATCATCACGAAGAGTCGATGGACGCAGTACGGTATGCTAAACGGCTCAGTGATGCGCTTAAAGCTGATTTAATCGCTCTTCAAATCACTTCAGATGCTCCTGGAAGCTCTAAAAAAAGTGATCGGATACGCAAACATATCAAACTTGCTGAGAGATTAGGCGCTACAATTGTTTCTAAAGTATCGGGAGATAAAACCGATTCGGTAATCGAGTCGATTGAGGAATATGGTATTACTGAACTGGTAATGACACGACCGAAAAGTCGCTTTTTTGGGTTTTTGTTTCCGAATTTGACGAAAAGTGTTATGGACCGAAAGCCTCAGTGCATCATTGACATCGTTCCGTTCGAGAAAAAACATCCTTCCTTTTTTGAGCAGATCAAACCTCTTGAGGGGATATCGGATAATCTTCGATATTATCTGAATTCTCTGGCTATGTTAATCGGAATAACGGGTATCTCTTTCATTGGAAAAGATATGCTAGGAATTGTTAATATTACACTACTCTATCTCCTTTTAACCCTCTTTACCGCAGTCCGTTACGGGGTGACATACTCATTTTTTACCGCGTTGATCGGCGTATTACTATTCGATTTCTTATTTATTGAACCGTACTATACCTTTAGCGTGAATGACCTTCGCTATACGCTGTCGTTTATCATCTTTTTGATTGTCGGATATACGTCAGGAAAACTTTCCGATGGGATCAAAGCGAAGAATATGGCGATAAAAAGCGAAGAAACCCGATTCCGACGCCTGTATGAACTCAGTTCCGGATTAGGTGATTTTGAAAATGAGCAGGATGCTTCAAGATTCGCGGTTGAAAAATTACATGCTATTTTCGATTCGAAAACAATTGTATTGATTCCTGATGAATTTGACAAACTCAAAATTGTTTCAGCGATTGTGAACAGTGAGATGCTTAGCAGTAATGAGTGTGAGGTATACCGCCTTCCTCCCAATGATCTGGCGTGTACTCAGTGGGTTTACCGTAACAGTGAAAGTGCCGGAAAGTTTACCAATACTCTGCCCAATGTGGAAATGACTTATTTCCCATCCAAAGCTTTTGATAAGACCGTAGCCGTCGTTGCTGTTGAGTTACCGGTATTGGACGCTCCGACGTATGAACTATTGTCTGCTTTTATGAATACGTTTGCAGTTTCATTGTGGCGTATTGGCCTCTTTCGCCAAAATCAGCGTATTCAATTGGTGGAAGCCTCGGAAAAATTGACGTCGGTACTGTTTAACTCCGTCTATCATGAACTCAAAACTCCTTTGGCCGCAATTCTTGGATCGGTAAGTACAATAAATAGTCCGGATGTAACTATCCCTGATACGTCCGAAAAACAGTTATTGAAAAACATCGAAGAGAGTGCTGTGGAGATGGAGCGGATTCTTAAAAATCTTTTGGATTTTGCACGACTTGAAAACGGATTGATGCATCTAAAAAAAGATTGGTGTGATGTAGAAGATATTTTTGGAAGTGCCTATCAAAAAGCATTAAAACAGCATCCGCGTGAAGATATGACCTTTAACTTTAATGTCGATTCACCGCCAATCAAAGGGGACTTTTCATTGTTAGAGCAGGCAATGCTCAATCTCTTTGATAATGCGTTAAAATACTCAAAAGCCGGCGAAGTCAAAGTTCATGCTGTGAAGCGAGGAGCTAATCTTTTAATTACGGTTTCTAACCCTAGCGATATTGATGGGTCTGAATTATCCAATATATTTGATAAATTTTATCGGGCTGAAATTTCGGCTAAAATCAAAGGCTCCGGTCTTGGGCTCTCAATTATCAAAGGGATCATACAAGCGCATAAGGGGAACATCAATGCGGTGAAGCGCTATGGTGAATTTGTATTAACGATTACCCTCCCGATCGACTCAAATGATTCACAAATGAATATAGAAGAAGGATAAAAATGGCAAATATTTTATTGGTTGAGGATGACAGCGGAATCCAAAAAATGTTGTCTATTTCGCTTGGTGCAGCAGGATATGAACTGCTAAAAGCAGACTCTATTAAATCAGGTCTTGTGACACTTTCCCAAAATCCTGTTTCACTTGTTTTACTTGATCTCGGGCTCCCTGATGGGGATGGTAAAAAATTTATCCAAGAGGCTAAGGGATTCAGTGAGGTACCAATCATCGTTATTAGCGCACGTGACATAGAAAGCGAAAAAATTGAGGCTCTGGAATTGGGTGCGGATGATTATTTGACGAAGCCTTTTAGTATCGGTGAGCTGATTGCTAGGATTAAAGCGCTCTCCCGACGTGTCCGGGAAAAAGATGAATCCCTAAGCAGTGAAATTAGGATCGGGAAACTTTTTATTAATTTAGTCAATAAAACGGTGATCATCGATTCCAAACCAGTTAAGCTGACAAAAAAAGAGTTTGAGTTATTGGCGTTGTTTGCCAAAAATCGGGGAAAAATTCTAACCCATACGTTTGTTCTTGAAAATATATGGGGACGAGGGTATGGGAAAGAGACCCATTATCTACGTGTTTTCATGGCGCAGCTTCGTAAAAAAATCGAAGAGAATCCCTCTATGCCGCAGTATATTGTCACCGAATCGGGGATGGGGTATCGGATGAACGAGCCTCTTTCGTAGGATCATTTTCCCCTTTTCTTTATTTTTAATATTTTCTTTATTCTTTTACTGTTCCTCCTGAGATTTACCTGATACGAAAAAAACTATAATTGCTGCGGTTTAAATTTTTTAACTTTGGAGTATTATGGAAAAATTAAAAATGATATTTCATCATAAATTGAATTTAGAGGTTTTTTTAGCGGGTGCATTACTTTTAATAGCTTCTATTTTTGGCTTAATTGTTGAACTTATTATTTATGCCCTTTATTTTATGATATTTTTGGAAATCGTAAGGGTTTTAATAGGTTTTATTTATGATAACAGGGTAAAACTAAGAAGCTTAATAGATATTTTTATTATTTTGGCGCTTAGAGAATTTATCGTAAATGTCGTGAAAATAAACAAAGAGAATTTCAGTAGTATTTTCGATGTATTTGCGAATAGTACTAACTATCATATTCTTATTTTTAGTGGTGTTTTAGTATTTTTGTTTGTCCTTAGATTTTTGGCAAAAGTTACATCACCAGATGAATACTACGACAAAAATTTTAAACAAATTAGTGAATAAGCGGAGATTTAACCATGAAACAGTTGATTTTTTTAGTGGTGGCTATGAGCCTTTTTGGAGCTGACTTTATACCAAATACTCAAAAACAAGTTGTACTGCAACCTTCCAAAAAGTTAGTATGGCAAGATGACAGTACTTCATCTGAACGACAAATGAGTTATAAAAGTGCAATAGCGTATTGTGAGACGTTAGCATACAACGGAAAAAACAGTTGGCGTATTCCGACTGCAGAAGAATTGTATTCAATCATGGATCTAAACCGTACGCCGACAATTCATACTGCTTTTTCTCATACGGCATCAGAGCGCTATTGGGCCTTAAGTACTCATACAAAAGGTCATGTGGGAATAATTGATTTTTCCAATGGAATGAAAAAAAGTGCTTATGGATTTGAAGAAACCTGCCATATTCGATGTGTATCTGATTTGAAATAGTATCTAAACGATATAGTCGCCATAGCGCTCAATCCACTCATCAAACATGGGACTTAATGCTATATTTTGGTCTTTTACTATGACATCTTTGATGAGCATCACTCCAAACTCAGTAGGGAGTTTTTCGGAAAATCCGAAAAGATGGGGTATCTGCTCTGCACTTCCCCGATACAGCTCTACGAGTGCCGATACCAAAGCGTAGAGCAATGCAGGCTCGCTTTTATCGATTTGCGGATATTCTCCTGCATAGATCGCTCCAACATCGGGAAGTTTTTCATATACTTTTACATACGATAGAAACTCGATCCCTGCACCATAACCAACGAGCCCGTAAATAATAGGTGCTATCGTGGAGGTATTATCAGTGTGTTTAAGAATATTAGAGAGCATGTGGTAACTTCGAGGGGTTGCAAATGCCGGGTTGCTGTCATCCTCACTCACAGGTTCCGATGTAAGTAAATCAGGACGGAAACTCAAAAATCCGATAACAAACGGATGAAGTGATTGACGTATCGCAAACAGTTTAAAATCTTCAAATCGCGCTTCAACGCTTAAATGAACCATGCGGTTTGCCAACGGTGTCGGGAGACGAAACACCACACCTCTATCACTTATTTTGTTCCCTGCACAGATAATACGCCAACCACGGGGAAGTTCATACTCTCCCATTTTACGATCCAGCACCAGCTGATAAATCGCTGCTTGTACCGACGGAGGTGCGGAGTTCAGCTCATCGAGAAACAATATCCCCTTGGAAAGCGGATCTTTTGGAAAAAAAATGGGAGCCATCCACACTGTCTGCTCATTACGAATAGAAGGTACGCCGCGCAAATCGACTGGGTCCATCTGAGATAATCGTACATCAACAAGTTCCAATCCGTGTTTCACAGCGACATCGGCTACAATATACGATTTTCCAATCCCTGGTGAGCCATGGATAAATACAGGGATATCCGTCTCGATAAGTGTATTTAGATAGCTATATAGCTCCGTAGTTGTTATCGATGGTGTCTTCACGCACTCGCCTCTGCAAGAATACACGTAAAGCAATGTTCCTGATCGTCACAGGTCGCACAAGCAGGTGCCACCATACCAATCGCATCATAAAGAAACTTTTTCCAGAGTTTATCTTTAGGTTTCAGTTCGGACAAATGAGGAAAATGCTGCTTCATGTATGCCCCCATTTGTGTACGGCTTTTAAAGCCCAAGTCCTGATAGAGGTGATTCATCTCCAGCGATTTTAGAGCAATCTGTGGAGCAATAATATAGCGTGCTTCATCATTAATGGCATATTTTTTGAGATAGCTTTCAATTTCGTGACGCAGTATGTCGTATTCACTCATTGCATTCCCCTTGTACGGTTTCAACTATAAATGCAATTTTTATACTATAAAACCATTTCTATCATCTTACCCATCGCAATTTCAGCAATCTCACGTCCAAATGCATCGCATTCATATAGCTCTTCTTCGGTTGGAATCAATTTGATCTTAAGCGGCTTTAACGGAACACGAAATTTCAATCCGCGTAACCGCTCATGCAGCATTTCTGGAGCTTCGCCGGTCCAGCCATAAGAGCCAAAAGTTGCCCCTATTTTTCCGGCACTCTCTAAATATGCCATGCATGATAGCAGATCCCACGCAGGTTTTGCCGCGTCGCCGTTGATGGTAGGCGAGCCGACCATAATTGCATCAGACTCTTCAAGCAAATCGATCATGTTGTTTTCATCCAGAGATGCAAGATCGTACATGCTTGCCCGTATCCCTTCAACACTGTCTGCCCCTTGCATCATTTTTTCAGCCATTTTATGGGTATTGTCATAACTGGAGATATAAAACACGGAGAGCATTTTCATCCCAAGTTCATTTTTGCGAAATTTGGATTGTGAACTCCATGATGCATATTTATCTATGTAATGCATAGGATTTGACCGTAAAATAGGTCCATGCAATGGTGCGATGATATCAATGTCAAATTTTCGATACAGTTCTAAAGCATTGAGAACATGTTGTTTGAACGGTCGCATGATATGATCATAATAGTATTGAAAAGCGTACATAAAATCGCCCACTTGGTCATCAAAAAGCCGCTCATCATAGTAGTGGCTTCCAAAAACATCTCCGCTAAAAAGCAGTTTTTCCTCATGCAAATAACTGCTCATTGTGTCAGGCCAATGTAAAAAAGGGGTCATCAAAAATTCAATCGTCTTATCACCCAAAGAGATAATTTTTCCCGTCGTAGCAATCTCATAGGAAATATCCCTTTTGACAATCCCTTTGAGCATCATGACAGCCCGTCCTGATATGATAAGCCGGGCTTCAGGAGCACGCTTCATCAGTTCGATCAAAGCGCCCGAATGATCCGGTTCGAGATGGTGAAGTACGATATAACGGATTTCATCATACTCGCATACCCGTTCAAGTCGAGTAAAAAACTCATCTGAAAACTCTTTTTTAACGGTATCCATAACCGCTACACCTTCGCTTCCGCGAACCACATAACTATTATAAGAACTTCCGTTAGCCGTCTTCATGATGATGTCAAAGGTACGGATTTTAGGATCAAAAGCACCGGTGAAATAAACACCATTCTTGATTTTGACAATATCGGGGAGCATTAGCATCCTTGTGGAGTCTTTTGAAAGACTAATGCATAATATGTTCTAGTTAACCTACTCGCAGTTTTGTTCGTCCTGTAAACAACTTCAAAAAGTCATAAATATCACTGAGAAAAAAAGCCCTCGTATCTTGATGTTCAAACCGCTGCAACCATGCTTTTTCTTTATTTAATAACCCGCGACAAGGGACGACGAACTCTTCATGTGGTAGAAGCGGTTTGAGTATCCCGCAATCATTAATCGCATAAACAACTGCATCAAACAATTCATCGAGGCGATTATCCTCATCATAATGATAAAGCTTTCCATCCATGCGGTAAAACTTGTAAATTCCTAAAATTTCGTGTGCTTTGTCTGTCTCATTCATTTATATAAGCCTTCCATGTCATATCATGAGCTATTGCCACTGCTTCATTCGTGATAGTTCCATTATATGTATTAAGCGCACCGGTATAAGCTTCAGTTTTTAAAAGTTCATCAAGAGGTATAGAAGCAATTTTTAAAGCATACGGCAATGTCGCATTGGTCAAGGCAATAGTCGACGTACGAGGATACATTCCGGGCATATTAGCAACACAGTAGTGAACAATTCCCTCCACGTCAAATGTTGGATGAGAGTGTGTGGTTGCGTGAGACGTCTCGAAACATCCGCCTTGATCGATGGAAACATCGACAAGAACAGAACCTTTTTTCATAACTCCCAACATCTCACGAGTAATAAGTTTTGGTGCTTTTGCACCTGGGAGCAGTACCGTGCCAATGACTAAATCAGCATCCTTAATGCTTTGTACTATAGAATCATGCGTCGAGTACATCATTGTCACTCGAGGATTCATTACATCACGCAAGTAAGTCAAGCGCTCGATATTGATATCAAACATCGTCACTTCTGCACCTAAACCAGCTGCCGCATCTGCAGCCGCTTTTCCGGCAACACCTGCTCCTAATACTACTACATGATTGGTTTCAACCCCAACAGCACCACCAAGCAATCGCCCGCTGCCACCGTTATAACGTCCCAGATGAACTGCACCAAAAACTGTAGCCATACGGCCAGCGATCTCACTCATCGGCTCCAACAGCGGTAATCGTCGTCCTATACGTAACGTCTCATACGCAAAAGCAGTGATTTTTTTCGCACAAAGCACTTCAGTCAATCGTTTATCCGCGGCGAGATGTAGATAGGTAAAAAGTATCTGCCCTTCGCGAAGTCGCTCATATTCCACTTCGATGGGTTCCTTGACCTTTAATATCATTTCGGCCTTCGAATATACCTCATCCGCATTCTCTATTATTTGTGCCCCAGCATCAGCATAATCACTGTCGTCAAATCCGCTTCCCACTCCAGCATTTTTTTCTACAAGAATGGTATCCCCGCGTTTGAAAAACTCTCGAACTCCGGATGGTGTAATGCCTACACGAAACTCGTCTGTTTTGATCTCTTTTGGAACGCCTATTATCATGATTTTCCTCCTATTGCCACTGCATACAGCAATGGATTGTTTGACCACTGGGAGCCTTCATTGTCATAAAATGCTCCGACTCCGCTGCACCCGACACCAAGATGTTCGCATGCCAGATAAATTTCCTGCGCATAGATACCCGCTTCAATATGTGACGTTGACGTAAAATGCTCTGCATAGATTAATAGTACCATATTCGCCCCTGCAATAAAGCGTTGGTCTAAAAGCAAATGTACCGCTTCAAAAACTAAATGACCTGCTTCGCTACAGTTACCGTTTCGATATACACCGCAATGCATAGTATGTGCCTGCAAAAGCAATGTAACAATTTCAAGCGACGCATGCGATTTTAATTCCATCAATTTTAAAATGTCCATATCGCTCATACCATTGGCATAAAACCCCCGTGCACTTCGGCGATTATGGTTGATTTCAATAAAGTCCTTATAGTTAAAACGTTCTGGAATTTTGCAATAAATAGATTCGGTATATATGTTAGACAATAATGAAGTATTGCTTATCGAGTAATCCGTGGGCTGTACCTTAAACAACGGCTCTTCTAGTCGTTTAGCAAGACGTGCTGAATGTTCACCTAGTCCATAGACTGCCGCTATTTGTTCTTCTTCTCCCATCCCAATAATATGATTAAGTGCCTCTCTATCATATACAGACATTTTTGTCAGCTCCTGCCCAAAATGTCGCACTGATGCGACAAGCGCACCAATCTGGTGACCAAGATCAAGATAGAGATAGCGCCAGGCACGTAAGCCATATTTCCATGATGATCGAAAAGGAACTATTGAGAGCATAACAATAAAACCACTAAAACGGTTCTCCAAACCTACATAGGGTTCAATACCTGCCGCACCTATTTCGCTTATTAACACAAGTTCTTGTGTCATCACATCCAGATGATAAATCCCACTTAGCAAACCTGCTATATTACGAATTTGCACGTAAATTTCAATGGGATGCAGATTTCCGGCTGAGGGAACATTGAGCTGATAATACGGCTTTTTAGCTATCAGTTGCTCGGACGTTATACATCTCGTCTCACTAAGCCATAGTAGTGATGCATGATCGCCAAGAGGTACACGATAGCAAAAGTGGGGATAATGTTTAAAAAGAGAAGGCTGGGAATCCCAATCCAGAAAGGTCGCCTTTTGTCCGATCCATTCAGGCGTTAGAAGGGTTTGATCACGCACTTCGAAGTTGTCGGAATACATCACGATTGCTCGTAAGCTCAATGGCGCTAAATCCGTCTTCATTATGCAACTGGGTATTAGCACCCAATGAGAGTAACATTTTCACACACTCAACACGTGACGCAGACGCAGCATACATTAATGCCGTTGTTCCCTCTTCGTTCGTATCATCGATATCTGCCCCTGCCTCGATTAAAAGACGAATGACTTCAGGACAATTGGAATAACAAGCGTTGAACAACACCCCATTAAAATCACCATTAATGGCATACAAATTTGCTCCAGCTTCAATCAGTCTTGCAACCATCATCGCATTTCCCTCCAATGCTGCCACAAGAAGAGGTGTATTGCCATTAAAACCTTTAGCTTCCAAATCTTCACCACTAAACCCATTATTATTGAGCCACATCAAATATTGCTCTACCATCATTCACTCCTTTTGATTAGACACCCATCCAATTTTCGTGTTCATGCCCTTTTTTCTTGAAGTTGGCCGCTTTATCGACGGCTTCAATACATTTTACATAGTCAACTTCATCAGTAATTTCCGGTACTACTTCTTTGTAGCTGATCATCCCCTCTTGATCAATAACAAATACTGCACGAGCGAGTCTGTCTTTGAGTTTACCTTCCGTAATAAGCAAGCCATAACGTTTAGCAAAATCACGATTGGTATCAATCACAACATCCGCACCATCAATCCCCTCACGTATGACAAAATCATTCACAAATTCTACATCATCCGTCGTGATCATAACCGTCTTGAGTTTTTTGAACTGTTTTATGAGATCATTGAATTTTTTAGCTCCCAATGAACATACTTCAGTTTTAAGAGAAGGAATAGCAATAAGCAACTGCGCAGTTGGGGCAATCATTCCGATAACATTTTGAGTTCCATCCAATGTGGTAACACGTGCTGCTGGAGCTTCACGCCAAATGGTCATCTCCTTTCCTTCTAATAATGTTGTTTCTCCATGTACAGTGATGTGCATTTGATCTCCTTGCTGGAATTTTATTGTAGAGAATGCAAATAACGTTCTATTATATTGCTTATTTTTTATCCATGTTGTTGAGGACTAATCGTCTTTATTTGTACTACAATTAGACTAGCGATAATAAAAAAGATAAAAAAAAAGATAAAAAATGATGACTTTCAGTCCCAATATCCCTAACAAAGAAGAGTGCCAAACCTGCGTCTTGACATTTGCGTACAAAGAAGTAAACCTTCTATATGAAATTGCGGTCCTCCTCACAAGTACCATTGATATTAATGAAAGTATCGAAAAAGCGATGCGTAAACTCAAACAAAATGGATACCTTGAGCGATGTGCACTTTTTAAAAAGAAAGAAGATGCCAATGAGCTTGAGCTGCTGATCTCTATTGACCTTGAATCACATCAAAAGAAAATGGCAACCTATCGTTTCGGTGAGGGAGCTACGGGATTAGCTGCGAAAAGCCGTGAACCTATTGTCATCGAAAATATCCATAACAACATCAATTATCTTAATAAAATGGGGCATATTTCTACACAAATGGTCTCCTATATCGCCGTACCACTGCTCCAAGATGATGAAGTTATCGGTGTTATTTCTGCAAATATTGGTAAAAACAGCCCTCTTGATTTCGATGAGATTGTCCGAATGCTCACCATTGTCGGAACACTTTTTGTAGGTTCCATGAAAGTACAGCAAACCATTATTAAAGAAAAAGAGTCTTTGACAGAACTTAAAACCTACTACAAAGAAGAGATGCAAAAAGATTACAAATTTGAAAACATTGTTGGGAAAAGTACCAAAATGCAGCAAGTCTTCGGCATGATAAATACCGTTGCTCCAACGGATGCGACCATTCTCATTCGTGGTGAGACAGGGACAGGAAAAGAGCTGATTGCTACTGCTGTCCATAATCTCAGCCGTCGCCAAAATGGACCATTTATCAAACTAAACTGTGCGGCCATCAGTGAAACGCTCCTGGAATCTGAGCTTTTTGGTCATGAGAAAGGTGCTTTTACCGATGCTCGAGAGATGAGAAAGGGACGATTTGAACTTGCCGATGGAGGGACGCTCTTTCTTGATGAAATCGGAGATATTACCCCCTCTCTTCAAGTAAAACTTCTACGTATTTTACAAGAGCAAGAATTTGAACGTGTCGGAGGGAACAAAACGATCAAAACCAACGTCCGACTTGTCGCTGCGACCAACCGAAATCTCGAAGATATGGTACGTAAGGGAGAATTTCGAGAAGATCTGTTTTATCGCCTCAATGTTATTCCTCTCAATCTTCCCCCGCTTCGTGAACGCTATGAAGATGTGAAACTGCTCATCGAGCATTATCTCAACCGCTTTATGAAAGAGCATCGTAAAAATATGCATTTTAGTAAAGGGGCGATGGAAGTATTACTAGAGTATCCATGGCCGGGAAATATACGTGAACTCCAAAATACAATGGAGAGAATTGTCCTTATTTGCCCTAATGGTGAACTTCAGCCAGAGATGCTAAACCATGTATTGCCATTTAACTATCAAAAGCTTTACATGCAAAGCGAACCTGCTATAACGCTTCCGCCGGTTTATATTACCGCACCTGCATCTCATCCAGACATTCAGTCAAGTGGACCGATGACCACAAAAAGTTTACATGAACTTGAACGTGAATCAATTATGAAGGCTTTAGTAGATTCACATGGTATACAAACCAAAGCAGCACGATTATTAGGGATGACGGCTCGTCAAATAGGCTATAAAATCAAACAATATGGAATTGAAATTTAAGTAAGTGAGCATAAACTCACTCACTTAACCGTTTTGCGACCATTTCCGAGGGAAACTTCTTGGCTGCTGGTTCAATAAACCACTTTTCCCCATTACTAAGCTCTACATCGCCGCCCCATTTTTCATCGGTATCAAACTCAACTTTGACAATTGTCTCTTCCATGTCTTTTTTAGCAAAATAAAAGGATATTTCCTTTTTTGAATCGACGCGCAACATTACTTTTGCCATTGTGTACTCCTTAAAATAGTCTAACTAAATTCATCGCCTAAAGAGCGTGAAAAAACTTTCGAATCCGATATAACCACTCCGATGCAAAATGCCCATCAAAAGTGATTCGCATAAATGTTCCGGCTAAACGGCGTATGATCGTATTAACCTTATAATCGCGGTCATTAGTATCTGGGAAATCCTCGCGGTAATGACTTCCCCGGCTCTCTTCACGTGCCAATGCACTCATCAGCATGGCTTCGGCCACGGTTAATGAATTGCGAAATTCGATAATCGACATCAGTTCGACATTATTGTTACGCTCTTTGTTCACACAGCACAGACCTAATGACATTTTCATCAAATAGTGAACATATTCAAGTGCATTAGCTAATGAATCATGTGTTCGAAAAATGCCTGCATTTTTATAGAGATTATTTCCCAAATTCCGACGCATCGTATTGATATTAAAACGGCTCTCACCTTCAATGATCCCATCAACATAGCGCAGCTCTTTCGCTACTTGAGCATAATCTATCGGATGAAATATTCCATTTTTAGCTGCTTTTGCTGCATTTATGCCGGCAATTTTTCCAAAATATGCCGCTTCTAGTAAACTGTTACCGCCTAAACGATTCGCACCATGTGCTCCGCTATAGGCACATTCCCCACAAACAAATACATTCTCTATATCGCTGCTTGTGTCGTCACGGCACCAAATTCCCCCCATTGTATAATGCGCCGATGGGGTAATAGGGAGCAGTTCTGTAAGAATATCGATTCCTGCACTGTTTAAGGCAAGTTTGCGTGTAGAGGGAAGTCTCTTATCGATTATTGCCTCATCCAAATGACGAAAATCAAGATAAACGTTATGTCCATCTGCCTGATGACGAATAATATCACGAGAAAGTTTGTCCCTCGTTTGAAGTTCATCGGTAAATCGCCATCCGTTTTCATCAACAATATTAGCACCCTCTCCTCGTGCCGCTTCACTAATAAGCGTGCCGCTGTTTACTAAAGTAGTCGGATGAAATTGCACAAACTCCATATTAACCAAACGCATTTTAGCTCTCAAAGCAAGTGCAAGCATATCCCCGCTGGATTCTTGAGAATTGGTTGAATGACCACGATAAATACCGGCATATCCGCCACCTGCAAGAATAAGTGATTTGCAGGCAAAGGCAATAACAGCTGAGTCACGGCGTCGTAAAATTGTAATACCAGAAAACTTTTGATCAAAAGTAGCAATACTGAGCATCAAATGATTTGAAAATATTTTGACACCCTCTTTTTGACATTGTGTAAAAAGAGTTTGTGTGATTGATGCACCCGTTTTATCAGCAATATAGCATGTACGTTTTGCTTTTGTTCCTCCAAAAGGTCGCTGTGCCACCGAGCCATTTTCCTGAGTATCAAATACAACACCCATTTTTTGAAGATCATTTATGATTTTTTCTGCTCCGACAACCATCATACTAACAGCAGAAAAACGTGCCAGTTTATCGGCTCCATTTAACGTATCCGCTATATGTTCCCGACAACTATCGTGACTGGTAGTTTTAAGTACTGCATTTATTCCTCCGGAGGCAACAGCTGAGTTAGAGCGAAGCGGTGTACTTTTGGTTATAAGAGCTACATTTAAACCTTCTCGTCGTGCATTCAGTGCTGCATACAGCCCCGATATCCCACTGCCAACAACAATTACATCATATAACATTACGCTCTCCCATCAAAGCATTCATCGCATCCGTTGAAGCTGCGGGAATATACGCCAAAATGGTATTATCAAGAACATGAGAAGGATCAACTGCCCCAAATATCGCTGTGATGGCTCCTGCGCTTCGTGCAAACTGCAATGCACTGGCTACATCACTAAGCTCACCTGTATTCATCAGTTCCCCTGTTTTAGCACTAAAAGGACGCTTAAAAAGGTTCTTTTGCAAGAGTGGAGAAGAGCCTAAAAAAGTCATGCCAAATTGCGAACACGCATTCATAAGCGGATAATACAGTCCATCATCACATAACTGATTTGCATATCCATAAGCATGAGGTTTCGCCATATTGAAGGGACTTTGAAGGTATTTAAATCCGTGATCCTCACCGCCGATACGTCGTGCGATCTCCATGATTTTTGTCAGTGAAATATACTCTGTATGATCTTCTTCATACAAAAATCCATTCCATGAAGCAATTCCGTATGCAACAATTTTTCCTTCCCTGCGCATCTCTTCAAAAAGTATAAATGCTGTTTCAATACGATCATAAAACACCTCTTGATCAATATATCCGAGTTGTGTTTCAGGATTATGTAAAAAGAAAATATCGATTGACTCTAACCCAAGATTTTTTAACGATTGTTCACAACTCCATCGTAAGTATTTAGATGACATACAATGTTGATCGATAACTATTTCTTCTTTCGTTGATAAGCCTGTATCAATCATATTTTTCTGTATCCATCCATACGGATTTTCAGGAAAAGGAAAATCAAGAGGTATAAATCCCGCTTTCGAAGCAATAATCACCTCTTCACGCGTAATCTCACCTGTATCTATCATCTCAGCTAATGCTTCACCTATTTCTCGCTCACTCATCTGATAACGGTAATTAATTGCCGTATCGATAAAATGAATACCATTGCGAAGTGCCGTTTTGATCGCTTCGCCATAGTTTATAATATAGTTTTCCTCTTTATACGGTTCTGGTTTGTAGGTACCAATCCCAAGAGAAGGGAAAAAGAGCTCTCCGTTAAAACGGTAAAAATCTTTTGAATAATTACCAAATTTTTTCAGATACCCAAACGTTCCTTCTTTGGTTGCGTACGACATTAAACTACCATCACTCGCAAATTGGTTTTAAGTTTGAAATTAAGCATGTCCTGCATACCTGCGAGAGTAGTCGTTGTATTCATCGAACAACTCATGCATTCACCTTTATACTGAATGTACAGTTCATATCCATCTTCTACTTCTTTAAGATCTATCACTTCAACGTCACCATTGTCTGCTTTTAGAGTAGGACGGATGTATTCTTCAAGAATGGATTCGATACTGCGAAGTTTTTGTACCAAGCTCATCGCGTTAAAATTGCCATCACCTTTTGCCTCTTTTATTTTTTTGCTAATTGCCTCTTTGGTGAGTTCACCTTGAATCTCAGCAAGCATATCTACGAGATAGACATCTTTTTTCTCATGACCGCCAGGTTTGATACATGATTTACAAAAGCCACCCGCTTTGGTATAGTCGGTAATCGCTTCAATGGAATCAAGTTTGTTGAGTTTAATCACTTCTTTAAGAGTATCAAGACTGACGCGTGCGCATTCACAGACGATAAATTCTGTCTCGAACTCCGACATATCAACCCCTTTATATATGGATGCCGCTTTTTTGATAACGTCATACGCCATAACAGAACAGTGCATTTTTTGCCCCGGTACTGCAGGAATATCTTCCTCATCACGAAGTGCTTTTTCAACATCAATATTGGTAATTTTCAATGCCTCATCAACTGTTTTATCCATACATAATTCTGCCATCATGTCCGAACTGGCAATTGCCGTTCCGCATCCGAAACTTTTAAATCGGCTTTTGATAATCACATCATTTTTAGGATCAATCATCCAATACAAGCGTACCGCGTCACCACAGCTCTCTGCTCCAAAATCAGCAATAATAAGTTGCTTTTGAGCCGTATCCGCTTCTTCTTGTGTTATCTCACCCATATTAATAGGGTCATTCATACGTCGTTGAACCTCGAGTGAATACTCTTCCCATAATGCTCCGCCGATTAATGTGTCTCGTGCCATTGATTGCTCCTTGATGGATGATATTATTTCAGACATTGCAAATGACGTTCTAGTTAAAAATAGACATTTTTGTCGCATCAAATATCAAGAATAAAATATGCAGTAGGTATTTTGTTAGAAAAATATTCTGCCCCAAAAGGGGCTAGCTTCAGTGCCTAAGCGGCTAGCGTAGCCAATCGGGACGCGTTTTGATTGGCGTTTAATTAAAGTAAAAAGGATTTATTATGTTTCAAATTACTGCTGTTTTCAATCGTCATTGTCTGAATGATGTCTTACGTGAGCTTTTTGATAATGAAATCGAAGGTGTGACGGTAATGGATGTCGTAGGAAAAGGTTCACTCGGAATTGCAGAAAAAAATAATGCACCTGACTTGTTCCAAAAAGTAATGATTCTCATCGTTGTTTCAAACAATACAATAAAAAAGACTGCCATGGAATCTATACGTGCGCATACACAGGATTTAGGGCACGGTGCAGGTAAGATGTGGATAACACCTGTGTTGGAAGTTGAACGCATTCGTACTGGAGAAAAAGACGAATCAGCATTGACTCAGCCAGCACCTCGAACTACCACCAAAAGTAATACGTTCTATACTGCGGTCGATACGCCCTCAAGCTAAAAAATGTCCGTAATAAATCTTATTACGGAGTTACTGTAGGAAATAAAAGTGTCGAAGCTTTTTATTCAATCGCCACTTTCTCGCCTTTTTCAATTTTCTCTTTTTTCGCATAGCTTTTTATATGTTTTTTAATCTCTTGCTTCAACTCTTTTTTTAGCAAGTTTTTTACTTGTTTTTTAACTATTTTTTTAATTTTGCTGCTCATTTGACATCCTTTAAATTAATATTATTTCATAATAGAACATATAAGCTTGTTAAAATATTAAAGAGTGACTAAATTACAACAATTCCAACTGATACAAAAACAATCGTTCTTTATAGGAAGGTATATCGAGTTCTTGGCGATATTTTGCAATCAAACGACGCACCATCGTTACTCCGAATCTTTCTTCAATCATCTCATGCAATGTTTTATCACTAAAAGGATCTTCTTTGTTTTCACTCGAAACCAGCCGTTTCAAAAAGTGCTTGATTTCAGCGGTCGATACTTCCCCAATAGAGTTGGAAAAGAAATCTTTAAATGGGAATAACCCTCGCTGGGTTTGCATATATTTATCTGAGATTGCTCTTGAAATAGTCGATTCATTAAATCCTAACTCGTCTGCAACATCTTGCAGGCGAAGTGGCTTAAGTTCACCGCCCATAAAAAAACTGTACTGTTTTTCGATTAATACAAGGGCAACGTTATACAGTGTTGCTTTACGTAAATCAAGAAGCTTGACAAGTTCTCGTGCCTCTTTGAATTTTTGTTTGGCAAAATTATCATATTTATCGATCATAGTGACTTGTAAGTCAGGATAAAACGCGTGATTAATACGAATATTCAGCTCAGAACCAACAAAATCAACAAACAAATCCGGGACAATTTGTATTTCTGGCTCCATATACTCCAGTGCAGGTGGATTTTTAAGATGCTGAAGAACATGTTTTGCGTCTCCAAATCGTGGATTATTGATAAATTTTTCCATTTTATCAAACTGTAAAATCATGGCGGAAAGTAAAATGCTCAACTCATCATCTAGGTCATAATCATTAAGTTGAAATAAAAATGATTCTTTATAATCGCATGCACCAATTCCAGCAGGTTCAAGATGAGCAAATCGCTGACGTACTCGCTCTACCGTATGGGAATCGGTATCGCATTGGCGTGCTATCTCTTCAACACTCCCCTCAAAATATCCTTCATCGTTGATGTAAAAAATAATTTGTCGGGCGATTTTTTGCGATATTGGCGTTGGAAATAGCGGGGCAACAATCTGATCATCCAGTTTTTCATACAATGAGGTGGAAGAGATGCTAAGCCATTCGATCTGATCACTAGAAGCATTGGAAACATAATTTTGAAATGCTCCATATGCAGATGCACCGCCTGCTTGTGCATTTGATTCTTCAAATCCTGATTTGAGTTCAATACAAGGATTTTCATTGCTAATAACTTGTAAATGTTTTTCTAAATCATTCAACGAACATTGTAGCAATGGAAGCCATGTCTGCATAGAAAGTCTTGGAAGTTGTTTTTGTTTGTACGAAAGATTTGTTTGCATTGTAAACCACCTAAAATAAATTCTATACCAACTGACTGCATATTTTATTCTAGGTAAAATTATAGGGGTTTATTGAGAGTATACGTGGTTAAAAAGTGAGCAGTTTGCCTCCAGAGAGGCAAGTTTTAGTATTTGATACGCACCAATCCGTTAGGCTGTACGACTTTCATCTGACAAGCAAGACGTGCTTTTGCACTGGTTTCACCCACTGTTTTGAGTACTACTTTTTCTTTGTCATTAATAGGACTCATAAATTCCATTCCTGACTCAATCATTACGACACAAGTACCGCATTCGCCATCACGGCAGCCAAATGGAAGCGCACTTCCTGATGCTTCAACAATGTCTTGGATCGTTTTGCCCGGATGGACATTGATCGCCAAAAAGTCATTAATAATTTCTACACGTGTTGTCATCTCAACCCCTTGTTTTTTATTATTTTTTAGGTTCAAGGAACGCGTTCCTTGAACTACGTTAACACTGAGTTTACTTCGGCAGTAAGCCCACACTCCCGATTTCTTTAGTGATACGCTCATGGCGTTTCGTATCATCAAAGTTTGCACATATCTCAAAAAAGTGAATCACACCTCCCCTTTTTGAGATTGCGCCAACTTTTCTGCGGCTCTTTGTGCACGATGTTCTTTTAGCCATTTCAACTCTTCAGCTACTTCATCGTATCCATCATCTTCAAGCGCACTTTCAAGCTCTGCCTCACGGCATCCAAAAGCAATCCCTACTTCGATAAAATTGACTTCATAGACACGTATTGTTTGTAGAAAGTCACCGATTTTACGTACATATCCTTCTGCTCCCGCTTCTATGAGAGTATCCCCGTTCTGAGAATGCGGATACGTTCCGTCATTTCGGATTGTCTTCTTCAGTCTAACGCGTTGCCCTACTCTAAAAAGCGATAGTATCTCGTCTTTTGTAGACATTTTGTAAAGGTTTGTCTTATGACCTCTTTGCGATCCGTCCGGTACACGATCCAACTCTTCAAGTGTAAGAATTTTTCGTGATTCTAGACTTTCTTCTTCAGAATGTGATTGCAGGCTGGCTTGCACAGGCGTGGATTCCATGACTGACCTCCTCTACATCATTACAGCTCGTGGATGTCGAACAGGTTCCGCAGCCACTTGGTTTATCAAACATTTCCCAAACATCTGCAGCTGAAGGACTGTATCCGTTTTCGAAATTTTTATAGACGCTAATAAGGGCAAATTTATAATATTCAAGCAATTTCTCATCACTGCCCATATCATGTCCATTCGCTTTATCCGCCATCTCTCCAAATTTTTTCATAATATGAAATCGTTTTGAATTCACCAATCGCTCATCGTAAGCGAGATCAAAAAACTCGAAGAACTCTTCTGTATCAGTAATCTTTTGAAATTCGTCTAGCGTACCCATGATAATCTCCTTATAGTCCCATCTCATTTTTAAGCTGGTTTGCCCACTCTATGACCCGCGTTTGAGTCAAATCCTCTTGATTAACATCATCGACTCCCAGTCCACAAAATTTCCCGTCACGCTCGGCAAGTGAAAATTTATAGTCATATCCATCTGTTGATGTATATCCATACGCATCTGCGCCAAGAGAAACAAATAAATCATGCATTTTTCCCAGTGCACTCAAAAAATGTTCTCCATGCTTATCCTGATCGCCTGCACCGAAAAAAGCTACTTTTTTACTGCTTAGATCAGGACTGTCATTTGTAAGATCAAACAACGGATCGACCCAATCACGCTGCGGATCGCCTTGACCCCATGTAGAGGAACCTATAAGGAAAACATCAAAATCATCAAATTGCTCAATCCCATCAAAATCTTCTTCCATATCAATGAGTTCTGAGTTGGAAAACTGTTCTTCTAATGCTTCTGCCACACCACGTGTTACACCACTGCTGCTACCGAAAAAAATACCGACTTTTCCCATTGTTTACCCCTGTTGCTCTGTACACGGTTTGTATTGTTCATATATGCTTATCGCACGGGCAAGGTTTTTATCTCCCTCGTCAAACAATGCGTCAAGCGTACGAAAACTAAAACGGTGCGCATCTTTAAAATACTTATCCACAATACAAATACGGTCTGTCAGAACCGCACAACGTCCAAAACCTTCATGGCTCATTTCCATGATTACATTACACACAACACCGGTGGTACGCTCAAATGACAATGCTATTGCTTTGTAGATCATCTTGATATCATTGATCATCATCTCATCAATATCAGCAATTACAGGAACTGCTTTGAGTTCCTCTTTTGTTTTGACGTACTTTTTAATCAATAGCTCTTCATCACTGATTCTAGACCAATTTCCGAATTGATCCAATGCACGAATCTGCCGTATTAATTCAACCCCAAAAGGGTTCATCATTTTTTCTGCTTCCATCTTATTCTCCTTGTGCCCATCTGTCTTGTCGTACATCGTGTTCTGTTTTCATTTGTATAATTTTTTTAACCCATGGTGGAGGGTTACCGTTGATCATCTGCTGTAAACTGATGAGAATTTCTTTGATTGGGGTTGGCTCATTTACCTTCATTGGATGGATGCCTGAACGGATAACTTTCGCCGCTGCTGTTCCCCCAATACTTTCACAGTACATGATATTTACCCCTTTAAGTGCACGAACACGAAAATCAGTTTTATCATCATCTTCAAGTTCGGAGGTATCTGTTTTAATCACTTCCGATACTTCATAGCCATCTTGCGAAATGTTGTAGACTACAAACTCTTTCGCTCCACCAAAGTGGGCATTGATCTCTTCCATATCTTTGGTTGCAAATGCAACTCTCAGAGCATTATTCATCATTTTATCCCCTTCAATTGTGATTTTAGTGTTCATGCTTAACCTTTCGTAATGAGTTAGCTATCTCGAATAAAAAGTACGTGCTTCCCTCATACAGCTGATCATTTTTTAGTTGATTTCCCAGCTCTTCATAATTAGGAAATCCACGAATAACCAATGCCGTATCGTGATAACTATGCAAGATTCGTTCTGCATGAAAATTACTAATAACCATATCTGCACCATCAAAAAAATGTCGTGCATCTTCTAAGTCGCCTACAAACACATTCTCTGAATCAATAGAATGAAGAGCATCACTAAACGTCGTTGATACCGCCGCATCAATTGTCCCACCGACACTTCGTATCAACGCACACATACCCGTAAGCATATCCGGCTCACCTGTAATCACAAAATGGGAACTGCCTATAAGAAAATGGCTATCAAGCATCGCATCTTGCAAACGTGCCCGCCATCGCTTCATCAAAGGTTTTGGATCGATATGTCGTATTTTCATGAGTTCTGCGACAAAATTGTCACACCCATCCAATCCCATCAAATGTTCAAAATGAAGATGTTTAATATCAGCATTTTTTTTCTGTAACGCAGCCGCTGATTTTTTCATTGATTGACCGATAGTAATGACAGTGGCACAATTTCCTAGATCACGTATCTCATCAACTAGTATCCCACCATTAGAAAGTTTTCCCTGTGCCTCTTCCCAATAACCGTCCAATGATGTTGAAAGATCAGGAAGAGCATAGGTTTCAAATCCAAAATCCTCACACAAAGCTTTAATTTTTTCAATTTCAATCGGCTGCATACTCACATGCGGTAAAATTACAAGCTTATTCGGTTTTATTTCTGCAGAAGGTTGCGTTAGCTGCTCAATCATGGCAGTGACAGTCAGTGCCCATCCGCTTTCTAGTCCACCCTCGTAATCAGGTGTATTAACGAAAACATAGGGGATTTCGATATGCATTCCAACACCCCGGACATCATCTCCTTTTGTCTCAGTCAGCCCAGTGGTGTGCAAACCTATCATGGAAGGTTTTATATCTTTTTCTTTATCTTGAATATTTTCAATCGCCATCAAAATAGAATAGTCACCCCCATCCAATACCGCGGTAATATCACTGACCGAGGTGTTACGTACGGCAATAGGTTCGTTGAAATGTCGTGTAAAAAAGACTTTCGTATACGATGCACATCCTTGAGCACCATGCATGAGAGCCATACAATCTTTAACACCCAAAAAAGCAAGTGTTGCACCCATCGGCTGAGAGTGTTTGATCGGATTGACTTGAAGCGGTTTATGTTCTTTATGGGTAAGAGCGAATTGCATTAGTTTGTCTCCCACGGTGCCGGTTTTCCGACATTAGCAAACACCTGATTTTGAAAAGCATATTTGAGATCTTCTGCGAGATTTAGCAATCCGCCATATCCGCCGTAACTCGTTTTTTTCTCCTGATTTACATCGATAAACGAGATTTTTTTCTTGATCGCCGTATAAAGACTGCGTCCACCCGCGAGGAGAATATGGGCTCCTGTCTTATCAATTATTTTTCCCTGCTCGGAAGCTGGTTTCGTCATAAGCACACCATTTTCACCCAGATATTCACGCGCTTTATCAATGTCATCCTGCGTTGATTTGGCAACACTGGTAGCAACCACTTCTATTCCTAAATCTTGCAATCCAGAAGCAATCGACCACGCTTTGTTTCCACCCGTATTAAGAACCGCTTTTTTACCTGCAAACATTTTACGATAAGGGATAAGTGCTGTTTCTAGTTCCTCTTCTGCTTGGGCAATCACGACTTCGGCACGTGCAATAAGCTCAGGGCATCCCAATGCTGTCACGATTTCACGAATAGCAAAAGAAGTGTCACGTTTGCCGTAAAATGAGACGGATATCCATGGAATAGCATATTGTTCATTCATTTTTCGTGTGAGGGTGATAAGTGATTTAGCACATACGATGACATTTAGCTTAGCTCTATGTGCTGTGCGTATGTCACCCACCCTGCCATCTCCGCTCATCGAACTCAGCACACGAATACCGATCTTTTCAAAGAGCGGTAAATATTGCCACATATCCCCAGTGACGTTGTAATCACCGATTAGATTGATATCATAAGCAGTGGTGAATTCTGGTTCTTTCGTCCCGATAAGATGTTCCAATACAGCTTCTCCGGCTAAACGTGAACCTAAATTTTTACTCCCAACAAATCCTGGAGCATGAACAGGAACAATAGGTATACCGTGTTTTTCACTTCCCATGCGGCACGTTGTATCAATATCATCTCCAACAAGCGCCGTAACGCACGTCGAATAAACAAAAATTGCTTCAGGTTTGTAATGCTCCATCACATAATCAATAGAATTTGACAATCGCTTGTCTCCGCCAAAGATGACATCATTAGTCGTTATCCCGGTCGTAAACCCCATTTGTGTATGGTCGCGTCCTACATACGACGTTTTTGTCTCACGCGTCTCCCACGATGCCCCCAAACACGTCTGAGGACCATGAACGAGATGTACCGCATCTGCGTAAGGAAAAAGAGAGATTTGCGCCCCGTCAAACGCACATCCTCCTGCGGCAAGACCTGGCTTAGGCTTGTCACATCCTTCCCCGGGTTTTTTATCTTTGCTATGCGAGCATGCGCTCTCATTCATGAGTTCTTTGATTTTTGCGCGACTGACCATAGAATACTCCTTGGAGTTAAGTATCCATATAGATGCAAGATTTGTACGAGAAGACGAATTGCATAATCGAAACACCTTTAGAGTATTCCTCTCTAACCGTCCATTAATGTTTAAAAAACAAAGTACAATTCCCTTTACACACATTATTTACATCTAATAATGCACCCATAAAAGGATCATATCATGCCATTTACACCACAACAACGTCTTATCATCAAAGAATCAAGTGAGCTTTATGCTCAAGAGGTCACACGTATCAACGATTTAATTGAGAATGAAAGTGATGACAATCGGTGTGACCAATTCTATTTACTACGTGCCATTGCTACCATCGAGCATACCAAGCGTATTGGGCTCTTAAATGATGAAGAAATGACCGATAAACATCTTGAAGCACTGATGCAAGAAGTAAACCGCTCTTTTCCCACAAAAGATGACTCAGAGCTATTTGATGACATCGCTATTTTAGAAGATGATATTAAAGCCCGCTTCTTTAACAATCCGGCTAAAGAAAAACAAACACTTTTGGCTGCATTGGGGCTAACGCTTTAAAGGAGACTCCCATGAAAATCCTATACATGATCCGTCATGCTAAATCCGATTGGAGCAATCCGCTTTTAAGTGATTTTGAAAGGGGATTGAATAAAAGAGGGGCAAAAGATGCTCCTTTGATGGGTAAAGTACTTTCGGACAAAAGAATTTATCCCGATTTGATCGTATCCAGTTCAGCACTTCGTGCAAGAACAACGGCTATAGAAATAGCGAAGCAAATCAACTATACACAGGATCGTATTCAATACGAAGCATCACTCTACGCATGTGACGTTCAAACAATAATCAGCATTATCCAAGACGTTTCACAAAACGTCAATGTCCTCTTTGTAGTTGGGCATAATCCAGAACTTACCGAATGTGTCAATATGATTTGTGGTGTAAATATTGAAAACATTCCCACCTGCGGTGTCTCAGCAATGCGCTTACATCACGATAACTGGAAGAGCCTCGGAGCACATTCAGCACAACTGCTGTTTTTGGATACTCCGAAACAACAGCAATCCTGACTTTCTATCAGATCACTATCAGAATGGAATAAGGGCAAAAAATGTACTCTATGGTGCTATCTAAGAAACCAAACAAAGGTATACAATGTCATATTTTATGTGGCTAATTTTTGCAGTGATCGCTGTGGTTATTGAGATGATCCTTCCTACTTTTTTTGCACTGTTTGCCGGAGTTGGATGTTTGGCTGCTGGCGTGGTCGCTTATTTCTATCCTGATCATCTTTTTGCTCAAGTGATCATGGCTTCAGTGTTTATGATCATTGGAGCAATTGTTTTTAAAAACAAACATATTGCCGACAGCAGCACATCAGGTGTTGGAACGCACAACGAGTTTCTGGGTATTTTAGGAAAAGCTTTAAGCCCAATATCCATACATGAAGAAGGAGATGTCGAGCTGTATGAAAGTGTTGTGAGCAATCGGCATTGGAAAGCGCTTGCACAAGATTTAGATATTGAAACAGGTGCACAGATCGAGATCGTAGAAGTACGCGGCAATACCCTTATTGTCAAAAAACACATACAAGGATAAACATTATGGATGCAGGAATACTTTTTTCGTTAGTTTTAGTCGGCGGTGTCATTTATGCGCTTACGCGTATGGTACGTATCGTCCCGCAAGGTGAAGAGTGGGTTGTAGAGCGATTAGGAAAATACAATACTACGCTTCTGCCCGGTCTTCATTTACTCATTCCGTTTGTGGATATTGTGGCGTATAAAATCATTACAAAAGAGTTGATTCTACAGACACGAGAACAAGAAGTCATCACTAAAGATAACGCTGTAGTTATTATCAGTGCTGTCGTCTTTTACCGTGTGACGGATCCCAGCAAGGCTTCGTATTCTATCAGCAATTTCGAAAGCGCTGTGGGCAATATGACCACTACGACACTGCGTGCAGTAATCGGAGGAATGACGCTGAATGAATCCCTCTCTCAACGTGACCAAATCAAAGCCGATGTTGCCATGAAAATTCGTGATTCTCTCAGCGGTTGGGGATTAACACTAGGGAACTTAGAGGTACAAGATATCCGTCCAAGCCAAAAACTTCAAGAAGCAATGGAGCGTCAAGCTGCAGCAGATCGTGAAAGAGAAGCGACTATTATGATTGCAGATGGTGAGAAAAAAGCTGCCATTGCCAAAGCAGAAGGACAAAAAGAGTCGGCTATTTTAGAAGCACAGGGAAGATTTGAAGCGTCAAAACTCGATGCTCAAGCCAAAGCAGAACTTGCAGATGGAGATCGAAAAGCAATGGTCATTGTAACGCAAGGTCTAGTCGGCGGAGAAGCAGCACCCCACTATCTGCTCGCACAGCGCTATATCGACAGTGTCCAAAATCTCCGTAAATCAGGCAATGCTAAAGTCGTCTTTATGCCAGCAGACTGGCAGCAAAGTCTTGCGGGTGCAGTAGGAGCGTTAGGATATTTGGGAACGGCGTTGGGTGAGAAAAAATAAAATATTAGCATAGATCTCAATAATCGTCAAAAAATGCCCTCCTTTGACACAGGTTGGGCACAATAAATAGTACTATTTTTCGAAACGTTTATTAACTATATCCCAATTTATATTGGCAAAAAATGCATTGAGATACTCTTTTGCATTAGCTCCAAAATCCATTTGATAAGAATGTTCATACATATCAAGCGCTATTAGAATTTTAGAATCCCATAAACCATGCATGTGATCCCATGCCCATACATTTTCTACACGCTTCAGACGGTCATTATAAACCAGGAATACCCAACCTGATCCACCGCCTAATGACAATGCAGTTTTTCTAAATTCATCTTCCCATTTTTCTACACTACCGAATGAAGCGATTAAAGCCTTGCTAAGCGCATCACTTACTTTTCCTGAAGCTCCTAGATTGTCAAAATAATACTCATGTAAAATCATCGAATTTACAGCGACCATTTGTTCACGTTTAAGAGAACCAAGTTCAAAAGGATTTGCATTGCTTTGTAGCTGTGCAATTTTTTCGTCTATAGTCTTTGCACGTTTGACAGCTCCACCATAATTATTATTATAATGAGACATAATTATCTTTTCAGAGAGTCCCTTTAATGACTTTTGATCAAAGTTTAATGGCCTCAATTCAAAAGCTTCTGGATGGGTAGGCTTCAAATTATTTTGTGTAATATCTCCAGCATTTAATACACTTCCTGCCATAACAGCAGCTCCTAAAGTCATAAAATCACGGCGTTTCATATTAATGTCCTTTCTTATCATTTAAAAGATTATATTCTATGTTTTTAATAAATGGCGAATTCGCATCATTAACGAATACCCATTGCCAACATTCTACCATCCAAACCTGTTAATTCACTAAAAACCTCATAAGGCGTTTT
>JAYVLH010000055.1:0-13830 GCA_043759555.1 Sulfuricurvum sp. | reverse complement strand
AACACCGCAAAGCGATGGATCATAAGGATGCTGAATCTCTTTTGTGATCGGAGAGAGCTGTGAAATGACGGTAATCAGCTGTGAATTTCCATATTTTTCAACCAAATGGGCTAGTCCGCTCATGGCATATTGGACATTATGATTACGTTCCAAATCTTCATAAAATCGTCCGATAATTGCGGCGGTTACATCGCGGTTGGAATCATTGTCAAACAGCCCCTCATTATTCCAATCGTAGAGTTTTAGAAGTTTAAAAAAGAGTTCATCGGTGATGTGCGGATTTTTGATAAAATCGACCAAGCGTTCATTGTCCCGTGAAAGCTTGAGACTCATAAGAAGACGATTAGGTTCGATGGAGTTGCATAACCATTTTTCAATCGCGGTAATATCTGTCATCGGGGCACATTGCAATTGATACAGACGTTCGCTTTCTTGGATTTCCAGCGGATTCATCATTTTACCCTCGATAATCAGCGCTACGTTTTCATTAAATTTTTTTGTTACACCAATATCGTGAATTTTCAACAAGGTTTCAAACTCACCACCGTTGAGGGATCGCGTTTTACCCAACAGCAACACCAATTTTCCTGTATATTCTTCATAGTTCATTCGCGTATTATAATCCATCAGAGTAAAAAATAGGGGGCATTGTTATAATAACACCACTACTTAAAGGATTATCAATGAGAGACCCGTTAGCTGAGGGTATTACTGCGTATGATGCCCAAGAATATGAAAAAGCCTATACTCTTCTTTATCCGCTTGGGGCATTTAGCCGTGATGATGAGGCACAGTTTTATCTGGGTATGATGTTTTTTTATGGCAAAGGAGTGGATAAAAATATTGAATCGGCAATGGCATGGTGGAAAAAAGCTATGCGAAGCGGGCATGCCGATGCCGCTTATCGTCTGAGTGAAATTTCCACATCCACCAAAACGATCTTTTAAACTGCTTATTTTGACACGAAAGGAATAAAATCCCTTTCATTGCGCTAGCCTCGTGGGAGTCAGAATTTTTTATAGATATGATATAATAAAATAAACTTAAGTTGGGCTGTATTAATGGTTAGTTATTCAACTGAACAACATTCACTGATGAAAGAAAAGCTGACACAGGCGATTAAAGATTTTACCTATCGTTTGAAGCGTTATGATGTTAATTACTCTATTGCTCTTGGTCATACACCTGAATGTGTGGATCTTAGTCCTCTTTCGAAACAGATTCGTACAACAGATCGTTTTATCATTTTGGACCAGCATACCTATGCTGTAATACTCGATTGCGCGGATGAAACGGGCGGTATCAAAGCGGCTAATAATTTATTAACCCATTTTCAAGGAAGCTTTTTTTCTATACCGCTGTATACCTGTGTAGTGACAGCAGGTAATTATGACTCTGTTGCTTTGATGAATCAGGAACTTTTTTATCTTCTTGATTATGTGATTGAACATAATATGATGAGTATTTTACTAGAGCGTTCCCAAATAGTCGAGAAGAACTAAGTGATATAATTCGCTTATGACTTATCCATACCGATCTCTTTTTATTTCTCTTTTGATTCATGCTTTTGCCCTTGGACTTTTTTTCTTCTGGTTTTTTGGCGATCAACCCAAAAAAGCACAAAAACCTCTAAAAATACGTCTTGCTTCATTAATAGTACCCATACATACAAACATCCAGACCATTGTTCCGCCAAAACAACCAGCGCCCACTCCTGTAGAGAAAAAAAACATTCCTACACCGCCAGCTGTCCGCTCCACTATTAAGACGTTGCCTCTTGTTGCTTCCCCAACTTTTTCGACCCCAGTGGTGCAAATCAAGCCTCAACCCATACTTGCACCAGTTTCCGTCGAAGTCTCAAAGCCAGTCGTTGCAGTACCTCCACCGCCTCCTGTAAATATTGAAAAAGAGTTTTTAAATGCGCATCTAGGAGAAATCAGAGCGCTAATACTTCAAAATTTAAAGTACCCAAAAATGGCCCAAAAGTTAAAAATGCAAGGGGACGTTCGTATAGCTTTTACCTTAAACAGTGATGGAAACGTTGAGGATATAAAAATAAGTGAGAGTTCAGGATTTGAGATACTCGATGATGACGCGCGCGGACTGATCGAAAAAATGGCGGGACGTTTTCCGAAACCGACAAAATCAGTTCGGATCAGTGTTCCGCTAAGCTACGTATTGCATTAACTTTCTAAAGCCTTAGCGATACTGTATTTCATATCTTCATCGAGATTTTCCATATTTGCAAGCATCCACGACAGATACCCTTTGTCGACGTCAACGACTTCTGTTAGCGTTTTGCCTTTATGTTTGCCAAATTTCAATGGTTTGGTGATCAAAACAGGTGTTTGGGTGAGTTCAACCATTTTGTCGATGGGATTGACTGCGCCGAAACGTTCAGTGAGTTTTTTGCGTAATTCCGTAAGAAAAAGCTTCAGAACCAGCACGTCACCTATGGCATCGTGTGCTTTGACGATGATCCCCAATGCATCCGCTTCTGCCTGTTCGAGCTTGTAAAGTCCCAATCGATAACGAAAAAACTGCAATCGATGCGCTTCTTCTTCATCAAAAAGATGTTTTGCGCAGCGAAGCGTATCAATGAGGCGCATTTTTGACGTAAAGTTTTCTTTTTTCAGCATCCCTAAATCAAACGGTGCATTGTGGATAATCATCACGTTGTCAGGAGTATTTAGCGATTCTAATGCTTTAAAAGCATGGGTTTGGTCACATGCAGGTTTTCCGGCAATCTCTTCAGGAGTAATGCCGTGAACCTCCATGGCTCCATATCCGATAGGAACGTCACAGGAACACAAATCATTGTGAACCTCAACATTTTTCCCATCCAGTACCATAAATCCCAACTGGATAACGCGGTCATTTTCTCCTGCGCCTGTTGTTTCAGTATCCAGTAAAATATACTTTGCCATTAATACTGGTCATCTTCTTTATCGATATCAAACTCATCGTAATCATCTTCGTCATCTTCCTCCTCGTCTTCATCGAATCCAAGATTTTCATCATCCTCATCGCTTCCCTCTCGCATTGCAGTGAGTTCAGTATAAAGCTGTTCTGCTTCTTCTTCGTCGATATCACCGCTTTGCAGTTCTTTGAGCAGTTCTTTGTACTCATCACGAAGCGCTTGTATCTCTTCGAGATCGAGACGTTCCTGTGCTGTCGCATCTTTTGCAGATGCGATACCTTCAAAAAGTTCGTCGATATGATCTTCGACATCAGGTATAAGTTCGGTTTCAATTAAATGTTTAAGTTGCATAATGTATGCCATGACAGTTCCTTGTGGTCGTTTGATGACTAATTATACCAAACCCTTGGAAAATTATTTAACAAGAGATCAGTGTATTGAAAATTTATTTTCATCATTCAGCATACCTTACGTCAAAAAGTGAATCGAATACTAATCGATAAGATAAATACTACTTAAAGGTAGTAATAATACAATTCATTAAATTTTAAATCAGGACTCCCTATGAGCTTATCACCAGAAACTATTGTAGCTGTCAAAGAAACCATCCCTTTGATCAATCGAGAATCGGAAAATGTAACCACGCGTATGTATGAAATTTTGTTTTCAAAATATCCGGAAACTAAACTTATGTTCGACAATGCATCTAAAGATCAACATAAAAAACTTGCAGGTGCCATAGCAGCATTTGCCGCAAACATTGATAATCTTGCTGTATTAGGTGCTGCGGTTGAAAAGATGGCACAGTCACATGTAATGACGCAAGTTAAACCAATCCACTACCCAATGGTTGCCGATGCACTTATCACAGCGATGGGTGACGTTTTGGGTGAAGCTTTTACCGATGCGCGTAAAAACGCATGGGTAGAAGCGTATACTTTTTTGGCCAATATCTTAATGCAGCGTGAGCAAGAGCTCTATGCACAACACTAATCACACCAAAAAAAGACTTCAGCATATAGCTGAGAGTATTATTGCAGGTATCGGTGCGTTATTAGGGCTCTCTTTTATTGGAATGATCGCCCAAAGCGTCCATACTATGATGCTGATTGCTCCTTTTGGGGCAACTGCCGTATTGTTATTCAGCGCACCCAACAGCCCTTTTTCAAATCCCTGGAATATTTTTGGCGGATACTTCATATCAACTGTGATAGGTTCAGTCGTATTAACCTATACCTCTGTGGGATGGCTACCGATCGGAATTGGTTTAGGTTTGGTAATTATGCTCATGCATGGATTTAAAGTGATTCATCCTCCTGCAGGGGCCAATTTCTTAATTGTGACACAGGGGCATCTTTCCGTTTATTTAATGGAACCTCTGATCATTGGATTAATTACCTTAATCATAGTCGCAATGAGTGTCGAACGAATCAAGAAAAAACTACTGTAGAAATATATTTTTCAATATTATAATTTTGCTTCTTTGTCATGAATGAGTGAATCTAATGTAGTAGTAGTGAGCATGGTTTCAATCATCTCTTTAGGCTTGGACCACTGGTCGTGCAATGTACAGGGGTTAGATGAATCACACTTTTCAAATCCTAAAATACATCGTTTGGAATCCAAGGACTCTCCGATAGCTTCGAGAATATCACCGAGAGTAATATTATTCGCATTTCTAGCAAGACTGATTCCACCATCACGGCCACGTGATGCATTTACTAGCCCTTTTTTGACTAAATCGGTTACCATTTTTGTAAGATATTTATAAGGTAAATGGAGCTCTTGATGCAAAACATTGACAGAATGAGAGCTCGAATTATAGCGATGCAAGTAGGACAAAACTCGAATGGCATATTCGGCGGTTTTCGAAAAATGCATCAATACTTTCTCCCTTAAAATGACATTATATTGCAATTACTCTTATCTTGATACTAAAGTGCTTGTTATTGTTAAAAACTCTTTAAAGCGAGGCTATGGCATAGTATCAGCCTCAAAAGGAGTAATTGTGGCGACAGGTTCAACTATTTTCAAAACACAGCTAAGTATTGCGGATATGGACCGAAACTACTATGAAACATATGAGCTGACATTAGCTCAGCATCCCTCCGAAACGACTGAGCGGCTCATGATGCGGCTGGTTGCTTTTGCCCTTAATGCAGGCGATAGACTGCTGCTTACCAAAGGAATCGGGGCGGAAGATGAACCCAGTTTGTGGGAAAAAAACTATGGTGGGGAAATTGAGCTGTGGATAGAGCTGGGTCAAATTGATGAAAAACGTATTCGAAAAGCATGCGGCAGAAGCCGTAAAGTGATCGTATATACGTTTAATCAAAAAAGTGCCGAAGCATGGTGGCGGCAAAACAGTGCGACGCTGGAGCGGTTCAAAAATCTAAGCGTCATCCATTTAAGTGCCAATGGACTCGAGGCATTGTGTGAGCGATCGATGAGATTGCAGTGTAATATCTGTGATTTGGAGTTAAGCATTCACAGCGAAAGAGGCGATGTTCACATCTTGCAGGAACGTTGGCAATAATGACCCAAAACACTACCAAGCCCTTAAATAAAAAGCTTACCGTCCTTAAAAGTGTCTTTGGGCACTCTGCATTTCGTGCGTATCAAGAAGAAGCAGTTGACGCTATCGTCACGGGTCGCGATGTGATGATGATTTTGCCCACAGGTGCTGGAAAATCGTTATGCTACCAGCTCCCTTCGCTGTTGATGGAAGGGGTGACGATTGTTGTTTCACCTCTATTAGCCTTGATGCACGATCAAATAACGGCATTATCGGCTTTTGGGATCGATGCCGCTATGGTGTCATCGATGCAAACGGTGCAAGAAATAGAAGAAACGATGCAAAAAGCATCGAGGGCAAAACTCAAATTTTTGTATGTCGCACCGGAGCGGTTGAAGAGCCCGGAATTCGTTCAATTTTTGCGAAATGTGCCGATAAACTTTTTTGTGATTGATGAAGCGCACTGTGTCAGTGAATGGGGACATGAGTTTCGTGAA
Source organism: Sulfuricurvum sp. (assembly GCA_043759555.1). Lineage (GTDB taxonomy): Bacteria > Campylobacterota > Campylobacteria > Campylobacterales > Sulfurimonadaceae > Sulfuricurvum. Next base: position 7,898 of record JAYVLH010000055.1, on the reverse strand, counting down.
GACTATCGTTTGCTGTATCGTTTGCGTGAGCTGTTTCCAATCGTGCCCATAGCGGCATTTACGGCAACAGCTACCCATTTGGTAGAGCATGACATTCTCTCTCAGCTCAGACTCAATGACCCCGTATTGATACGAGCATGTGTGTCGAGGGAAAACCTCACGATCACCGCACGAAACCGCAGCGGAAACGGGCGTGAACAGCTGATGGAATTTTTAGCCAAATACGACAATGAAAGCGGTATCGTCTATACCTTTACCCGCAAAGAGGCAGAAGAACTCGCCAAATATCTTTCTGCACAGAAAATACCGGCCCAGCCTTATCATGCAGGATTGCCGACGATTCAAAAAAATGAGACCTATCATGCCTTTTTAAATGATGAGATTAGAGTTGTGGTCGCTACCGTCGCTTTTGGGATGGGGATCGATAAAAGCAACATACGATTTGTCGTCCATACGTCACTGCCTAAAACCATCGAAAACTATTATCAAGAGATCGGGCGCGCTGGTCGTGATGGTTTGGATGCTTCTACGTTGCTTCTTTTTTCAACTTCGGATTTTTTAGACCGAAAACGGATGATACAAACGCAAGCTGAATCTGCCTATAAGAATTTGGCATTTGAAAAACTCGAAGCAATTGCGAAATTTGCTTCATCGCAAGTCTGTCGCCATCAACTTATCGCCGAATATTTTGATGACAGTGCCCATACGTGCAAAATACGGTGTGACAACTGTCTGGAACCAGATAAAGAAAGTATGGACATCACCCAAGATGCACTCAAACTCCTCTCGTGCGTTTATCGAAGCGGACAACGATTTGGACTTCATTATGTAGTGGATATTTTGTTGGGTTCTGTGAATGAAAAAATAGAGCAAAATGGTCATAACACACTCTCGGTTTACGCTATAGGAAAAGATAAAAGCCGCCAAGTATGGCTCACTATAGGGGATAGACTTCTTGAATTAAAAGCTCTTAGACAGGGTGAATTCAGAGTCCTTGCCTTGGACGAATATGGGATGGAAATCATCAAAAAATCCCTCTCGGTAACCATTCGAAAAGAGAGACTGGAAGAGAAAAAACGCGATCTAAAAACACCAAGATCCTCTTATGCTTCAGGAGAAAATCAGCCTATTTTTGAACAGTTACGTATTTTAAGAACGGAGATTGCCAAGCGTACAGGTGTTCCCCCGTATGTCGTCTTTAGTGATAAGACACTGCAAGACATGGCAGTAAAACTGCCTCAAAATAAATCAGAGATGCTCCAAGTAGGCGGAGTAGGGGATGTGAAATTTGAGCGTTACGGAGAAGCATTTTTAGTGCTGTGCACTTCTCTAAAATAGCAACCATAGATTTGTGTATTAAAAAGGTGCTACTTCAGTTGCTCGTTCAAATATTACTGGATAATGGTTATCCGATAAGCTTTAATACTTTGTGATCTGCGCGGCTGAGAGAGAGTGTGTGAATCTCATCCATTGTAAACCATTCAAGATCTTCGTCTATACCGTCATTTTCGCCTATATACAGATCTGCTTGAAGGGTAAAATGACTGTAGTGCTGTGTCACATTTCCTAAAAAAATTCCTTGAATAGTGTCATAATTCTCGTATTGAGGAAATCCCCACAGTCCATGTAAGAACCGTTCTTTACGTTGAAAAAGAGCCAATTTATCATTTTTTCGGGTGACGATAATGGTTCTGTGGCGAATGGGTTTGATTTTTTTAATTTTTGCTTCCGGATATTTTTTTGGTTCCAATTTCCCCTCACACCCTTTTTCAAAAGGGCAAACGTCACAGAGCGGATTTTTTGCCAGACATACGAGTGAACCGATATCCATCATCGCTTGATTATAGTCAAACGGATGGGCGGAATCAAAAAGATCATAAGCTGCTTCCCACAGCTGCTTTTCATCACGCTTCTCGATAGCGAAATAACGGTGCAGTATCCGTTTGACATTGGCGTCTAAAATGGGAAGAGGCTCTTTGTACGCAAATGCACTGATAGCATGTGCAGTTGAACGGCCGATACCAGGAAGTTCTAGAAGCGTGGAGGCATTTGTAGGCAGTATTCCGTTACACTGCTTTGCGGCAGCATGAAGATTTCGAGCGCGAGTGTAGTAGCCTAATCCTTCCCATTTTTTTAGGACATCATCGAGACTTGCACGGGCTAAATCTTCCATCGTAGGGAATGCTTGGAGAAAGGGAAAATAGAACCGTTCAAGGACAGTTTTAACCTGTGTTTGTTGGAGCATTATTTCACTCACATACACCTTGTATGGGTCATTAGTAAGTCTCCAAGGTAAGTCGTGACGACCATTTCCTTTATACCACTCTAAAAGTGATTTATGTTCTTCTTTATACATAAGATATTGTATCTAAATCGGCTTATTGTGGGATGGTAAATCATAATAAGCAGTAAGATTTAATATCGCCAATTCACGCTTAAAGGGCAACAGTAAAATTCAAATTATAGATTATTAATATTTTAGTTCAATGTATAATTAATTATTAAAGTTATATAGTGTTAATAATTAATTGGGTCTATTAGGACACACTTAAGGAATTGTGTTTGATAATTGTAGTAAATCCTATACAAATGGTGTCATGAAGACACGTGATAGAACGGTATAAACGGTGTTCTAAAATAGAATGAGTAGCTCTCTGATAGGCTTTAAACAATGTGAAGGAAATACTATGAATTTCATGAAAAAAAACTCCGCTCAAAGCTTCAAAAATCAAATAATCCCTCAAAAAGAGATGCCTTCTACGGCAATGAATATTGCGATGGCAGCCGCTGTTTTTCTAGCTACGAGTATTCCCTTGATAGCATCGACTACAGATGATAAAATCGAATCGTCGTTTAAAAAAACATATGTGTATAAAACCTATCTCAAAGACGAGCATATTGCTATCAACTCTAAAGACGGAGTCGTAACCTTATCGGGAGATGTTTTAGACGAAGCACATAAACCGATGGCACAGGATACCGTTGAAGCGCTGCCGGGAGTCAAAAGTGTTGACAATAATATCGTCATTAAAAACGATAAGTCCGATACGTGGCTTAAGATGAAAATTGAAACAGCCCTTTTATTTCACAATAATGTAAGAGCCAGTAAAACAGCAGTATCGGTAAAAAATGGAGTTGTCACTCTCAAAGGTAAAGCGCAAAGTCAAGCCCAAAAAGAACTTACGACTGAATACACAAAAGAAGTTGAAGGGGTAAAAGAGGTAAAGAACGAAATGACAATGGCGAAACCTTCTAAAACCATAGGTAATAAAATCGATGATGCTTCGATCACTGCTCAGGTAAAAATGACATTGATGATGCACAAATCTACCGGAGCAATCCGCACCAGTGTTACCACTAACAATGGGCTAGTCACCCTGAGCGGTCAAGCTAAAAATGACGCTGAACGTGATTTGGTCACAAAGCTTGCCGAAGATGTTGATGGCGTTAATAATGTCGTTAATAAAATGACCATTGAATAATATACAAAAGGAGAAAGATATGCTGTGGACAATAGCGGTAATCTTATTGGTTTTATGGGCATTAGGCTTGGTCACTAGTTACACATTAGGTGGATTTATTCACTTGCTGCTCGTGATTGCTATCATTGTTATCCTTATCCGTGTGATTCAGGGACGATGAGTGCTCTAAAGAGCAAAAAAAGGAAATATTACGAACGATAAAAAACTTTATCAACAAAAAAAAGAGGCAGAGGTTGAGCTCTGGAAATCAGAGATTATTAAACTCAAAGCAAACGCTTCTATGGCCAGCGCCGATGCGCAGATCGAGATGAACAAACAAATCGTTAAGCTTGAAAAGAAAATCGATGAGGGGAAAGTCAAACTCTCCGATTTGATCAAAGCGACAGATGAGATGTATGAATCGATGAAAAGCCATGTGGAATTAGCGTGGGAATCGGTAAAAACAGCGTTCAATGACGCCACGTCAAAAATTAAAAGTTAGATTTAACACAAAAGGATAAATGCTGAATCGTCGTATTGAATTAAAACTGCGTAAATAAATAAAAATGACTTGTTGTTATGTTTCGTCATATAACATACTCGATGTTTTTTAAAACATGTGATTATCACGCTGAATCGATCTTTGGATCGATTCGCCTCATTAGATACAAGAATATGCAATTTCAAACATCCGAAGATATACTAATATTTTATCATTATGGTTCAATAGAACAATAGGGGTCAGACCCTTTGGTAAGTTTATGGCTACCTCAATTAATACAGGAGAAATATTATGAGCACAATAGAAACATACAAACAGGAAATTGAAACCGAGTTGGATCATATACGGGAAAAATTAGTTGAGCTTAAAGCAAAAATAAGAGGTTTTTCGGATGTAGAGCGTCTTGACTCTCTCGAAGGACTAGAGAAGATGGCTAGCGACATGATGACTAAAATAATGGAGCTGAATGAAGACATGGAAGATTCTTGGGAGCAAATCAAAGGTGATATTGATAGCTCTCGGAACAGAATAAACGAGGCTTTTGGAAGGTTAAACAGGTCATTGGTCTAGAATCTGACAAAAAACTACACTGTTCCTAAGCTTTCAAAGACAATAAGAAGTGCACTGGAATAGTTCATCAAAAATCAAATGAGTCCTAACTCTGCGAGTATTGGTTTAACGCCGCTTGTCAGCTCTATCAGTTCTTGATAAAATATTCCCTCAGCCTTGTCTTCTAAAATCCACTCTTCGAGGTGCTTTACGGATTGTGACTTATCTTCATCGCTTAGATGTTCAGATTTTTGAATAGCCTCTTTGATTCTTTCTAAATGTGAATGATCTTTGTGTGAGCTCATGATGATTTCCTCGTGTTTATTTTATTTGTCTGTAACGACATATTTATAATTATATCTAGTTAATCTTGTTGTTGGATGTTTTTGCATAATTGTATAAAAGGGTATTTGAAAAACAGGATATTGTACGAGTGGATTAGACTTTAATTGATGATTACTAAATGAATAATTATTTTAAAATGAAGGTGGTAATCTCGGAATTTTTAGTACCGTGATTATTAGACACATAGTCATTAAAGAACCCAGTAAAATAGGGATTTTGTATCATCTTTCACCTTTCTAATGTGGTAAAGTTTGTGGTTAAATAACATCATAATGCTTTTTGCTGATTTAATACTTAGTTCGATTGATGATTTAACAATCGAACCAATAATCATTTTTATATTTCTTTTAAACAGCTTTCCAAATATTTCCAGTCATTAATAGGGAAAAAGGTATTAGTCATGCTATTAGAAATAGAAATAGTAGAGTTTGGGTATTCAATGTTTAAGCTGACTTCAAATCCTTTTAAATCTTCGGTTGAAGAAAAATCAGGTTTATCAATAATATCAAATTTTTGTAGGATTAAAATATCACCAATATCAAAATGATTATGTTTCCATAGTTTCACACACTTATATCGACTGGAACTATTTAGAATCTTTTGTTGAATATCTTTTAGTTGATATTCTAAAATTGAGTTATTCATTATTCGAACTTTCGTTGAATTTTACAGCTGTTCCCGTATAGTGATAAGTTGTTGCTGTCGTTGTTTTACCCGAAGTGTGTTTTCCACTAAAAAGACTACTACTAACATTACCTGAAACATTATTGCTGATGTTCATTTGGATACCTACAATTGCATCGGCATTCATAGCAATAGCTTGTCGCTGTAAGTCTATCATCCCCTGTGCTTCATTATGGGAGGTGCTTTTAACCATACCCAAAGCAAGATAATTTTTTCCAATATTTTCTGTCGTAAAAATAGGAAGTTGAATATTGCTTGGTATGTTATCGGATTTATATGTTAATTTACGGAATATTCCCCTTATTGTTATATAAAGAACATAAATGATAATTCCAAGTACAACAAAAGGAACTAATGAAAAATCGTCATGATTTTTTGCATTGGGTTCATTTTGTCCAATTTCTTTTTGATGTTCCTTACTCATGGAAAATGTCCTTTTTGTCTTAAATTCGGACTATTATAGCATTTTATACTTGCCGGTTCAATGTTATTAAATATTCAGTCACTTCAATATAAGCCCCTTGACCGTATCGAATTTTTAAACCCGTTTCGGAACTACTATCTAAAAAGACAAACCGATCATAAGGGAAAGATAGGGGGTCTATATTCCCCAACTTTTCCAGATAGTCCAATGACCCTAAACACATTTTGACAGCATCGTTATTATCGACCCTTAATAATATCCGACTTTGTAAATTCCCCCGTAATTTTGAGGATATGATTTCTGTCCCCCCACGTTGGGTCTGTATGACCAGCTTGACATTTTGGCTTCTTCCCAATTGGCCCAAACTTTCTATTTTTTGTAAAGTTTGCTGAAAAAGTAGATAACCATTCTTGTCTAATTCCTTTTTGGGACAACTTTCGACCACTTCCGCCCATTCGTCAAAGAGTAATTTTATCGTGTTCGATTGTATTTGAGGTATTTAGGGAAGATAATATTTTATTCCGTCTTTCGATTGAGCAATAATGCTCTTGTGTCTTCAATGAGAACTTAAAGACTTTATCTTTGACCCTGATATTTAGGTAATAATATCCGTAGGAATTCTTATAGAGGTGTTTTATGTCTAACTTTGTGGTTAAGTGGAGAATTTGTATAGGTATTTAACGAAGAAAACCTCTCCAAACACCCTATAATAGGACTTTTGAAGAGGTTATGGTGGCTAATCTCGGAATCGAACCAAGGACACGCAGATTTTCAGTCTACTGCTCTACCGACTGAGCTAATTAGCCACGTTTTGTGGAGTGCAAGTATAGCCATACAAGCTTAAAAATAAACTTAATCATTATTTTATTGCTTGTGCCAGTTCTTTGAATAGATTTCCGCGCTGTGCGTATGATGTAAATTGGTCCAAACTTGCCGCTGCAGGTGAAAGCATGGCGATGGTATTTCGGTTGTGTTTTTTATCGATTTCTTTGACCGCGACATCGATTGTATTGCAAAGGATGCAAGGAATATCGTATTGTTTGCAGAGTGCTTCTAATCGTTTGGCATTAGCACCGATGGCATAAACGGTAAGCTCATATTTTTTGAGAGGGATAAAAAGTTCTTCCAACTCAACACCTTTGTCATCACCACCGAGGATCAGATGAATAGGGTAGGCACTGTATGTACGCAATGCTGCGAGAGTAGCATCAATATTGGTGGCTTTGGAGTCATTGATCCAAAGACGGTTTTTGGAATCACGAAATTCCTCTTGACGGTGAGGATCGAGAATAAAGGCATTGATCTTGTCGTAATCAACACGATCGTAGAGGATTTTATCAATCCCCATCGCGATCATGGCATCCATTAAAAATGCCCCTTTAAACTTGATTTTACTCGCATCAAATCCAAAATATTTCGCTAAATCTTTTTCATTTTCATACAGTATTTTGAACCCGTTCGTAGGAACATCCGCAAACATCTTCGGCAAGATAATGGCTTCCCCCTCTTTCATTTGCGACAGAGGTTTGAGTTTGGCATCGAAATACGCCTCCATACTGCCATGCCAGCTTACATGATCGGGTGTTACGGGAAGAAGAGCATAGATATTGGGACGCGCGATTTCATTGTAGTGCATACTAAATGAGCTGGTTTCTAAAATCCATATAGGTGCATCAGGTGACATAGCAGCTAAGGGAGTCCCAATATTTCCGCCGCTGATGGCTCCTTTGTCAGTGAGTAAATGTTCTACCATTTGGGTAGTCGTCGTTTTACCGTTCGTTCCGCTAATCCAGATAGAAAAAGGCATTTTCGGGGCAAACAAATCGTATTCGCTGATGAGATGGCATGCACTTTGGATCAGGGGATGAGAAGGGGGAAATCCGGGAGAAGGGATTTCATGTGTAAAAAGACGGGTATCAAATTCACTGACGGG
>JAYVLH010000054.1:0-2531 GCA_043759555.1 Sulfuricurvum sp. | reverse complement strand
TTGTATGAGTGACCATGAAGGGACGCACGACATCGTTGTGTGGAACATCCTCGAACAATATGGGCATTTTCAAATTTAAAAAGTTTGCGGATAATCATTAATCTTTTTCTCCTCTCAAAAATCCAATTCTTTCGACTTCACTTGCCGATTTAATATCTATAACCGTCTCTTCTAACGACCCCATAGAGTCTTCGATCATAATAACCGCATCGGAAATGGCAGAAAGTCTCTCTTTTGTCCACTCTTTATTAGCGACCACTTCTTGTCGGAGTTCATGAATCTGTTTTGCTAGATCGCTATACTCAATAGCATAATGACGCATCTTTGTAAACGTTCGCATGATAGCGATAGTAACATCAGCCGCCCTTTGACTCTTTAGCACCGTTGCCAGCATATAAACACCCTGCTCACTAAAGACTTTAGGGATAGTTCTGCGACCTCCCCAACTTGAGGTCACATTTTGTGACTTCAAGTTGTTCCACTCATCGTGTGAGAGCTCAAAAACAAAGTCCTTCGGAAATCTTTCAGTATTTCGTGAAACGGCTTGGTTAATATATTTAGTTTCTACCCCATAAAGCTCGGCTAAATCAGAATCCAGTATCACCTCGATATTACGAATACGGTAAATTTTTTCTCGTATTTGTTCGATAGGTAAATTGGATGTATTCATTTTTTCAATGCCTGCATTAACAATTTCGATATGCCATTAGCTATCAACTTTTCTCTATATGTCGATAAAGAAGATTTATCTTCTTTATCCATTATTTTCTCTTTAGTAAACATTCCTGCCATCATACCTTCTTGATATTTTTGAATCAGATTTTTCGTCTCTTTGACGAATTCTTCATCGCTCATACCAATCTGAGCTTTTGCTTTGATCGTTGATGCAATCTGTTTGATATTACGTTCTTGTTCTTGAAGCTCCGTAATCTTCTCAATATTCTTATTAATCTGCGTGATAAAATAAATAATCAATGAAATGCCAAGTAAAATAGGTGTGCCATAAAAAAGTATTACACCAAAAATTGTTCCGAAACCTGGTTGAGTCTCTTTGAGAAAAAGAGATGTAAAGCTCACAACTCTTTGATCTATATACCCATGAGTTATTGCATAAATAAAGAGTATTAATAGTGCAAAAATCGCCGAATAAAAAATACGATTATGCCATTGAATACTATTAATTGTTTGATGAATGTAAATATATGGTGATTGAAGTTCATTAATTACATTTTCAATTCGTGTTTGTTGTATACGCGCATCTATTTCTTGTTTTGTAAAAAAATCAATTTTTTCATCTAATTCTTGTTGTCTAAATAATAGTTTTTGCTTTTCTTTATCATCTTGTGACATTGCTATTTCTTTGCCTAGTTCAGACGCTTCTTTTTGAAGCTCTTCTGCAATATTAGTCGGCTTGTTTTGAAAATGCTTTTTACGAAATCCTATAACTTTGTCAGGATTTTTCGCTAAACTGATTGGTTTTTCATGTTCTTTACTACCTAAAATCATAACGAGAACAGTTAGTAAGGTAAGCGTAATAGCAACTATATTCAATATAATGGTACTAGCACTAATAAGTGATAAATTATTGAATACATTTGTCATGTAATTGTCTATTGCTAATATGCCAGCATTATTAATAATCTTTGCAATTACTCCTATAACTAAAGAAGAGACAATGATAGCTAAACTGATCATTATATTAATCATATTACCAAAAATATCCGCGCGTATATTTGCAATTATACTGACGAGGAATATAGCCCCTGCAACTGCACCGATAACACTAACATCTACTATAAAATTTATCCAAAATTTATCCAAAGAAATATATACCCAAGCCATTCCAAAACCAACAATAAAACTCAAAAAACACAACTTCAAAAAAATAGCTGAAGAAATATTTGCATTTTTAACATCTGCATAATTAAAATCTGAATCTATAAAAGAAGCTCCACGTAAATCTACACTTTGTAATTCTGCATTTCGCAAATAAAAACTACTTAAATTAACAAAACGAAGATTTACAGGAGTATAACTAGTAGCTTTACGATATTCATTCCATTCAGTGAGGTCTTTAAGATCGGAGCATTTTTTGAGTAATTGATAAGCTTCTTTATCGTACCAAATCCCCATAACTTCTACTCCTTAATGTTTAACAACATTATACCCCATGATTTTGATCCCAAATACGAATATGAAGGCGATCTGAGTAAATGAATCCCCGTCGTTTACAAAACTCAATCACTGCTTCGCAGTTTGCTTCGATATGAGCTTTATTACCGCCAAGCGGCATACAGTAAACGCTAGTGTACGGATGTGGGGTGATAATCGCATCAATTTCGGTTTCCAAAATATTAACCAAAGAAGGTTCATCTACGCTAAATTTAAAAAAGCTTCCCTTTGTATTACTAATAATAGAACGAATAACCGCACTCTTATAGCGTCGCTCTAACGGTTCGCCGCTATTAGACAGCTTAACAGAGAGGGCATAAATTGCTTCTTTATAAAAAGGATATTTTTGAAAATCTGGT